>JBDSLP010000216.1:0-7163 GCA_039916325.1 Nakamurella sp. | reverse complement strand
CGGAGGGCCCCGAGCCCGCGTGGCAGATCCCACTGCGGGGACCACCCGAGGTCGGCGCCGGTGGCGGTGACGTCGCAGGTGGCGTAGCGGACATCGCCGTCGCGGAAGGCGCCGGTGACGGTCGGCGCCGGCGCACCGGCCGCCGCGGCGACGGCACCGGCCAGGTCGGCGATGGTGGCGGTCACGCCGAGGCCGACGTCCAGTTGCCGGAACCCGCCGGCCGGCGGCTGGGCCGCGGCCGCAGCCAGGGCGTCGGCGACGTCGTCGATGTAGACGAAGTCGCGGACCACGGCGCCGTCCTCGTACAGCGGGATCGACGTGCCCGCCTCGGCCAGCCGGGTGAAGAGCACCACGATGCCGGTGTAGGAGTTGGTCAGCGACTGGCCCGGGCCGTAGACGTTCTGCAGACGCAGGACCGACAGCGCCGATCCGGTGGCCAGGCCCCAGCTGCGCAGGATGTGCTCCTGAGCGAGCTTGGTGGCCCCGTAGATGCTGGTGGGGTGCGGGACGGTGACATCCGCGCGGCTCGGGACGCCGTGGCTGCGCGTTCCGTCGACCGGCGTACAGTCCCACGCCGCGCGTTCCAGCTGCTCGTGACCTCGCGGCGCGGGGTAGAAGACCTCACCGGCCTCGGTCTCCCACTGCCCCTCGCCGTAGACGGCGCGGGACGAGGCCAGCACGATCTGTCGTGGGATGCGGGAGTGCCGCAACAGGGCATCGGTCATCACGGTGGTCCCGACGACGTTGACCTGACCGTGCCGGGTCGCCTGGTCCAGCGACTGGCCGGTGCCGGTCTCGGCGGCGAGGTGCACGATGAGCTCCGGGGCGTACCGGTCCAGCACGTCGTCCCAGACCTGACTGTCGGTGACGTCGCCCCGCACCAGCTCGACGTCGGGGTGCAGCTCGACGGGGCGCTCTCCGCTCGGGTGGATCTGCGGGTGCAGGCTGTCGACCGCGACCACCCGGAAGCCCTGTGCGACAAGGCGGTGGGAGAGGGCGCTGCCGATGAAACCGGCGCCTCCGGTCACCAGGGCGACCCGATCGGCGGAAGGGGTGGCGGCGGATGCCTCGGTCATGCGATCGAACTCCTCAGGACGGCTCGGGTTCTTGGCGGACTGCCTCGACGGTCGGTGGCACCGACGACGGCGGCGGGTGACGCCCGCGGTCAGGCGCGGCGCAGCACCAGGTTCGCCTGCCCGTCGGGGCCGGCGGTGTCGCAGAAGTGCATGATCTCGGTGGTCTCGGCCTCGACCGGTGCGCTGCCACGCAGCAGGGACACCAGGTATCCCGCCGCTCGGTACTCGGCGAGCACCGCTTCCGGCGACAGGCCTCGTTCACGCAGGGCAGCCGGCCAGAACTCCACGACCACCACGATCCGCGGGTTTTCCGCGGCGATCCGGGTCATCCCGCGGATCACCTCGGATTCGTAGCCCTGCACGTCGATCTTGACGACGTCGACCCGACCGGTCAGCAGGTCGTCCATCCTGGCCACCGCGGCCACCGCGGTGGAGGCGGTCACCGCGTCGGCGCGGGGGGCGCTGACCCGGGTGTCCCCCACGTTGTGCTCGGCCGTGCTGACGACGACGGTCCCGGGGGCATCGGCCAACGCCAGCGGCCACACGGTCACCGGAGCGGGCAGATCCCAACTGTTGAGCGCCAGCAGCGTCGACGACGTCGGCTGGGGCTCGAAGGCGTGTACCGCGGCGGGCCCACAGTGGGTGGCGATCAGCCGGACGAAGTAGCCCACGTTGGCACCGACGTCGACGAAGACGTCCCCGGGCTTCACCAGGCTCCGCAGCAGCTCACCCTCCTCCGGCTCCCAGGTGCGGTTGATGACCAGATACGGCAGCATCACGCCGTCCCCGGACTCCAGCCACAGCGGACCGGCGTCGGACGTCACCTGGGTGATGCCGGGACCTGCGTACGGGGTGGGAACCCGGTGGGCCGCCGAGGTGTCGGTGGTGGAACGCGGCAGCCCCTGCCCGGCCGCGGTGGACCGTCGTGCGAACATCGTCATCCCATTCCTGTCGGCGGTCGGTGCGTCAGACCCGCGCGGGGTAACACAGTCGGTCGGCCATCGGCACCGAGGGGTCGGTCCACGGGAAGCTGCGGCCGTCCAGGTTGTTGATCGACACCGAGTCCGGTGCCCGTCCGAAGAAGGCCTGCAGGATGGCGGCCACGTCGTCGCCCGGCCGCAGCGGGATGACGTGTTCGAAGCCGAGCATCGTCAGTTTGATCTCCGGGCGGGCCTCCGGCACCACCTGGGCGGTGACCTGGCGCGGATCGGCGGCGCGGCGAGCCGCCCAGCCGATGTCGACGCGGTAGCCGAACTGCCGTCCGCCTTCGTGGATGATCTTCTCGATCACGTCGGCGTGCATCTGCTGCATGATTCCGGAGGAGTAGAACGCCGAGACCTGGTTGCGGAACTGCGGGTACCGCAGGTCGATGATCGCCTCGTTGGCCGGCACCGTGGTCATGCCGTGCGACACCAGACCGGCCTCGACGTTGGAACCGCCGCCCTGGTGGTAGGTGAACACCCCGGGGGCCAGCCCGATGCGGTATCCGGCGCGCAGGCTGCGCAGGGTGAAGTCGGTCTCCTCGCAGTAGCCGCGACCGAAGACCGGGTCCATCAGGCCGATGTCCCGGATTACCGGGGTCGGGATGATGATGCAGAACGAGATTCCGGCGGGGATGTCCATCACGCTGGTGCCGTAGTGCCCCAGTAGGCCGGCGTTGACCCAGTCGACGATGTCCTGATCGGCCAGGTAGGCATCGGGATCGCTGTTGGGCACCGAGTACAGCGAGACGTTGTTCGACAACGCGGTGACCGACCCGATCTTGTCGTCGGTGCGCACGCAGTCGAGCAGGCCGAGCACCACGCCGCTGGGCAGGATGATGTCGGAGTTGCAGATCATCACGTAGTCGTAGCCGCCGGTGACGCCGCGGGCGAGGCCGAGGTTCACGTTGCGGGGAATGCCGAGATTCCGGGGCGTGCAGTAGTAACCGATTCCCAGTTCGACGCAGAGCGCCGCGACCTCGTCACTCCAGCCCGGCTCCGGACTGTGGTCGTCCAGTACCAGGATGTCCAACTCGACCCCGTCGGTCCGCAGGTTGGTGGCCGACCGCAACGTGCGGGGCACGAACCTGCGTCCGTTGTAGACGGTGATGCACAGCAGGATCCGGGGGATCGTCATCGCTTCTGCGCTCGCGCCCGGAGGTCACCGAGCTTGCGGACCGCGCGGTAGGCCGCCGATCCCTTGATCACGGCGAGCTCGGCCGCGGCCGGCTCGAGCTCGGCGACCCGCAACTTGGTCAGTCCGAGTTCGGAGCGGGTGGCGAGGAGGTCCTGGCTCAGCTGGGTGAGCCGGGCGGTCAGGTCCATCACGCGGGCGTTGGCGACCTCGAAGTCGATCAGCGCCTGGGTCAGGTTGACCGTGTCCATGGCGGCCGTGAGGTCCTGGGCCGTGTCCGATACCTGGCTGGTCATGTGCGGGCTCTCTGTGAAGGGTGGGCGATGGCGTGGGGAAGGCGCGGGGAAGCCGGCGCGGCGGGGATCAACCGGCCCGCCCGCTCGGTCGGGACAATGCGTCCAGGTAGACGTCGACCAGCCGGTCGGCGGCGGCGTCCCAGGTCAGGGCGACCGCGGCGGCCCTGACGGCAGCCACCTGGGCGGCGCCGAGCGACGGATCCAGATCGATCCGGCCGACGGCGTCGGCGAAGGCGGCCGGGGTCCATTCGGTCGCCGTCACCGGGACTCCGTCGAGGAACTCGGCCAACGGACCGAACCCGACGAACACGGTGGGGGTACCGAACTCGGCCGCCTCGAACGGCACCAGCCCGAACCCCTCAGCGGTCGTCGGGTACAGCACGACCGTGGCGTGCTCCAGCAGCCAGTTGCGCTCGGCGTCGGTCACGTCGGGCAGGACCGTGGGCTGCGGACCGTCGAAGGCGGCGAGTGCCTCCTCGTTGCGGGTGGATCCGACCGGGACGACCACGCCGGCCATCACCAGCTCCAACTGGTGACCGCGTTCACGCAGTTCCTGCCAGGCCCTGATGGCCAGGTCGCGATTCTTGTGGGCGTAGTTGGTCCCCAGGACCAGGGCGAACCGGGTCGCGAGAGACAGCCGCCCCAGGAACGCCGGCGGCGGCGTCGAGCGGCCGTGCATGGCGGCCAGGTGATCGGTGCCGTTGGGCACCACCGTCAACTTCTCGTCGAAGGGCAGGATCCCCGCGTCGTGCACCGCGTCGGCGGTGTCGCGCGAGATGGTCACGACAGCGTCGAGCTCGAGCAGGGTCTGCGCCATCGCCGAGCGGTAGTCCAGCCATTCGGCGTGATGGGGGTGGTAGTGGCCGTTGTTGTAGGCGATCAGGTCCTGGACGGTGACCACCAGACGACGCCCGACCTGCTGCCAGCGCGAGAGCGGCAACGCACCGTGTGGCTGGTAGGGCCGGTGGATGACGTCCACCTGGGGGGCGTCGGGAATCGCGCCGCCGTCATAGCGGCACAGCGTCACCTTCGGGTGGTGCAGCACGGCCAGCGTGTAGGCCGGCGGCAACGTCGGTTCCGGCATCGCGACGATCACCCGGCGGATCTGCGGGTGGGCGGTGAGTGACCGGATGCTGGCCAGCACCGCCACCTGCGTGCCCTGCTCGAACGGTCCGAAGCAACTGCCGTCGATGAGGACGTCGACACCCAGCAGCTCGGACTTGCGCAGGTTGAGCACATCGGCCAACGGGACCTGGTCCGACCCCCGCTCGAGGTCGTACAGCGCCGGGAAGAACGGGTGGCTGCGGTTCAGCCGGGCCCGGACCTCGTGGTCGTCGCGGACGTCCACCCGCGATTCGTAGGGCACCGGCGTGGTGATGAACGTCGTGGAGTCCAGGACGTGCAGAAAACCCCGGGAGACGGCGCGCAGGCCGAACTCCAGGACAGCGGTGTCCAGGTCGGCGATGGCGGCGTCCAGACCACCCATGGTGCGGGCGACCACGCCGGGGATCAGCACGGCCGCCCCCGCGGGGACCGCGATCGGGGCCGGTCCGGTCCGCCGTGCCGAGGCGCGCAGTCCGGCCGTGAGGCTGACCTCGTCGTGGCCGACAGGGAGCAGACCGACCGGGTTGTTGCGGTTGGGGAAGCTCAGGTAACCGGCGTTGTTGGATACGAACGACACCGACGCGATCTGGGCGCCACTGTCGAGGAAGCCCAGCGCGGGGCCGAAGGCGTCCGGCGGTACCACCACCGGGCCGGTGACCATCAGCACCGCGTCGTGACCGCGTCTGGACACCACGTCGAAGGCGTGGTGTGCCGTCCAGTCGCGCACCTCGACGTCGAGGTCGCGACCACGGAGCAGCGTGTCACGATCCGAGCGGGCCAGGGCCAGCACCTGGACGCCGGCGCGTTGCAGTGAGAGCAGGCTGGCCCACCACGGTCCGAGATCGTCGTCGGTGACGATGATCGCGGCCACCCGCGCGACCGCGGCGGCGTCACCGGCGGTCGTCGTGCTGGCGAGGCTCCCCTCGTCCACAACCGTCACCGGTGCAACCCCCTTCTGTCGACCGAGCCCGTCGCCCGGACCTGCGGAACACCCGCGCCATCGGGCAACGGGTGGCTCGGCGAGCTCGCTACGGCACAGTACCGAGGGCTCGCGAGGTCCGTGACCAGCCTCCCTGCTGCGCGCCCGGATGGCAATCGGTGGGCGCTCCCGGTCAGGACGCCACCCGTCGGTACGCCGCGACCGTGTTCTCAACGCACCGCTGCCAGGTCCAGGTGGCCGCGTGCCGCCGGGCGGCCACGACCTCCCCGGCGCCGGGAGGGTCGTCCCAGGCCGCCAGCAGGGCGGCGGCAAGCGCCTCCGGGTCACCCACCGGTGGCAGCGCGGCGAACCCGCCGAGGACCTCCCGGGAGGTCGGGATGTCGCTGGCCACCACCGGGATCCCACAGGCCATCGCCTCCAGGGGCGGCAGCCCGAAGCCCTCGTACCGGGACGGGAAGGCGAACACCGACGCGCCGCCGACCACCCGCTGCAGGTCGCGGTAGGCGATGTAGCCGGGCCGCACGATCCGGTCCGGCCCGAGGTCGGACACATCCAGGTCGGCGCCCCATCCGGTCGCCCCCACCAGGACCAGCGGCGGGATCCGGGGCGCTGACCGCAGCAGGATCCGGTAGGCGGCCACAAGCACATCGAGTCCCTTTCGCGGCTCCAGCGTGCCCACCGCCAGGAAGTACTTCGACGGCAGCCCCCAGCGAGCCCGGTCGGCCGGCGTCGGGGTGGCCATGTCCAACCAGGACGGATCCACCCCCAGCGGCGTCACGGTCACCGCGTCCGGGTGGAGCCGGTAGGTGTCCACCAGCTCATCGGCCACCGCCCGACTGGGGGTGAGGACCGCGTCGGCACGTTGGATCCCCCGCGGCACCAGGGTCCGGTACCTCAGCGACGCGGTGTCCACCAGCTCCGGGTACCGCAGGAAGGCCAGGTCATGGACGGTCAGCACGCCGGCCGCCCGGCGGGTGGGCGGCAGCACGAAGTTCGTCCCGTGGAAGACGTCGACCCGGCCGGCGAGCAGCTCGACCGGCGGGAATCCGGTGCGGGCCCAGGCTTCCTGCAGTCCCCGGGCGGGTAGCGGCCGGTGCCGCCACCGCACTCCCGCGGGCAGGTCGGTGGGTGCCGCACCGCCCCGGGCGGTGAACGGGACCGCAGTCACCGCCAGGTCGGCCCGGGCCGCCAGCCCGCGGACCAGCGCCGCCGTGTAGTGGCCGATCCCGGTCCGGGAGCCCAGCATCGGGGTCGCGTCGACCCCCACCCTGAGCACCTCGGTGGCGGACGTCACGCCGAGCCCTCGGCCGGCACGGCAGCGACGTCCGGGTAGCCCCAGAACGGATCGGTGACCAGGCGGGCACCCCAGCGGTCGTTGAGGGTGTTGATTTCGGCACTGGCCACCCGTGCCACCCGGGATCGGGACTCGAAGTGGTGCAGCCGCGCGTGTGGCGTCCAGACCACCCGCTGACCCGCCGTGAGGACCTTCTGGCCCAGGTCGACGTCGTTGAAGTTGACGGGCAGGTCCAGGCTGAGGCCGCCGACCTCGTCGAAGACGGCGCGCCGCAGCAACGCGCAGGCGGCTGTCACGCCGACGACCTCCCGCTCCACGAGGAACGCGTCGTCGGGTCC
>JBDSLP010000215.1:0-35092 GCA_039916325.1 Nakamurella sp. | reverse complement strand
CCCGCGGACACCGGCGGCAGCGCGAGCACCGCCAAGCCCACCGCGGCTACGGCCAGCACCACCAGCGGCAGTCGTTCCGCCCACCCGACGGTCCGCGTTCCGGACCGGTCGTCGTCGTAGCCGGCCTCGGGATCCGCGGGCGGCTGCTGCCAGATGACGACCAGCATCTTCGTCGAGTAGGCGGCCGCCATGGCGGCCCCGATCAGTCCGACCACGTACAGCGGGAACGACTCCTCTCTGGCCACCGCCAGCACCGCGTCCTTGGCCGCCCACAGGGCCAGCGGTGGGATGCCGGCCAGCCCGACAGCGGCGACGCCGGCGGCGATACCGACCAGCGGCCACCGGCGGGCCGCACCTCGCAGCGACGCCAGGCGTTTGGTCCCCAGGGCCGACAACCAGGCTCCAGCGGCCAGGAACAGGGCGGCCTTGGTCGCGGCGTGGGCGACCAGCTGATCAGCTCCGCCCGACACCGCGCCGAGCCCGGCCGCCATCACCACAAACCCGAGCTGCGCCGCGGTCGACGCGGCCAGCAGCTGCTTGAGGTCGCGTTGGGCGACCGCCACCACCCCCATCAGGACGGCGGTGGCGGCGCCCAGCCAGGCCACCGTCGGGGCGGCCCAACCGGTGGCGTGCAACAGCGGCGATACCCGCAGCAGTAGGTAGCCGCCCATCGCCACCATCGCCGCCGAGTGCAGCAGCGCACTCACCGGGCTCGGGCCGAGCATCGCCCGGGACAGCCAGAACGAGAACGGCAGTTGGGCGGCTTTCCCGGCGGCGGCGACCAGGATGCCGGCGGCCGCGACGTCGCGCCAGCCCGCCGAGGCAGCGGGCAGGGCGGCCAGGCTCAATCCGGCGCCACCGGCCAACGCCGCGGCCGCCGCCAGGTACAACCCCAGGTCAGCGGTCCGGGTGGTGAGGAAAGCGGTCACCCCGGCGTCCACCCGCTCCTCGTCGCGCCAGTGGAAACCGATCAACGCGTAGGAGGCGGCACCCATGATCTCCCAGCCCACCAGCAGGGTCGGCAGCGTCGCGGCCGTCGCGGTGATCGCCACCGACGAAGAGAACAGCAGCATCAGTCCGTGGAAGCGCGGCCGCGGGGTGATGCCCTCGCCGGCGGCGAAGACGAGCACCAGCAGGGTCACCGCGGCCACCGTCGGCACCACCATCGCCGCGAGGGCGTCGACACCGGCCTCGAATGACGCGCCGGCGACGAACGGCCGGCTGACCGTCGGCCGGGTGAGGGCGACGACCACCGCGAGCACCAGTCCCGCGGCCGCGGTGATCAGCGACACCGGCGCCGCCCACCGGTCCAGTCGACGACCGCCGACGCACAGCGCCGTCCCGACCACGGCGGGCAGGATCAGCAGCAGCCATAGCGCCGCCGCAGCTGTCCCGCTACTCATCCGGCCAACTCGGTGGCGTCATCGGTCATGTCGGAGTTGCGGTGGCGGTGCACCAGCGTGGCCACGGCGAAGCCCATCGCCATCTCGACGGTCATCGCCGCCAGGATCACCAGCAGCAGGACCTGACCGGTCGGGGTCGGGCTGAGGAACCACCAGAACGCGCCGGCGGCCAGGATGACCCCGTTGATCATCAGTTCCAGGCCCATCATGACCATTACCAGGACCTGCTGGGAGATGGCTCCGTAGAGGCCGACGCTGAACAGTGCGGCGGCGACCAGCAGCACCGTCTGAAGGGTCATCGGCCGACCCCGCCCCGTTGCGGATCGACCGGCCGGGCCCGGAGATCGTCACCGAACCGTTGGTAGCGCCCGCGGTGCAGGGCCAATACGATCCCGGCCACGATGGTCGCCACCATGACCACGCTGATCCCCATCATCACCAGCATGTGATCGCCCATCAGCGCGTTCCCCAGGTCAGCGGTCGGGTCGGTGCCGGGTGCGCCCCGTCTGCCGGGCCACGGGACGAACAGGACTCCGGCCGCCAGCAAACCGAAGACCGCCACCGAGACCGAGATCGCGGCGCGTGTGTCGTGCACCATGCTCATCGGCATCAGGGCGGGGTTCATCCCCATGAACATGACCATGTAAACCGCCATCACGGCCATCTCCATGATCATCATCAGGATGGTCACCACCCCGACGTAGTTCAGTCCGACCAGCAGCAGCGCCGCCCCCACCGCCACGAAAGAGGCCGCCAGCGCGTAGGTGGCACGCGCCATCGAGTCGACCACGAACACCGCCACGCCGGCGGCCACCGCGACCGCGGACAGCACCCAGAAGACCACCTGAATCATCCGCCGCCACCCCCGGTCCCGACGACGATCGCGACCACCAGTAGCTGCAGCAGCGTGATCGGCAGCAGCACCAGCCAACCGACCTCGAGGAACCGGTCCGGACGAAGGGTCGGAATCCGACGGCCCAGCCAGACCAGACCAGCCAGCACCGCCGCGGTTTTCACCAGTACCCACATCCAGGCCGGCAACAGCGGCCCGTGCCCGCCGCCGAGGAACATCGGCACCGTGAACGCCGCCCCGGCGACCAGCACCGCGTATCGCCCGCCGAGCACGAGAAGTCGGTCCGGACCGGATGTCTCGCCGAGGACACCGCCGGCGAGATCGGCTCCCACCGGTGCCGACAACGGGCCCCAGACCGCAAACCCCGCCACCCCGACGAGATACACCGCGAAGGCGAGCGGCATCCAGACCACGAACCACCCACCGCTCTGGGCTGAGACGATGTCGCTCAGCCGCAGGCTCCCGGCCGCCACCGCCGGCGTGCTGAGCGCAAACATCAACGGCAGCTCGTAGGCAAGGGCCAACGCGAGGAACCGGTACGCGCCGACCAGCGGGAACGCGCTGTTCGGAGCCCAACCGGCCAGCCAGACGACGGCCCAGACGGCCACGTCCAGGGCGTTGAACCACACCACCCCCACCGGGAGATCGAGCAGCGGCCGATCGCCCAACGGCACCACCGACAGCATCAGCACCGCGATGAGCGGTAGTCCGAACACGCCGACCTGCTGCAGGATCGGATCGCGTTGGAGCGTGCGGCGACGCCGCTGCGTGAGGAGTCGGGCGGACTCGGTCAGGGGGGACACCATCCCCGACCGGGCCGGCCGGCCGGCCGACCGGGCCACCAACACCCCGTTCAGGCCCGCCGCGGCCAGCGCCAGCAGTGCGGCGACGACGACCAGCGCGATCGACCAGGCCGGCCCCAGCGCGTGGTCGACCAGGGGTTCGGTCGGCGGTTCAGACACCAGCGGCCTCCCGCGCGACCACGGCGGGCGGCCAGACACTGGCCACCATCAGGCGGGCGGCGGCGAGATCGATCCCGGTCATCAGGCCCGGCAGGGCATCGCGCAGCCCGTCGGCGTCGAGTGCTGGCGCCGGATCGCCGCGCAGGGCTCCGAGCGCGTGGTCGAGCTGAGCGCAGAGACGACTGTGCACATCACCGGTGGGCGGTCCCCCGGGGACCTCGGTCGCGATCACACCCAGCCCGCCGAGCGACCAGCGCAGCACCCGGGACGAGCGCACGTCGCGGGCCAGTCGCGCCAGTCCGGTCGCGGTCTCGGGGCGATCGGCAAGGGTCGGGTCCAGCAGGTCGTCGCGCAGCCGGACCGCCCGGTCGGCCGGTCGCTCGGCACCGGCCAGCCGGAGCGTGGACGCCGCGCTGTCGCACCAGCCGGCTGCCCGTTCAGCGGCCACGTCCACCGCGTCGGCGGCGCCGGAACCCGGCAGCAGCTCGACCTCGGCTCCGGTCACCAGATCGCCGTGCAGGACACACCGCACCACGAGTCCGGCCGGCCAATGCCGTAGAACAGGGCCCAGCGGGACGTGCAGCTCGTCCATCTCCAGGCCGTCCCGGTCGTCGGCGCCGGTCGCCAGCGGGATCCCCGACGGCGCCATGTCCATGTCCATGTCGCCCATGTCCATGTCCGGGTCGCCGCCCATGTCAATGTCGCCCATGTCCGGGTCGCCGCCCATGTCCATGTCGCCGTGGTGGCTCTCCTCGTGGTGGTCATGGCCGTCGGGCGCGTCCCCCATGTCCATTCCGCTCGTTCCGCGCGTGTCACGGTCGGACCCAAAGGCCGCCGCGTCCTCGTCCGGGCGTCGCTGTCCTGCGTCGACGGACTGCCCGTCGCGGTCGCCGAGCTCCCGCACCACCCGGTCCAACCCGCCCGTGACCTCGGCCGGGTTCGCCAGCGTCACCCGGACCCGCGGGCCTGGTAGGTGCCCCCAGACCCGGTCGATCAGCTCGTCCCACTCCGAACCCGGCGCCCCGCAGATCACCAGTGCATCCGCATCCGCCGGCCCGGAGGCCAGCCGCCAACCTCGCCGCCGCACCGCCTGCTCGACCTCCACCCGGACGCGCCAACCGCCGGGGATCTCCACCGGTAGGACGTGCACCGATCGGAGCGAGGCGCTTCGCATCATCGCCGTCAGAGCCATCGCAGCGCACCTTCTCGCCACGCCCAGAGGACGGCGACCATCAGCACGCCCAGGAACGCGAACATCTCGACGACACCCGATGGGCCGACCTCGCGGAGGACGACGGCCCACGGATACATGAACAGCATCTCCACGTCGAAGGCCAGGAACAGCAGCGTTGCGGGGTACCACCGGACGTGGAAGCGGGACAGGGCATGCTCGGTGGGCGGCCAACCGGACAGGAAAGGTGCGGCCTCGATCGGGTCGGTCGTCGTCACCAGGGTGCGGTGCGTGATCCGCACGGCGACCAGACCGAGCGCGGCGACCACGATCACCGCGACCGCACCCCACCACGAGGTCATCTCGGCCCCCCGGGGCACGGCCGGTCAGTCATCGTCGGTACTGCGTCGGTACTCCAGCCTGGGCACGCCCACGATCTCGAAAGTGGCCGAAGCGATCCCGACGCCGGCCTCGTCCAGGGCGCGGATGATGTCCCGCGACATCCGGTCCTTGATCTCGCGGACGCCACGGACGGGAACGAGGAAGCGCAGCGACAGTTCCAGCCAGTTGTCGGTCAGCCGCCAGTACACCGACGGGTCCAACGACGCGTCCGACATCGCGTACCGGGACCGCATGGACGCCAGGGCGGCCTCGGCGGCCCGGTCGTCGATGATCGCGTGGGCGTGGGCGGCGGCCAGCAGGATGTCCTCCACGATCGCTCGGTCCTCGCGGTAGGAGATCGGAAGCACGATCTCTTCCCACAGGTAGGGAAAATCTCGGCTGTAGTTATATACCGGATCGCTGAAGATGGCGCCGTTGGTCACGGTGACCAGCCGTCCGGTGTACTGCCGGGAATTGACCCAGACCGCCGGGTCGGCCGAGGCCACCGACGGCGGCTGGCCCATCTCCATGATCGTCGTCCGCAGGAATCCGAGCTTCACCACGTCACCGCGGACGCCGCCCAGGGTGATCCGGTCGCCGATACCGAAGGTGTCTCCCCTCAGGATGACGAAGAACGCGGCCAGCGACACGATGACCTGCTGGAGCGCGAACGCGAGCCCAGCGCTGATCAGGCCGATGCCGGTGGTGATGTCGGTGTCCGGCGTGACCCAGATCGAGATCACCCCGATGACGAGCACCACGGCGACCAGCAGCTGCAGGCCCTGCCGCGCCCAGAACCGACGCGGATCGGCCACCTCGCCGCCGAGGACCCGCCGGAGGGCGAGCAGGATCAGCTGCCGCAGTAGCAACACGACCGCGATCAGCACGATCGTGAAGATCAACTTCACTCCGGTGGTCGCACTGATCCCCACGAGGGTGACGCCGAGGATCTTGACGGCGCCGGCGGGGTCGGTATCTGCTGCGGCCGACAGCATCGTTGTCACGGACTGGCGCATGCGTCGGCTTTCCTGTTGCGGGCGAGTGGGTCGGACATCGTGGTCACCGGGACAGGCCGCTGGGATACCGGTGAACCGTTCGACAGTCGTCTACCCGCTCGCGTCGATCGGGTCCCAGGACTGGTGACGCCCGGCGCCCGCGCGCTGCTTCCCAGGATCGGATTCCTCTGGTCAGGGGTCGACAATCACACCGACCCCGCCGGCCCGGATGTGGAATCCGTCGGCCTGAGGGCGGATCTCGGTGATCACCTGACCGAAGGGGAGCGGATCCAGCGGGACGATCAGGGTGAACCGTTGACCCAGCAAACTCTCGCTGGCCCGGTCCAGGACCGTATCGGTGCGCAGTCTGACCGGGGACAGGGTGAGCGCGCCGTCCTTGCTGCTGATCGCGGCGTCCGCTGATGCGGAAACCGACTTTCCCAGTACGTCCACCGTTCCGGTCAGCGTCACCACTCCGTCACTGACCGGCTGGACGGAGACCCGGCGGCCGGTCGTGGACAGGAAGGAATTGAGGTCGTCGTAGGTGAGCATGGCCTCCTCGGTGGCACTGTCGATCACCACCCGGTCGACGTTGCGGACGAGCACGTCGTGGAACGGCAGGTGCACCCCGGTCAGGGTCGCGTGCAGGTCGGTGAGCGTCAGCGGCCCGGACGACACCGCCGCCAGGTCGATGTCGACGGTGTCGTAGTGACCCCGGATGACCTGCGGAAGGAACCACGTCCCGCTGATCGCGACTCCCGGCGGGTTGGTACTGCCGGTCGCGTCCTGGATCTGTCGGGTGAGCAGGGTCTGGGAACCGACTCGCGCCAGCCAGTCGGACCCGATGATCAGCACCACGAGTCCGGCGACCACCAGCATCGCCACCGCCGTCGTACGGAGGGGGCGCGGGGCCGCGCCGCGCCGGCTGTCGTCAGGGGTCGCGCCCTCAGGGGTCACGCCGTCGGAGATCACGCCGTCAGGAGTCCCGCCGCCAGAGGTCATGTCGTCAGAGGTCATGTCGTCAGGAGCCACGCCGTCAGGAGCCACGCCGCCAGAGGTCGTGTCGTCAGGGGTGTCGTCGCCAGAGGTGGAGGTCATGGTCTCGGTTCGCCGATCGCAGGGGTCGTGGACACGAGGTCCGGCCGGGTGGGGGAGGTCTGGTCGCTCTGGCGAGCCTGGACGGCGGTGTGGTGCAGGTCCGCCGCCGACACCGCGGTGGTCCGGATCCGACTACCTGGCCAGCCCGACCACCGACCCAGCAGCGTGAGTACGGCCGGCGTGAGGACGGGCCGGATGAGGAAGGTGTCGATCAGCAACCCGACCGCCATGGTGAAGGCCAACTGGCGGAAGGTGCCCAACGGGATGACGGCCACCATGGCGAACGTCGCGGCGAGGATCAGGCCTGCGGTCCCCACGGCCTTGGCGGTGGCGGGCATCGCCCGGGCCAGCGCCTGGCTCAACGGGTGCCGGGCGGCCTCGGACCAGATCGACCCGACCACGAAGACGTTGTAGTCCGAGCCCAGGGCCAGCAGAAGCACCGCGGTGGCGAAGGGCTCGTAGAAGGTCAGACCGGGATCGTCCAGGATGCCCTGGAACACCAGGACCGTCAGGCCCAGGGCGGCGGCGACGCCGAGCGCACTGCACACGAGCAGGGCCAGCGGCGCCACCACCGACCGCAGGTAGGCGATCAGGATCACCAACTCGACCGCCAGCGCGGCCAACAGGGTGATCCAGAGATTCGCGCGAGTGATCTCCGCGAGCTCGGAGGCGATCGCCGTCTGCCCGGTCACTGCGACGCTGGCGTTCTCGATGCCCGCCTGCCGCATCAGACTGTCCCAACGAGGACTGAGCCTGTCCAACGTGGCGATCGCGTCGCCCCCCAGCGGGTCACTGTCGAGCACGACCAGGAACCGGGCCGCGTTGCCGTCCTTGGAATAGACGATGCCGAACTGGTCCGGAAGCGGATTCTGCTCCGGTCCGAGAACGGTCGCGACCCCCGGTTGAGCCGCGATCAACGCCTGCATCCGGCGCAGCCCGTCCCGCTGGTCGGCGACCGCCGTCCCCTCGACGAGAACCTCGGTCGGCGCGGTGATCCCTCGGATCCCCGAACTGTCCAGGATCTGCGCACCCCGCTGGACGCGGTCGTCGCTGGGCAGGCCCGAGGTGAAGGACAGGTCGAGACGCATCTGGCTCAGCGGCACTGCGGCCAACACCAGGACGCCGACCGCGATCGCTGTTGCCATCGCCGCGCCGCGCCGGTCGACGACGATCCGGACGAGGCGACTGTTCGCCCGCTGCGTCCCCCCCGGAAGGTCCGCCCGTCCCAGATTCACTCCGCGCCAGGAGAGGAACAACCACCGGCCGGCGATCGTCATCAGCGCCGGGACCAGGGTGAGTGAGACCAGGAGACCGACGACGACCGTGGCCGACAGGGCCGGACCGAAGGCGCGGAAGAGGTCGAAATTGGCCGACAGCAGGGCCGCCGTTCCGGCGGCCACCGTCAGGCCCGCGACGGCCACGATGCTCGCGTCGGACGCCAGCGTGCGCTGTACCGCGCCCGACGATTCGGAGTCCGTCCGCAGTTCGCGCCGGAACGCGAAGAAGAACAGCACGCAGTAGTCGGTCACCACCCCGATGAGCAGGGCGGCGATCAGCGGCTGCAGTTGGTCGGGCAGGGCGAACCCGAAGGCGGCGGCCAACAGACCGAGCACCCTGATGGTCACCAGATAGCCGAGTCCGGCGACCGCCAGCACGGCCAACGGCGCCACCACCGACCGGAAGGCCCAGGCGACGACGATCGCGATCAGCGCCAGAGTCGCTACCTCGAAGACCGGAAGCCAATTCTGCAGGTAGTAGCCCTGCCGGAGTTGCGCCGGCGCGATTCCGGTCACGTAAGTGCTGACCGACGGCTGGTTGTTGAAGTGGGCAGCGTACTGCTGGGCGATCGAGGTGGTCTCCTGCAGCGACGAGTAGGCGGAGGCGTACAGGTAGGCCACGGCCGTGTTCGGGCTGACGGTCGGGACCGGGACCGCGGCGACGATGTGGCCGGGCCCCTCGGGGACGAGTCCCTTCTGCGACGCCTGGACGAAGGACAGCGCCCACACCGCCGCGTCCGCACGGGTGAGCAGGCTCAGGCCGCCGGGATCGTGGATCACCACAGTGGTCTCGGACAGCACCGGTATGGCGAACTGGGCCAGCGACCGGGCCTGGACCGCTCCGGCCGCGCTGCCGGGCGGCAGCAGACTACCGACGTCACTGCCGCCCCCGCCGTGGCTGGTCGGAACGGTGAGCGAGAGCACCGTCGCGAGAGCGACCCAGGCGATCACCACCACCCATCGGAACCGGGTGATGATCGCCCGGTAGCGACGGCCGGCGAGCTGAACCGCCGCGCGTGAGCGTCCCCACCAGGAACGGCGATGACGAGCCGGCATCACACCCCCTCCCGTCACTGCCGAGACCCTCGACGAGACGACGGTGACCGTCTCGGCGGGCCGAACGCGTCGTTCGTACCCGATTCTCGGACCGGCCGGCGTCGGATGTCGTCGCGCAGGTAGTGCCGTAAGGTCGGCCGGACCGCAGACGTTACGGCAGTCGCCCCAGGGGACACCACCGGCGCCACTGTCGTCATTGGTGTCGCCGACCGAGTCAGCGTGGGTCTCGATCCTGCGTCTTTCGGGGGCGTGCCGCACCGGACATCGGCGCAGGCGTACGAGCCGCAGCCATCGAGAGGATCGACATGTCGCAGACTCCCCACGGCCCCGCCGTTACCCGCAAACCGGCCCGAGCGTCCCGGTGGTGGATTGCCGGCGTCACGTTCGTGGTCGGTCTGCTCGCCGGCGTCGTCGTCGCCGGGCTCCTCATCCGGAGCAGCCCTTCCGTGGGGGCCGACCCCGCGTCGACCGCACCGTCGGAGACGTCGACGGCCACGACGTCCGGCGCGGACGGTACCTCCCCCTCCTCCGGTGCCGAGGTCCAGATCGTCGTGAACGACGCCTGCCTGCGGGCGATCAACGGAGCCCAGGACGCCTACAACATCATCAACCGGATCGGGTCGGCCTTGACCGACTTCAACCTGACAGCGCTGGACGGGATCATCCGGGATCTGCAGCCTCTCCAGGCGTCGTTGCGAGACGACATCGCCGGGTGCAGCGCCAGTGCCCGGTTGCCCGACGGATCGCTCACCCCGACGTCACTGTCCGGCACCTCGTCCGCAGAACCTTCCGGGGGAACCACTGCCCCGGAGACGACAACCAGCACCTCCGCAGTGGCGACCACCACCGGGTGATCGGTGGCCGTGCTCCGCGGCCGACGCTGCCGTCGGCCGTATCCGGTCAGGATTCGGGCGGCCAGTCGCCGGTGAGGGCCGCCTCCACTTTCCGACCGGCCCGGTCGAGCTGGTCCCGCTCGGCGAGGTCGAAATCGGAACGTTCGATGGTGTTTCGGAGGCGTTCGAGCTGGTGGACGACCGCCTGCCGCTGACTGTGGTCGCGGGCCGACCAGGCCACTTCCCGGAGCAGGCCCATCAGCCGCCCCAGCACCGCCGGATCGGCCGCACCGTAGCGCCTCGGCTGGGTGACCGCCTCGTCGAGGAGGGCGTCGAAGGCGGGCCGGCGGCGAATCACCCGCACCTGCCCATCGTCGTCACGGTGCACGGCCGATCGCAGGTCGTATTTCGCGATCTCGCACAGCAGTGCGGACGTGTGTCCGAGCGCGTGGATGGCCGTCGTCGGATCGTTGATGCCGGGCGACAGCGCCTTCGCGGTCACGTCGGTCAGCTGACGCAGACCGAAGGCGAAATCCTGGGTGTCGGTCCGCTCGATGCCGATGGTGAGAAACGTCGGAATGGACTCGAAGAGTTCGTCACCGACCGACGCGTTCCCCGATCCGGGCCGTGACCAGCAGCGGCCCAGCGGTGTTCCCGAGGCGACGAAGCCACCGGGAAGTTGATCGATGGAGACCACCGCGTCCGCCTCGGCGGCCGCCCGGCTCAGTCCTGACATGTCCACCGCGGTCAGAAAGCCCGACCGCGGGGCGATGATGAGGCGCGTGTCTTCGGCCGGTCTCGTCTCGTCCGGGGACGCGCGCTCGGTGTCGTCGGGTTTTTCCAACAGACGGGCCACCGAGGCGCTCGCGTCGCGGTGGACGCTGCGCACCATGGTCTCCACCCGGATCTCCCGCGCCAGGTGCGCGAGGAACAACACCAGCGTCACCACACTGGCCACGGCCAGCACGAAGGCGACCGTCACCGACACCTGGGGAACGAACTGGACCTGCTGCTCAGCCGACGTGCGCACCGTGCGCAGGACGGTCAGCGCATAGACGAACGTCGCCAGGAACATCGCCAGGGTCACATGGACGAACCGGTCGCGGGTGAAGGTCCGCAGCAACCGGGGCGAGAACTGGCCACTCGCCAGCTGGAGGGTGACGACCGTGAGGGAGAACGTCAGGGACGTGACGGTGATCAGCGAGCTGGCGATGGCGTCCAACACCGACCGCGCCGCTGATGCGCCACCGCCGAACAGGTACGCCGAGACGGTATCGGACAGATCACCGTCGATGGCGGCATCGAGCTCGGGCAGCAACACCCCCGCGACCAACGCGACGAACACCCCGAGGGTCGGCACCGGCCACAACCGGGTCCGGAACGCATCTCCGGCATCGACCAGACGGCTGCGAATACTCATCGGCGCCGTCTCCTCGTGCTACGAGCTCGGATGGGTCGAGAATTACCCCGGGCGGCGCCGCTGCTCCTACGCCGCCGAACGCGAGTATCTCAGTCCGGCGGCGGTGGGACACGGCAGGTTCGGCCCGCCCTCCCGGCGCGCGGCCAGGGGACCCCATCACAATGACCTGATGAACGGCATCGCCCTACTCGGGCTTCTCGTCCTGGGCGTGGTGGCGCTGACCCCCCTTTCGGACCGGATCGGGGTGCCGCAGCCGGTGGTGCTCACCATCTACGGCTTGCTGCTCGGCATCGTTCCGGGCATTCCCGCGCCGGACCTGGAGCCGGACCTGATCCTGCCGCTGGTGCTGCCGCCGCTGTTGTTCGCGGTGACCCAGACGACCTCGCTGCGGGACCTGCGGACGGCGGCCCGGCCGATTCTCGGGTTGGCGGTGGGCTTGACGCTGGCCACAGCGGCGGCGGTGGCGGTGGTCGGCCACGCGTTCGGCCTGCCCTGGGCGGTCGCTGTGGTGCTCGGCGGCATCGTGTCGCCGCCGGACCCGGTTGCGGCCAGCGCGGTCGCATCACGACTGCATCTACCCGCCCGACTGGTCACCCTGCTGGAGGGGGAGGGCCAGTTCAACGACGCCACCGCATTGGTGATCTATCAGCTGTCCGTGATGGCCGTGGTCGCCGGCGGCGTGACCGTCGGCCAGGTGGGCCTGGGCTTCGTCGTGGCGGTGTTCGGAGGCATCCTGCTGGGGCTGGCCGGTGGCTGGGTCACCCGCCGTGCGCTGGGGGTGTTGCACGATGCGGCGACCGAGACGACGGTGACGCTGGCCGTGCCCTTCGCCCTCTATCTGGTTGCGGAAGAGTTCCATGCGTCCGGTGTCCTCGCCGTCCTGGTGGCGGGTCTGTTCCTGCGGGCCACGCTGTCCCAGGAGGTGACCTCCGCCGGTTGGTTGCTGGGTCGCTCGGTGTGGGGGTTCATCGAGTTCGCCGTCAGCGGACTGCTTTTCGCTTTCCTGGGCCTGGAGTTGACGAGCGTGCTCGCGACCACCGATCTGCTGGACCATGTGCGCACCCTCCAGATCGCCGGGGCTGTCGTCGCTGTGCTGGTGCTGTTGCGGGCGGCCGTCATGTTCACCGCGTCCGCTCTTGCCGGTCGCAAGGCCCAGCGCACGGGCTCGGCCACTCCGTACGGACCGCGGGAGTCGGCGGTCGCGTCGTGGGCGGGGATGCGGGGTGTGGTCACGGTGGCCACCGCCCTCGGCCTGCCCTACGTCGTCGACGGTGGCGGCCCCTTCCCCATGCGGGAGGAGGTGGTCCTGGTCTCGCTGCTCGTGGTGCTGCTGACGCTGGTGGTGCAAGGTCTGACGCTGGCGCCGCTGATCCGGCGACTGGGTGTCTCCAGCGACGCCGATCTGGGGGCCGACACCCGGCGGCTCCATCGGATGGTCGCCGAGGCGGCGCTGGAGTACCTGGACGGCCTGGACGACGTCGACCCCGACGTGCTGTCAGCGGTCGTTCAGCAGTACCGGAGCCGCCTGCACTACCGGCACCAGGTCGATGGTCTGGTCGCCGGGGACATCACCGGACACGAGGCCGGTGGGCAGCTGCGCGACCTGCTTGCGCGGGCGACCGAGGCGGAACGGGACGCGGTCCTGGAGGCCCGGCGGAGCGGGGCGATCAGTCCCGCGGCCGCCGACGATGTCCTGTTCGACGTGGAGGCCCGGGCCCTGCGGTACGGCTCCTGAGCCCTGGTGCTGTGCGGCGCTCTTTGACGGCCGCACGGGAGCACGGCGACGGCGGCGATGCGCCGTCGATCAGGCGGCGTCTGCCGGCGAGGGTCGGTGGTGGTGGTGGTGGTGGTGGTGGTGGGACACGTTCCGTCTACGGGCTCCTCCGGAGGTACGGATCCGGTCGACGGCGCGGTGATGGGCGATCCCGAGGATCCACGCGGTGGCGGAGCCTCCGGCGGCGTCGAAGTTGGCCGCTTTCATCCAGACCTCGAGGAATACGTCCTGGGCCACGTCTTCTGCTTCGGTGCGATCGGTCAGGAGGCGCCGGCACGAACTCAGCACCCGGCGGACCATCTGCCGGTAGAGCTCGTCGCAGGCGTCACCGTCCCCGGCTTCGGCGTGCCGCAGCAGGTCGTCGAGCGTGTACGGAATCGGGAGGAGCGGTCGAAGGCGCTGTGGAAGCAGCAGAAGTCGCGATAGCTGCCGCCGCGCCACGGCCTCGGCGGAATGACTATTTCCGACCTGTGGACCGCGTGGGGATCGAGTCCTGAGCAGGGCGGCGGGCGGGCTGGACCTGCTTCGGGTCCGGGTGAGACCGGATGCCGTAGGGAGTGAATGGTTTCCGATGCAGCCTGGAGGTGCGGTGGCGACGGATCAACCGGCCCGATCGTCGGGTTCCGCGGCCGCTGCGTCGCTGTCGGTATCGGGTCGATGGTCGGGATCAAGGATCAGGTGAGCGATCTGCGCGAGCGTGACACCCGCCGCGCTGGCGCGGCGGGTGAGCTCGGCCCGGGCCTGCGGCGGCGGGTAGCCCTGCCCGATCAGGAATCCGAGAGCCTGATCGATGCTGGACCGATCCGCCAGTCGATCCATGCTGGTGTGTGCGGCGAAGGCCGTCGGAGGTGGCAGGTGCCCGTCGACAATGATCTCGCCACTGTGGTCCGAGAGGCTCCGGGCGTCGGCGGCCAGATCGACGAAGGCACCGCGGTTCTGGGCGTACAACACGATATGACCGCCCCCGGCGACAGCGCCCAGGGGCAGCAGCATCGAGGCGTCGGCGGCGTGGGACCTCATCGCTGTCACCGTGACCGGCTCCTGGCCGGCCGACACCGTGATGCTCATCCCCACGAACGAGCTGATGCCCACGACCAGGTCATCGAAAAGGACGCCCAGAATGGTGCCCAGGTCATCACCGCTGCCATTGAGGGCCTCGGTCAGCGTGGCCAGATGCGCCGTCAGATCGGTCGAGAAATCCACACAGAACTCCGGGGCGTCCCGATCGCTGTCTGTGGTTCCCGGGCCGGGTCCCGCGGCGACGGCTGGGCCCGATGTAGGCACGCTGGACGGGGGTCGGGCCCCAGATCCGTAACGCGCCTCGTTCCTGAACCTACACGGTGTTCGCCAGCTCCGCGCCGGAGTGCGGCTAGTCGCTGTGTGGGCGGCGAGCGCGGGCCCGCGCCGCCGCCTCGTCCACCACCGCCGAGGCCACCGCTGTCAGTTTGGTGTGCTCGTGCTGGCTCATCTGTTGGAGCCGTGCGAACGCTTCCGCGGCGGTGTCGCCGCTGCGGCTGCGTAGGATCCCGATCGCCTGATCGATGACCGGCCGGCTGCTCAACGCCGCCTGTAACTGGGTGGCCAGGCGCTGGCTCTGCGCCAAGATCTGCGCATTCAGGACCGAGATCGCAGCGGGCACCGCGAACAACTCGCCCAGCTGCTCGGACCGTTCGTCGAAGGCGTCCTTGGCGTGGGCGTAGACGTTCATCGCGCCGACCACGCCGTTGGGGGTCAGCAACGGTAGCGACAGCACGCTGTGCACGCCCAGGCGGCTGGCGCGGGGCCCGAACCGCGGCCACCGGGAATCACCGCCCAGCGAGCCCGACCGCATGGTGGTGCCCGTCCGGGCTGCGCTGATACACGGTCCCTGCCCGATGCTGTACTGGATGTCGTCGATCTCCCGAACGAAATCGGTGCTCTTGACGATGATGTCGGCCCGGTCGAGCTCGAGCAGGGTCAGCCCCGCGCCGTCCGCCCCGGGGATGGCGTGCACCGCCATCGTTGCGACCTTCGTCAGCAACTCCAGCAGACCGAACCGGCTGGCCGAGAGCTGCGAGAGCTGCGACAAACCCTCGGCCAGATCGTCGTCCTGCTGCTGCAACTCCGCCGAGAACCGATCCTGCTGCGCGTCGGCAGCGGGTTGCGCGCCTTCGTCGCTCCCGGCTGTGCGTGCGCGCTCAGAATCGTCCATCGAAGGCTCCTAGCCCGCAACACAGATGAGGTGGTTCCACCGACGTTACCGCGCCGCCGCGGCTCTGAGGACTTTCAATCCAGCCTGGTCCGTCCCCGCCGATGCACCGTTCGTGGTCGACTGCTGCTCAGGCCGTCTGAACGGGCTCCAAGGCGCCACGTCCGCGGGTTCGAGGGTGGGCCGGCCAAGGAGGTAGCCCTGCCCGAGGACGCCGGCCGGCAGGGCGGCGAGCTGACTCGTCGTCTCGATGCCTTCGACGACGCAGGTCAATCCCAGTTCGGCGGCCAGCCCGGCGATGGCCCGGACGATGGTCGCGTCGGTCTCGTCGGTGGGCAGTCCGGCGGTGAAGGACCGGTCAACTTTCACTGAGCTGATCGGGAGGGTGGTCAGGTAGCGCAGGCTCGCGTACCCGGTGCCGAAATCGTCGATGGCGATCCCCACCCCCGCGTCGTGCAGGACGCTGAGTTGCAGCATTCCGGCGGACCCGGTGTCGAGCAGGATGGATTCGGTCAGTTCGAGCGTGAGGTCGGCGGGACCCAGGCCGTACTTGGCGAGGGTTCCGATGACCAGGTCGTGCAGATCGCTCTGATGGGCCTGTCGGGCGCTCAGGTTGACCGCCAGTGTGGCGGGTACCGCATCGGCGTGGTCGGCCCGCCACTGGGCGAGCCCGGCGAGCCCGAGGTCCAGGACGGTCGCGCCGAGCCCTGAGATCATGCCGGTGTTCTCGGCGACGGGGATGAAGGCGTCCGGCGGAATGGAGGTACCGTCCGCGCTGGTCAACCGGGCCAGTGCCTCGAAGCCCACCAAATGACCGTCGGTCAAATCGAACATGGGCTGGAAGGCGACGCGGAGTCGGGCCTGCCGCTGCGCCTCCGGGCCGAGTGCATTCCGGAGGGCGCGTTCGACCACGGCCAGCCGCGCCGCCTCCTCTCGGGACAGTTCGTCGAAGATCTCGAACCGGTCCCGCCCTCGTTGTTTGGCCAGGTACATCGCTGAGTCAGCGTCGCGCAACACGTCGTCCGCCACACTCCCGCGGCCGGCGAACGTCATGCCGATACTGACCGAGACCGAGTAGGCCTGATCGTCGTGCTGCACCGGGGCGACGATCGCGGCTCGGATCCGGCCGGCCGCCAGTTCGGCGACCTCCTGCATCGTCAGCGTGTCGGCCGGCGTCTCGTCGACATTTTCGGCGGAGTTCTGGTCGTGTCCATGGCGGGGTTCCGGAAGGGCCGGGCGGGTGGGGCGGCTGGGCTCCAGGATGATGACGAATTCGTCACCACCCACCCTGGCGACGGAGTCACTGCGGCGTATCGAGCGGCGGAGGCGCTCGCTGACCTCGACCAGCACAGCATCTCCGGCGGCGTGGCCACCGGTGTCGTTGACCCGCTTGAACCCGTCGAGATCGCAGAAGAGGATGCCCACTTCGGTGTCCTCACGGTCTGCGCGGGCCAGCGCCGACTCGATGCGGTCGATCAGCAGGGTCCGGTTCGGCAGCCCGGTCAGGCTGTCGTGCAGCGCCGAATGGCGCAGCTCGAGTTCGGTGGCCATGGCATCGGTGGTATCCCGGATCACGTTGACGATCTGATTGACCCGGCCCTTCTCGTCGCGGTTCAGCGGTGCGGTCCGCAGGGAGAACCATCGACTGGTGCCGTCCTTCTGCTGCATCCGGTAGTCGACCTGGAAGACCCGATCGTCGCGCGAGTCCCGAGCGGCGGCCAAGGTCTCGTCCACCCGGGCCTGGTCATCGGGATGGCAGAGGATCCGCCTTTCCTGATGTTCGATCGCGGCGACCTCCGGCGGGCTGTAACCGAGGTCGGCGCCGATCGACCGGTTGGCCCAGGTGACGGCCTCGGTCGTGAAGTCCCAGACCGAAATGATGTCGGGCGAGGCGCTGAAGATCGCCTGCTGGAACGACTGGGCGGCGACGGCCGCCGCTTCGGCCGCCACCTGGGCAGTGACGTCGGCGATCGACCCGCCGATCCAGACGCATTTCCCGTCTCGATAACCGGCCTCGCCTCGGGCGTTCATCCATCGCAGGGCACCGTCGTTGGCCCGGTGGATCCGGTACCGCACCTGAAACGGCACCCCGGCGCTCACGCAGGCGGCGGCCGCCGTATCGAGCCGCACGAGATCCTCCGGATGGATCAGCGCGCGGATCCTGCTGCGCAGACCGTCCGCGTCGTCCGAATCGAGACCGAAGAGCTCGAAAACTCCTGCTGACCAGTTCGAGGCACCGGACTCCAGGTCGCGGCCCCACGATCCCACGCGGCCGATCGATTCGGCCTGGCGCAGCCGGCGGCGTTCGTCGGCGACGACCGCCTCGAACGCTTTGTCGGCCGTGATGTCCTCGACCGTTGCGGTCACCCGGTTGACCCCGCCGTCGTCGTCGGGCACCGGGTTGCTGGTGACGCGTACCCAGCGGACCTTGCCATCGGGTCGCAGCACCCGATGCTCTGACTGGGCGACCAGGCCGGCCTGGGCCCGCGGCCAGTACCTGGTCATCACCGCGTGCCGGTCGTCCGGGTGGATCAACGCCACCGCCGGGTCGGTCGCCGTGGATGTCTCCTGCGCCGGGTTGATCCCGACGATCTCCTTGTACGCCGCGTTGGCCCAGAGAAATTGGGGTGGCTGCAGTTGACGATGACTGATACCGACGCTGATGCAGCTGGCGAGCTGGGTGAATCGGAGCTCGCTTGCGGCCAGCGCGGACTCCGCGGTGACCCGGTCGGTGACGTCCTCCACGATCGTGGTGACCCGTGGGTGGGCGCTGCTCATCATCTGGCTCCAGCGCAGCCGGAGCCAGCGGACCGTACCGCCGGGGCGCACGACCCGGAACTCGACATCACCCGGCTCGCCGGCCTGCGTCCGCTCCATCGCGGCGACACCGATGTGGCGGTCTGCCGGATGCACCACCTCCAGCACATCGACTTCGATCGACACCGCCCCGGCGGAAGCGAACCCCAGAATGTCGCGGTACGCGGAATTCGCGTAGCGAGGCTGCTTCGCCGCTGCCGCGAACGCAATCCCGACCGGGGCGTTGTCCATGGCCCACCGCAGTTGGTGGTCCAGATCGCGCGCCGCCGAGGCCTCCTCCTTGGACGTGATGCTGACTTCCAGTCGACTGCGGCTGATCCCGATAAAGACCGCACCGCCGAGGATCTGGGCAACGTGCGGAAGCCCCATTCCCCACGTCATGGCCGCAGCGCTACCGCCGGTCGCCATGTCCATCGCACCGCCGAGCGCCGGCAGAACCGCCTGGAGCCCGATGAAGACGTGCGTGATCGCGCATCCCAGGAAGAAGCAGGTGGCCCCCCATCGGGCGGACAGCACGATCTCACGGTCGACGTGGGCGATGCGGGCCAGCCGCGGCACGATGTCGACCGCGATCACCAGGTACTCAGCGGCGACCACGAAGGCCAGAAACGCAACGACACCGTTCATATGAGCTGCTTTCCTGACCGGACCGGCCGAGTCATGGGCTTCGGCCCGGCGGCGGAGGGGTTGCAGGACGTGAACCGGCCGGGCTGCCTGGAATCGAGTGCTGGCCACGATAGCACTCTTCGTGACGAGTCACACACGCAGCGCTACCAAACCCGGGGAGTCGCCCGCTCGCTGGCCTCCGCCTCGGCTGTCCCCGGCCCGGCAGGTCGGGGGATCAGGGGTGGATCAGTCGGCGGTCGCCGGACTGTGTCGATCGATCAGGGTCGACAGCACGATCACCGTCTCGCTGTGGTCGATGTGCTCGGCCGCGCGGATCCGCTCCAGCGCCTGCTCGAGATGCCGGACGTCGCGGGTGACGACCCGCAGTACCGCGTCCGGGGCCCCGGTCACCGTCCACGCCCCGACGACCTCCGGCACCCCTTCCCAGGCCCGCTGCAACGCCTGCGGCGCGACAGTGCCGGTGCAGTAGACCTCCACGATCGCCTCGGTGCTCCAGCCGGCCGCGGCTGCGTCGACGATGGCAGTGAAACCGCGGATGATGCCCGCCTCGACCAGCCGGTCCACCCGCCGTTTGACCGCCGGGGCGGACAGGCTGACCTCGGCGCCGATCTCGGCGTACGTGGCCCGGGCATCGCGCACCAGGAAGGCGATGACCTGCCGGTCGATGTAGTCCAGCTCACCCATGACACCCTCCCTGCAACGGATCGTCGTTCTGTTCCGGAACGCGCAACGAACATAGATCAACAACGCAACGAACGGCGATTGATTGTGCGGCACACCGCTCCTAACCTGAATGCATGACGATGACCGCGCCGTTTCCGACCTCCGCCACCGAGACTTCTGCGTCGACCCAGTCCGCTGCCACCCGTCGCCCGACCGCCCGTCGTTACGCGATGACCCGCCCCGACCACTTCGTGGTCACCTACGCGATCAATCCCTGGATGGACACCACTGTTCCGGTTTCGACCGAGCGTGCGGTGGCCCAGTGGGAGGTGCTGCGCGAGCTGTATCTGGAACTCGGCCACACGGTCGACCTGGTGCCGTCCGTGGCCGGCCTGCCGGACATGGTCTACGCGGCCAACGGCGCGCTGAGCCTGCCCGGCTTCTCCTACAAGGCCAGGTTCGCCTACCCCGAGCGGGCCCGTGAGGCCGACGCCTACGCCGCTTTCCTCGAGGCGCAGGACTTAGGTCCGGTCCGCGAGGCCACCTTCACCAACGAGGGTGAGGGCGACTACCTCGTCGTCGGACGCCGCATCCTGGCCGGCACCGGCTTCCGTACCGACGTCGCCTCGCACCGCGAGCTCGCCGAGCTCAGCGGTATGGAGGTCGTGACGCTGGAACTCGTCGATCCGCGGTTCTACCACCTGGACACGGCGCTGTCCGTCCTCGCGGACGAGACGATCGCCTACTACCCGGCGGCGTTCAGCCCGGATGCCCTGGCCACTCTGCAGCGGCTGTACCCGGACGCGATCATCGCGACCGAGGCCGACGCGGTGGTGCTGGGCCTGAACGCGGTGTCCGACGGCTACCACGTCATCCTCAGCGAGCGTGCGACCGGCATGATCGAACAGCTGCGCGAGCGCGGATTCGCGCCGATCGGCATCGATCTGTCCGAGCTGTTCAAGGGTGGCGGGAGCGTCAAGTGCTGCACGTTGGAGATCCGGTCGTGACCGCGACCCTGGCTCCCAACGTCGGCTACGCCACCGACCGGCCGGCCACCGAGCGTGAGATCGCGATGGTGGACGCCCATGCCGCGCACAACTACGCCCCCCTGCCGGTGGTGGCCGCCTCTGCCGATGGCGCCTGGATCACCGACGTCGAGGGGCGCCGTTACCTGGACTGTCTGGCCGCGTACTCCGCGGTGAACTTCGGGCATCGCAACGTCGAGTTGACCGCCGTCGCGCACGCCCAGCTGGACACGCTCACGCTGACCAGTCGCGCCTTCCACTCCGACAAGCTCGGCACCTTCACCACCGAGCTCGCGAAGCTGGCCGGCAAGGACATGGTGCTGCCGATGAACACCGGCGCCGAAGCCGTCGAGAGTGCGCTCAAGGTCGCCCGCAAGTGGGGTGTCGATGTCAAGGGGGTCGCCGCCGACAAGGCGACGATCATCGTCGCGAACGGCAATTTCCACGGGCGCACCATCAGCATCGTCAGCTTCAGCGACGACCCGCAGGCCCGTGGCGGTTTCGGTCCGTTCACCCCCGGTTTCCGCCGGGTGCCCTACGGCGACGCAACCGCGATCGCTGACGCGATCGACGAGAACACCGTCGCCGTGTTGCTCGAGCCGATCCAGGGTGAGGCCGGCGTCGTGGTGCCGCCCGCGGACTATCTCCCCGCGGTGCGCGACCTGTGCACCGACCGCAAGGTGCTGCTGATCTGCGACGAGATCCAGTCCGGCCTCGGCCGCACCGGGTACACCTTCGCTTCCGAACACTGGAGCGTCGAGCCCGACATCTACACCCTGGGAAAGGCTCTCGGCGGCGGCATCGTCCCGGTGTCCGCGGTCGTGGCCAACCGCGACGTGCTCGGTGTGCTGCATCCGGGCGAGCACGGCTCGACCTTCGGGGGCAATCCGCTGGCCGCGGCCGTCGGGACCGCCGTGGTCCGGCTGCTGGCGCGCGGTGAATACCAGCAGATGGCCCGCGAGCGTGGTGCCCAGCTGCAGGAGGGGTTGCGATCGCTGATCGGCTCCGGGGTCACCGCCGTTCGCGGACTCGGCCTGTGGGCCGGCGTCGACATCGACCCGTCTGCCGGTGGTGGCAAGGCCGTCAGTAAGCGGCTCGCCGCTCGCGGTCTGCTGGTCAAGGACACCCATGGTGACACCCTGCGCTTCGCGCCGCCGTTGGTCGTCTCGGAGTCCGAGATCGACTGGGCCGTCGAACAACTCGCGAACGTTCTCGCCGGTCGCTGAGCCCGGCCGGAGCTGGTGGCGGTCAGCCGCCCGTTCCGGCCGACGCCCCGCCCGAGGTGACCGACGCGTCCGGCAGCTGCGTCTGGGCCCGTGACCGCGTGTGGTGCCTCGTGCTGGTCGGCCGAGACTCCGACCGGTTGATGCTGCGGACCAACGCCGTGGGGCCGATCTCGGTCAGGCATCGGCGCGGTGGAGCCGCCGGCCGGCGAGCCCGATGAGGACCGCCGCGTATCCGCAGAGTAGGGCGAAGCCGACCCAAGGCGGCAGGGGATGGGCGGCGAGGGTGGTTCCGCCGGTCAGTACGGCGCCGATGCTGGAGGGAAGGTACGGGACGAAGTGCTCGGTCCATGACGCCGGCAGCAGCAGCGTCAGTGGCGGGATCACGAAGAACACGGCGACAAACGTGGTGATCGCGGCTGCGGTGTTGCGCAGCAGCGCGCCCAGCGCCAGCGCCGTCATTCCGGCGACGGTCACGTAGAGGGCGGCGCCGATCACCGATCGCGCCACGTCCGGGTCGGTCAGTGAGGAGTGCAGGCCGTGCCTGCCGAGGATCGCCTGACCCACGATGAACGCGGTGACACTTGCGGTCAGCATGGCCAGGAGCACCACGACGGTGAACACTGCGATCTTGGCCCAGAGCATCGGCATCCGGCGGGGAACCACCGTCAGCGAGGACCGGATCATCCCGGTGCTGTATTCGCCGGTGATCAGCAGCACGCCGAGGACCCCGATGGCCAGCTGCGCGAAGAAGGTCCCGGTCAGCGAGGTGGACACTGCGGATTGCCCGGGACCAAGGCCGGCTGACTCGTGGACGGTGATGGCTGTGAACAGGGCGCCCATCCCGATCATCAGTGTCACGGCGGCGACCAGGGTGTAGACGGTGGATCTCAACGATCGGAACTTTGTCCATTCCGACCACGCGACCCGTAGTGGTGTCACCTTCAGCCGGGCGGGCCGGCTCGCGGGTGCGGGTGCGGGTGCAGGTGTGAGGGTGTCGGTCATGCCGCCACCCCGACAGTGTCGGTAGCGGGGGTGGACCGGGTCGCGGTGTCGGGGGTGGCGCGGTATTCGACGGAGTCCTCGGTCAGGGTCATGAAGGCTTCTTCCAGGGAGGCGTGGGCGACGGTGAGCTCGTAGACGGGGATGTGGTGTTGCCAGGCGATGGTGCCCACGTGTGCAGCGGTGAGGCCGTCGACGGTGAGGACGTCGGGTTGCCCGGGATCGACGCTGACACCTGCGGTCCCGGCGCTTGCCCCGGTGCCCGTGCCCGTGCCCGTGCTGGTGCTGGTGCTGGTGCTGGTGAGTAGGTCGCGCAGTCGGTGTGGGTCCGGGGTGCGGACGGTGACCGAGTGCGTGGAGGCGCGGGCGATGAAGTCCTCCACGGTGGTGTCGGCGATCAGCCGGCCCCGGCCGATGACCACCACCCGGGTCGCGGTCTGCGCCATTTCGCTCATCAGGTGCGAGGACACGAACACGGTGTGGCCGTCGGCGGCGAGGTCTTTGAGCATCGTGCGGATCCACCGGACCCCTTCGGGGTCCAGGCCGTTGACCGGTTCGTCCAGGACCACGGTCTGCGGGTTGCCCAGCAACGCCGACGCCACCCCCAAACGTTGTCCCATGCCGAGGGAGAACCCACCGACCCGTTGCCCGGCGACGTGGTGGAGACCGACGAGGTCGATCACCTCAGCGACCCGGCGGGGGCTGATCCCGTTCGTGCGGGCCAGGGCCAGCAGGTGGTTGCGGGCGGACCGGCCGGTGTGTACGGCCTTGGCTTCCAGCAACACCCCCAGTTCGGCCATCGGGGCCGCAGCGGACCGGTAGTCACCCCCGTTGACGGTGACCCTGCCGGCGGTCGGCCGGTCCAGACCGGCGATCATCCGCATGGTGGTGGACTTCCCGGAGCCGTTCGGGCCCAGGAACCCGGTGACGATGCCGGGCCGGACGACGAAACTCAATCCGTCCACAGCGACCTTGTCGCCGTACTGCTTGCTCAGATCCTGCACTTCGATCATCTCGGGCCTTTCAGGAGAGGTGGCGGGTCAGGCGGTGACGGTGCGCGCTGCGGTCGGGGCGCCGGCTGCGGTCAGGTCGGCGGTGATGCGGCATCGCCGGAAGCCCTTGACCACCAGGTAGACGCCGACGGAGAACTCGAACACCGCGACCGGCACGGCGCCGAACAACGACCACGCGGACAGCTCGTCGTACAGGCCGAAGTACTTCGCGACGACGGAAGCGAGAACGACCGGCGCTCCGATGATTCCGATCAGGGAAAGGGCTCGCGGCACCAGCCCGGACTTGTACAGCAGGGTTCCCAGCAGAAGGTCGTTGACGGCCGGCAGGGTGCCCTGTCCGAGGGTGAAGGTCCAGTCGTGCAGGGCGATCAGCCCGCGGGCGGTGTCCATCGCGCCGACTCCGGCGCTGGTCTGTCGCAACGTGACGACCGAGAGCAGGGTGACGACACCGGAGAAGATGGTCGCGGCTTCCAACACTCGGATTCCGACGAAACCCATTGCGAGGGATTGGTTCTGCCGTTTCAATACCGGGTACAGGGCGACGGCGGTGCCGATGGCTGCGAGGGCCACGATCATCTCCAGGATGCCGCCGAGGAGGACCGGCGTGTCCGGGCCGGCGCCGACGATGTACTCCGGCGTCCGCGCCGCCTGGTACAGGGCCAGGGTCGGGATCGAGATGAAGGTGATCAGATAGAGCACGCCCGCAGCGAGCGAAGTCTTACGTTCGAAGGTCATCGGAAGCCGTTTCCTGGTAGTGGTTTTCGTCGTGTGGACGGTGGTGGTCATGTCGTTCTCCTCGAGTTCATGGCTGGATGCGTGCAGTTGGGTGAGTGTCAGCGGACGGGGCGACGTCCGGTCGGGGTGCGACCCGGGTGACCGAGATCAGCGGCAACCCGGTGTCGCGCACCTTGGTGAGCAGGCCGTGCAGGGCGGACTGGTCTACCACCTCCCCGTGGATGACCGTGCTGCCATCGCAGCGCCGGCTGAGGGTCATCCCGTCGAACCAGGCGGACCATCGAGGGTCCAGGCGTCCCGCGACGCGAATCTCGTACCGCCCGGCGTCGTCGCCGATCGAGATCCCGTTCATCTCGCTCCCTTCTCGCCGTGCCCTCAGATCTTCGGGCCGGCCCCAGCTCTCCCGGGGTGATCGAAAGGTAGAAGCAGAGGTGGTGAGCGGACATCACCATGTCTGGTGATAAATGTGGTGAAGTGGCCGACCGGCAGGTGGTGACCGGCGAGAGGGTCCAGAGGGACACGGCGGGCATGGGCACCGCCCGTTTCCTGGCACGATGCCTTTAGCCGTCCCATCGTGTCGACGGCCACGACCGACGCCCCCATGGCCGGTGAAACTCAGCTCGGAGGTGGCGATGGTCGACCCCCTGCTCGACACCAAATTCCACCGACCCCGGCGGCGTCCCGGTGGGGTGGCCCGCCCACGACTGACCGTGCGGCTGGACGGCGGCATGGACGCGGCGTTGACACTGGTGTCGGCGCCGCCCGGTTTCGGCAAGACGATGCTGCTCGCGGAATGGCTGGCGCTGCAAGCCTCGGACGGACGCGCCGCGGCCTGGCTGTCGCTGGACCACCGCGACAACGATGCCGCGGTGTTCTGGACCTACCTGGTCACCGCGGTGAGCAACGCCGCCCCCGGCGTGGGCGAGGGTGCCCTGGCGATCCTGCAGTCACCCCAGCCGAGGGCGGAAGCGGTCCTGTCCAGCCTGCTCAACGACCTGACCGCCGTCCCGAATCATGTCGTACTGGTGCTCGACGACTACCACGTCATCGACAACCGCGAGGTGCATGACGGGATGACGTTCCTGCTGGAGCACCTACCGGAACGGCTGCACGTGGTGATCGCCGCTCGAGCCGACCCGGTGCTTCCGCTGGCCCGGCTGCGGGCTCGCGGCGAGCTCGTCGAGATCCGAGCCACCGACCTGCGGTTCACCCGCGACGAGGCGGCAGCCTACTTCGCAGGGGCCGCCGGATCCGCGCTGAGCCCAGGGGAGGTCGCCGCCCTGGAACGGCGGACCGAAGGGTGGATCGCCGCGCTGCAGCTGGCCGCGCTGTCAATGCAGGGCCGCGACGACGTCGGTGCCTTCATCGCCGACTTCGCCGGCGACGACCGGTACATCGTCGACTACCTGGCCGAGGAGGTGTTGAACCGGCAACCCGAGGACATCAGGCGTTTCCTGATGCAGACCTCGATCCTGGACCGGCTGTCCGCGCCGCTGTGCGATGCGGTCACCGGCCGGGACGACGGCAGGTCGATGCTGGCCACGCTGGAGCAGCGAAACCTGTTCCTGGTCCCGCTGGATGACCGGCGCCGTTGGTATCGCTACCACCAGCTCTTCGCCGACGTCCTCCAGTCGCGTCTGCTGGAGGCAGGATCGGAATCTGTCGCTGATCTGCACCGGCGGGCCGGCCGGTGGTTCGAGGCGTCCGGCGAGCCGTCCGAGGCGATCCGGCATGCGATGGCCGCCGGAGATCACCAACGGGTGGCGGACCTGGCCGAGCGGGCGATTCTTGGTATGGGCCGGGCCCGGCGTGAAGCCACGGTCCTGGGCTGGCTCGAGGCGCTGCCCGACGAGGTGGTCCGGGCCCGGCCGGTGCTTCTCGTCGGGTTCGCCGGGTCGTTGCTCATGGTCGGCCGAATCGACGGCGTCGAGGACCGGCTTCGCGACGCCGAGCTACTGCTGGACGAGCTGAACCGGGTTCCCGCGGGGCCGGGGGCGCCGTTGACGGGCGTGATGGTCGCCGGCGACGCCCACTCTCGTGGCCTGCCCGGAATGATCGAGCTGTACCGGGCCGCACTCGCACTCGCCGCCGGGGACGTCCCCGGCACGGTCCGGCACGCCGAACGGGCCCGCGAACTGTCCGCCGCGGATGATCCCCTCTGTCGCGCCGCGGCGGCCGGGCTGTCCGGTCTCGCGTACTGGTCGAGCGGGGACCTCGCCGGCGGGTACACCTCCTACGCCGAGTGCATGGCCGGGCTGTACGGGGCCGGATACATCGCCGACACCTTCGGTTGTGCGGTCGCACTGGCCGATATCCGGCTGACGCAAGGGCGTCTGGGCGAGGCCTTTCGCATCTACCAGCAAGCCTTGGAGCGCGGGTCCGAGCAGGGTGGATCGGTGACGCGGGGAACCGCGGACATGTACGTGGGGCTGGGTGAGATCGCCCGTGAGCGCGGCGACCTGCCCTCCGCCGCAAACCTTCTGCAGCGCGCCGAGCAGCTGGGTGCGCAGTCCGGCTTGCCGCAGAATCCATACCGCTGGCGGGTTGTGATGGCCCGGATCCGCCGGGCCGAAGGGGACCTGGCCGGCGCACTCGACCTGCTCGACGAGGCGGAGCGCCTCTACAACGGTGATTTCTTCCCCGACGTGCGGCCGATCGCGGCCATCCGGGCTGCTGTGTGGGTCGCCCAGGGGGCGGTGGATCGAGCCCTGGGCTGGGTGGCGGACCGGGGTCTGTCTCATGCGGACGAACTCAGCTATCTACGCGAGTTCGAGCACATCACCCTGGCCAGGGTGCTGCTGGCCCGGTATGCGACAGACCGGTCCGAGACCACCATGGCGCAGGCCGCCGGGCTGCTGGAGCGCCTACTCGTTGCCGGTGAGGTGGGCGCCAGGACCGGCAGCGTGATCGAAATTCTGGTGGTCCAGGCACGGGCCCACCAGCTCGCGAGCGACCTACCCGCGGCCACCGCCGCGCTGCTTCGCGCGCTCGGGCTAGCGGAACCGGAAGGCTACGTGCAGGTCTTCGTCGACGAAGGGCCGGCTCTGGCCCCCGTGCTCAGCGCGGCTGCGACACCCGGGACGAACTCCGACCATGTTCGGCGCCTGATCCGCGCCGCCGGGACGATCGGGCGCACCGTCCGCAGCGCGCGCGCCGACCCACGGTTGGTGGCACCACTGAGCGAGCGCGAACTCGACGTCCTGAGGCTGCTCGGGTCCGACCTGGACGGCCCCGCCATCGCCCGGCGACTCGTCGTCTCGTTGAACACGGTGCGAACGCACACCAAGAGCATCTACGCGAAGCTGGGCGTGAACAACCGACGGTCTGCGGTCCGCCGTGCGATCGAACTGCACCTGTTGTAGCCCAACTGCGGGGGTCCACGGATCCTGCGCCACCGGGGAGGTCGCGCCGTGCGGTTCCGGGCCCGCACAGTGCCCGGATCAGGCGTCGATGCGGTGCAGCCGCTGGCTCGTCCAGCACCACGGTCTGCGGGTCGCCCAGCAACGCCGACGCCACCCCGGCCGTTGGTCTGGGCCAGCAGGTGGTGACGAGCCGATCGGCGTGCGGAGCATCAGGGCGCTGGGGGCGTCCGGTGTTGACCGCTCTCGCCTCGAGAAGCACCCCGAGCTCGGTCATCGGGATAGCGGCGGTGCGGTAGTCGCCGCCGTTCACGCCAACGCGCCCGGTCGTCGACTGATCGAGTCCGGCGATCGTCCGCGTCGTGGGTACGAGGGTGAGGCGGGCAGTACGACAGCCGGGCTACCCCGCTGGTCTTCAGACCGTGATCACGACTTTCCCGGCTACGGCGCCGCTTTCGAGACGACGGACAGCTTCGGGTGCCCGGTCCAGCGGGTAGGTCCGGTCGATGCTCGGGGTGAATCTGCCGGACTCCATGAGGCCGGCGAGTTCTTCGAGATCGGCGGCGTTCTCCTTGCACACGACCAGACGCAGCCGCTGCCCCACGAACGGCGACACGGCCAGCGCTCGCAACTGCCGACTCATCCCCGTCACGTTGCCGCCGTTCTCGCCGCCGACGATGACCGCCGTCCCGGTGGGCGTGAGTGCTCGACGTAGCCGCGTCACGGTGGGGTTGCCGCCGATGTCCAGGATGAGGTCGTACCGCTGCGTGCCGTCGGCGAAATCGTCACTGGTGTAGTCGATCACCCGGTCGGCGCCGAGGGACCTGACCAGCGGCAGCTTCTCGGGGCTGCAGACGCCGGTGACATCCGCGCCGAGAGCCTTTGCGAGTTGCACGGCGGCGGTGCCCACGCCGCCCGATGCGCCGATGATCAACACCCGTTGCCCCGGCTGGACGCGGCCGACATCGCGAAGCGCCTGCAGCGCGGTCAACGCCGAGATTCCCACGGCTGCCGCCTGGGGAAAGGTCGTCCCGGCCGGTTTGCGCGCGAGGGTGTCCTCGCGGGCGACGGCATATTCGGCGAACGTGCCGCGGCCGATCCCGAACACTTCCTCTCCCACCGCGAATCTCGTCACGGCCGAACCGACCGCGACGACGGTGCCGGCCGCATCCTGACCGGGGACCCGATTCTTCGGTGTGCGAAAGCCGAAACCCATGATGCGCATCAGGTAGGGCCTGCCCGTCATGAGGTGCACGGTGCCGCGGTTGACGCCGGCCGCATTCACGCGCACGAGCACCTCGTCGTCGGCGGGCACGGGGAGGGTCGTCCGCGTGTATCGGAGCTGGTCGGGGGTGCCGTACGACTCCTGAACAATGGCACCCATCGTGTTCGCCGATTCGATCGGACGGGCCGCGGCGGCGGTGCTCACCTCGGCGGGTGGGGCGGGGTTTCTCATGGCGTGGGTTCCTTCCGGCCGTCGGCAGGGCCGTCCCGCCTTACTTTGTACGAAAGCGTACAGTACATTGTACGAACCGTCCAGGAACTCGGAGACCGATGCCAGAACCGATCCGCCCCACCGCGTCACCTCGTGTTCCCCTCAGTCGCGACCGCGTGCTCCGCGCGGCCATGGCGGTGGCCGATGAGGGTGGCATCGCGGCACTGACGATCCGGACGCTGGCCTCCGCATTGGGCGTCAAGCCCATGTCGGTGTATTACTACGTGCAGAACAAGGACGAGATCCTCGATGGCATCGTTGATCTCGTCTTCAGTCAGATCGAACTGCCCGTGATCGGCCGGGATTGGCAACCGGAGATGCGTCGGCGGGCTCAGTCGGCCCGGCTGGTGCTCAACGACCACACCTGGGCGATCGCGCTCCTGCAGTCCAGGCTCAACCCCGGCCCGGCGACGCTGCGTCACCACGATGCGTTCATCGGCACGTTGCGGGCAGCGGGTTTCTCGGTGGAACTGACCGCGCACGCCTTCGCCCTGATCGACAGCTACGTCTACGGTTTCGCGCTCTCTGATGCGGCACTCCCCATCCACGGACCCGACAGCGTGGCCGACACCGCGGCGTCCATGATGGCGAGCTACTTCGATGCCGAGGAGTACCCGCACCTGCTCGAATTCACCGTGCAGCACGTCTTGCGGCCCGACTACGAATTCACCGCTGAATTCGACTACGGACTCGATCTCATCCTCGACGGCCTGGCGAAGTCCGCTCCGGAGTCGAATGGAGAGCGTCGGTAGGGGTAGACCAGAACCGGCGGGTCGCCGCCCGCGACGACGGAAGGACAGCGGTATGGAGTACGCACGGTTGGGCCGTAGTGGCCTGCAGGTCTCGGTGGTGACCCTGGGCTGCATGAGTTTCGGTGCACCGGACCGCGGCGGGCATCCGTGGTCGATGCCGGAGGAGGCGTCCCGACCGTTCATCCAGCGGGCCCTGGAGCTCGGCATCACGACCTTCGACACCGCTGACGTGTACTCCGACGGCACCAGCGAGGAGATCGTCGGCCGGGCGCTGCGCGACTTCGCAGTCCGCGAGGAGATCGTGCTCGCCACCAAGGTCAACGGTCGGATGCGGCCGGGCCCCAACGGCGGTGGCCTCTCCCGGCGACACATCCTGTCGGCGATCGACGACAGCCTGCGACGGCTCGGCACCGACTACGTGGACCTGTACCAGATCCACCGCTGGGACCCCGACACGCCGATCGAGGAGACGATGGAGACGCTGCACGACGTCGTCCGCTCCGGCAAGGCCCGCTACATCGGGGCGTCGTCGATGTGGACGTGGCAGTTCGCCCAGGCCCAGTACACCGCCGACCTGAACGGCTGGACCCGCTTCGTCTCCATGCAGGACCAGTACAGCCTCATCCAACGCGAGGAGGAGCGGGAGATGCACCCGTTCTGTCTCGACCAGGGGGTCGGTGTACTGCCGTGGTCTCCGCTCGCGCGAGGTCGGCTGACCCGGGATCCCGACGAGACCACGGGTCGCAGCGAGACCGACGAGTTCGGCAAGCAGCTGTACCGCCAGCAGCTGGAGAGCGACCGGGCAGTGATCGCCGCCGTCGCCGCCGTCGCCGCCACGCGAAGCGTCCCGCGGGCGCAGGTGGCACTCGCCTGGGTCCGTCAACAGACCGCGGTGACCTCGCCCATCGTCGGCGCAACCACGATGACCCACCTGACGGACGCGGTGGCGTCGGTGGGCCTCACCCTGACCGCCCAGGAGCTCGACCAGCTCGAAAGTCCCTACGTCAGCCGCGATCCGGAAGGCTTCTGAAGATGACGAGCATGAAAGTGGTGGTCGCCGGTGGCCACGGCCGGATCGCATTGCTGCTGTCCCGGCTGCTGCGGGACGGGGGACACCAGCCCGTCGGACTGATCAGGAACCCCGACCACGCGGTGGATCTCGCGGCGGCCGGCGCCGAAGCGGTGGTCCTCGACCTGGAGCACGCGTCGGTGGACGAGGTGGCCAATGCCCTCGCCGGCGCGGACGCCGCCGTGTTTGCCGCCGGCGGCGGACCGGAGAGCGGGATCGCCCGCAAGCTGACCGTCGATCGGGACGGCGCCATCCTGCTGGCCGATGCGGCCGTGGCCGCGGGCGTCGGCCGCTACCTGGTGGTCTCCTCCATGGGGGGCGACGATTCCGGTTCGGCAGCGAGTCTCGATGACGACGTGGCGGTCGGACTGCGGGACGATCCGGACTCCCTCGATGTGTTCGCGATCTACCTGCGCGCCAAAGGGGCCGCCGACGCCGCCGTGCGGGAACGCGATCTGGACTGGACCATCGTCCGGCCCGGTCGGCTGACCGACGACCAGCCGACCGGGATGGTCACCGCAGCCACGACGACCGGGCGGGGCGCGATATCGCGCGCGGACGTAGCCGCGGTGCTCGCCACGCTGATCACCGACGGCACCGGGAAGCGGCGGCAGTTCGAGGTGGTCAGTGGATCTGACCCGATCAGCCCTGCGCTGCAACAACTCTGACTCGGTCCGGAACTCACTTTGCCAGACCGGCCACCAGATTGATCGTCGCGGCGAGGATGATCGAACCGAACAGGAATGACAGCAGCGCATGTCGCAGTGCGGTGGTCCGGATCAGTGACGTTCTCAGATCGGTGTCCGAGACCTGGAACGTCATCCCGATGGTGAACGCCAGATAGGCGAAGTCGGCGTACCGCGGCGGTTCGGGCTGGTTGAAATCGATACCGCCGTCGGTCCCGGCGTAGTACAAGCGGGCGTAACGGGTGGTGAAGATCGTGTGCACGCTGATCCAGGAGGCAGCGAGTGACCCGAGGCTCAGCGCGGCCTCGACGTCCGGGTTCCCGCCACCAGCCAGGAGCAGTGCCACTGCGGCCAGACTCGCGACTGCGGCACCCAGCACCGCGACGTCGGTCAGCGCGCGGCCGGGATTCTCGGCGACGGCGTGCCGGGCGGTGTCCGCAGCCGTCATCGGCCACAGACGTCTCCACAGGGTGCCGGTGAAGACGGCCGCGGCGGCGATCCAGCCGATCAGCACTCCGCTCGCACCGTTCCAGGGCACGCCGACCGCGACGCCTACCACCACACCTACGGCACCGGCGATTCCCAGCCGGGCCCGGGCCGTCAGGCCGACGCGACCGCGGCGTGTCGTCGGTGGATCCGCCCCGGCGGGCGGGGGTGGGGCGCCGCTGTCGTGGGTCATGCCGCTGATGATCGACGTCCGGACCGCCTACCGGCGGTCACCACGCCCAGGTTTGCCGGCTTTACCGGCTGTCCTCATCGGGTCAGCCGCTGTTCGGGCCTCGGCGCTTCCGGCGGGAGCGCTGGACACGCGGCGGACGAGCCCGAGCCATCGGTGGGTCTGTGCGCGGTAAACCCGGTAGGCGTCACCGAACCGTTCGCCCAGGTACCGCTCCTCGGGTCCGATCACCAGCACATGCAAGCAGAGTATGGCCACCGGCCAGGTGAGGAGCGGCCCCCAAGACCCGGACAACAGGGCACCGCCGAGGTAGGCGACGGTCAGGCCGGTGTACATGGGGTTGCGGGAGAAGCGGTAGACGCCGCTGGTGAGCAGCGCGGTGACCGGGCGGTGTGGCACGATCGTGGTCCCGGCCCGACGGACCTGGACGACGCCGGCCACCGTCAGGAACACCCCGGCCGCACACAGGCCGCCGCCGACCCCGACGACCACCGGTCCGCTGCCGAACCCGAGCGCCGGGTTGGCGGCGCGCAGCGCCAGGCCACCGGCAAACGCCGCCCCGAGGTACAGCGGCGGCGGGATGTGCGCCACGCGAGCACCCGATTCAACTGTCCGCCCGTAGGTGGGAGCCCCGCCCGCCACCATCATGACCAACTCTCGTCCAGCAAGGCGCCGTCGGCATGCAGCACGTCCAGCCGGCGTACCGCCGGTTCCTCGCCGGGCCTTTCGCCGCCGAAAGCAACGTCGACCGCGGGATGGATCCGTTCGTCGAAGGCCCGGCTGCACGCCTGTTCGGACTCCCAGACGTCGATGTACTGCAACTTCCCGCCGGGCTGGCGCACGCACAGGTGCACCAACAGTCCGCGCAGCGGCTCGGGGCCGATTTCGGCGATGATCTTGCGGTACAGACCCTCGCCGATGGGAACATCCTGGACGTAGGCATGGACCATGGCACAGCCCCCTGATACGTTGATCCGAATTGCTTTCGGATGAATATGGGGACACTACGACCGATGAATGAGGACGTCAAGGGAGAACCTGGCGGCACCCGCAGCTACCGATCGCCGCGCCGCGCCGAGCAGGCTGCGGCGACCCGGCGGGAGGTGTTGGAAGCCGCTCGGGAGCTTTTTGTCGCACACGGCTACTCCGCGACCACGGTCGCCGAGATCGCCCAGCGGGCCAGGGTCTCCGTGGACACCGTCTACGCGACGGTCGGCCGCAAACCAGCCATCCTGCGAGAACTGACCGAGACCGCGATCTCCGGAACCGGCCAGGCCGTCCCGGCCGATCAACGTGACTACGTCATTCGGATCGTCGCCGCACCGACCGCGCGGGAGAAGATCACCATCTACGCCGAAGCCATCACCCAGATCCAGCATCGGCTGGCGCCGGTGTTCCTCGCCCTGCGAGACGCCGCCGGCAGCGACCCGGAATGTGCAGCCCTCTGGGCTTCGATCGCCCGTCGCAGAGCTGACAACATGCTGCAGTTCGCCGCCGACCTCCGAGGTACCGGAGAACTCCGCCGTGACCTCGACGATCAACACGTCGCCGACATCATCTGGAGCATGAACGCTGCCGAGTACTGGGACCTGCTCGTCCGTGAACGTTCCTGGAGCCCACGCCAATTCGCGGCCTGGCTCACCGACGCCTGGACCCGTCTACTACTGGCCGATTCTGCACACGCCAATTCGACGGCGGCGAGAATCGAACCGAATAACAGTAGGACCGAACCAGTGTGACCGGATCAGCCCAAGCGGGAAGCGTCCGTGTTGGTCTGCCGAACCCGCATTCCGTCGAGGATGCTCAGTACGAGCTCAGCGCCGGGAGCGGTGCTACGCGAGGCCAGCAACTCGATCTCGAGCCGGTCGGCCGGGGTCGAGTACGCCGCGAGCTCCCTCGTCAGCTGCTGCAGGCCGGCGCGAGCGGCCCGGCGGGCGGCACGGTCGTGACGGGCCTGGGTGATGCGATCTGCGATGGTCATGAAAACCTCCTCATGGTTCGGGGCACTTTCTGTATCCCCTTCATCCCATGAGACGCACGGCGGCAGGCCGTTATGCCGCTCATCGACTGTGAGTCCGGTCTCCGGACGGCAGAGAATTGAGTAAGCGCTGGTAACGGTATTGCGTCGACCTCCGTATGAGCTGGATCGCGTCTGATGTAAACGATTTCTGATGACGCCTGGCTTTTCGAAGTCGACCCGAGGTGCGATCCCACACTGGGCTCCGCTGACGTGTGGCTGTCCATCACGGCGCGGTCTGCGGCAGGCTCGCCGCGCTCGGGTGCACGTCGATCCGGCGATGGTGACGGTGGGTGATCGCGGTCACTACCACGTGACCGTCCGGTCAGCGAATCGGCTGCAACGGCCCGAAACGCGAACGGGGGAACTCCGACCGAAGGGTTTTGGACGTAAACGTTAAAACGGACATTTGCCTTCACTCGAATGCCAACTGACCAGAAGTGGTGGTGCTGGCTCGCCCCGCTGGGTGGAGGGGGAACTCGCGGTGTCCTGGTGGAATGCGATGCGGACCTGCCGCGCCCT
>JBDSLP010000214.1:0-4988 GCA_039916325.1 Nakamurella sp. | reverse complement strand
CGCAGCGCCTCGACGGCCAGCCGCGCGTCGCCGACCGCCAGCATGGACCAGATCTGCACCATCAGCGAGTTGTGGTACGCGATGTCGCTGACCTTGCCGTAGTGCCGACCCTGGCCCAGGTACTGTACCAGATCCGACGGCGAGACGATCGCTTCGGCTTTGAAAGCCACTGCGGGACAGGCGATCCGGGCTAGCGCGCGCAGCGTCCGGGCGATCGCGTGCACCTCCGGCTGGTTCTGCGAGTTGGTGCCCAGCCGCTTCCACATGAACGCGATGGCGTCCATCCGCAGCACCTCGACTCCGAGGTCGGCCAGGAACAGCACGATGCCCGCGTACTCGAGGAGCACATCGGGGTTGGACCAGTTGACGTCCCACTGGAAATCGTTGAACGTCGTCCATACCCAGCCCTGCAGCTCGTCGTCCCAGGTGAAATTGCCGGGCGCGAAGTCCGGGAACACCTCGGGCAGGGTCGCCTCGAACGCGTCCACCTCGTCACGGTCGGCGAAGACGTAGAAGTACCTCCGGTATTTCTCGTCACCGGCCCGGGCCTTCACGGCCCACTCGTGTTCGCGGGCGACGTGGTTGAGAACCAGGTCCAGCACCAGGCTGATTCCGGAGTGCCGCAACGCGGTGGCCAATGCCCGCAGGTCCTCGGTGCTGCCGAGATCGGCACGCACGCTGCGGTAATCGGCGACGGCGTACCCGCCGTCGGAGTCACCCACACGGGGGGTCAGCAACGGCATCAGGTGCAGGTAGGTCACCCCGAGCTCGTGCAGGTAGCCGATCTTCTCGCCGACACCGGCCAGGTCACCGGCGAATCGCTCGGCGTAGGCGGCGTAGCCGAGCATCGTCTGGCTCTGAAACCAGTCCGGACTCAAGGTGCGCACCAGGTCCAGGTGCTGCAGTTCCGCGTCCCGGCCGGCGAAGGAGGCCGCGGCCAGCTCGACCAGGCGCAAGCCGAGGGCCTGCGCCGACGGCGTCGGGTACAGCTCGGCGATGCCCGCCCAGAGGTCCGGCCACCATTTCGTCAGTCGCACGTCGAACAACTCGCGGCGGTACGCGGGCGCCTCGGCGAGGGCGGCGGCGGCAACGGCCGACATCGCCCGCAACCGGACGACATCCGGTTGCCCCTCGTCGGTCGTCGTCGGGATCGAACTGGGCGACGGACCGGGGCCGACCGTGGCCTCGCCACCGGGGGCGGCCGGGAACGCAGCCGGGGCGGAAGGCACCGCCCCGGGCTCGGGGGGTGCGGCGGGCGACGGGCGTCTCATGGCGACATCCTCTCGCACCGGCGCCCCGGGTGCTCCGGCGGCCACACCGGATGCGGGCGCCGGGCGGAACGTGTGGTGGGGTGGAAGCCGTGTTCACCGTGACCTCAGAACTGGACGGCGGCCGCGGCGGCCGGACCGGCGTCATCCGCACCCCGCACGGCCGGATCCGGACGCCGGCGTTCATCGCCGTCGGTACGAAAGCGAGCGTGAAGACGCTGCTGCCCGAGTCGGTCGGGGAGCTCGGGGCTCAGGCGGTACTGGCCAACGCCTATCACCTGTTCCTGCAGCCGGGCGCTGACATCGTCGACGAGGCAGGTGGTCTCGGGGCGTTCATGCACTGGGACGGTCCGACATTCACCGACAGCGGCGGGTTCCAGGTGCTCTCGCTCGGGGCCGGGTTCAAGAAGGTGCTGTCGATGGACTCGACCACCGCCCGCGCCGACGATGTCATCGCCGAGGGCAAGACGCGGCTGGCCCACGTCGACGACGACGGAGTCACGTTCAAGTCCCACCTCAACGGGGACGTGCACCGCTTCACCCCCGAGGTGTCGATGCAGATCCAGCACCAGCTCGGGGCGGACATCATCTTCGCCTTCGACGAGCTGACCACGCTGATGAACACCCGCCGCTACCAGGAGGAGTCGCTGGAACGGACCCGACGGTGGGCTCGACGGTGCGTGGTCGAGCACCAGCGGCTGACCGCCGAGCGGACCCACCGCCCGCCGCAGGCGCTGTTCGGGGTACTCCAGGGTGCTCAGTACGAGGACCTGCGTCGTAAGGCCGCCAGAGACCTCGCGGCGATGGATTTCGACGGCTTCGGGATCGGCGGGGCGCTGGAGAAGCAGAACCTCGGCACCATCGTCGGCTGGGTGGCGTCCGAGCTGCCCCGCGACAAGCCTCGGCACCTGCTCGGGATCGGCGAGCCCGACGACCTGTTCGCCGCCATCGAGCACGGGGTCGACACGTTCGACTGCGTCTCCCCGTCCCGGGTCGCCCGCAACGCCGCCATCTACTCCCCCGACGGCCGGTACAACTTGACCGGCGCCCGCTATCGGCGCGACTTCGGCCCGCTCGCCGACGGCTGCGACTGCTACACCTGCGCGCACTACAGCCGGGCGTACCTGCACCACCTGTTCAAGGCCAGGGAGATGACCGGCTTCACGCTGGCCACCATCCACAACGAGCGGTTCATCGTCCGGATGGTGGACGACATCAGGGACTCCATCGACGGCGGGTACTTCGACGCGTTACGGATGGAGACGCTGCGCCGCTACTATCCGACGCGGTGACCCTGGCGGCCGCGCTCAGCCGACCGGGATGCCTTCCTGTCGTTTGATCAGGGCGATCACCCGGTAGGTGACCGGCAGCATGACGACCTCGACGAGCGTTTTGTAGACGAAGCCGATGACGACGAACTTCGCCAGCTCCGGCGCGGCCAGCACGCCGATCCAGGCGACCAGGCCGAAGACCAGCGTGTCGGCGAACTCGCCGACCACCGTCGACCCGAGAAGCCTGGCCCACAGGGCCTTCTCGCCAGTACGTTGCTTGATCTTCACCAGCACCCAGGCGTTGAGGAACTGACCGACGAGGTAGCCGCAGATACTGGCCAGCACGATCCGGGGCACGAAACCGAGCACCGACTCGAACGCCGCCTGGTTCGGCCAATCCGCGGCCGGTGGGGCGATCTGCACGAGCCAGAACGTGAACGCGGCGAGGACCGAGACGGCGAACCCGGCGATGATGGCCCGGCGCGCCCCGCGTAGCCCGTAGACCTCGGTCAGGACGTCGCCCAGGATGTAGGTCAGCGGGAACAGGATCGCCCCGCCGTCGGTGAGGATCGGTCCCAGTCCAGGGATCGAGCCGAACTCGATGAGCTTGGTCGCGCCGATGTTGCTCAGCAGCAGGAAGACGCAGAACGCCATGATCACGAGGTCGTAGATCCCGCGATGTCCACGACCTGAGGTCACCGACATCGAGGGGTCCACACCGGACAGCGGGCCGGGCGCGGTGGGATGGGTCACGGGACGTCATCCTCCCAGCTCCGCCGGTGTCGGCGAAATCCGGTTCTGCGAGGATCGGTGACCCATCGCACCGAAGGAGACATCTCGATGACCGACACGGGCACCGGCCGGGTGCTGCACCTGGCCCACGTCGACGAGTGGAACCAGACCTTGCTCACCGGCTGGTTCGACCGATCGACCCGGGGCCGCACGCTGGCCCAGGAGGGCTTCATCCACACTTCGGCGGCCGACCAGGTCAGCGGGGTGGCGGCACGTTTCTACGCCGATGACCCGGCGCCGCTACTGCTGCTGGTGATCGACATCGCCGCGACCGAGGCGGCGGGATCGCCGCTGCGCTGGGACCCGGTCGCCGACACCGCGGTCCCGCACTTCTACGGGCCGATCCCGAGGCACGCCGTGGTCGCCGCCCTGCCGGTGGAGTTCACCGACGGGGCGCTCGTGGTCCCGGATCTGACCGGCTTCGACGTCGTGGACGCTCCCCCGGCTACTGCTTCCTGACGGCCTCGCGGTCGAACACCGGCACGTCGCCGACGATCGGGTTGGTGCGACGCGACGGCGACATGTACTTCGTCACGAGGTTCACGAACGTCGCGAGCCGGTTGCGGTTGCTCAGCAGCGTCGCGATGTGGACGTACAGCCAGATCAACCAGGCCAGCGTGCCGGTGAGCTTGACCGACTTGCCGAACGGCAGCGCGATGTCGGCGATGGCGGCCCGACGGCCGATGGTCGCCATCGTGCCCTTGTCCTTGTAGTGGAAATTGCCGGTCGGCTCACCCGACACGAGGTGCTTGATGTTCTTACCGGCCTGCTTGCCACCCTGCAGGGCCGGCTGGGCCAGCTGGGGCAGCGAGTCCGGGGTGACCGCGATGTCACCGGCGGCGAAGATGTTGGAGAAGCCGTGGACGCGCATGTCGGCGTCGACGGTGATCCGACCGCCGCGGCCCTGCGGCAGGCCCCACGTGCCGACGGTCTTGGGTGCGGTGACGCCGGTGGCCCACACGACGACGCGGGCCGGCACGAACTCGCCGTTTCCGAGGGTGACACCTTCCGGGCTGACCTCCTTGACCGAGGTGTTGAGCCGCAACTCGACACCGCGCTCACGGAGTTCCTTGGCGGCGTACTCGCGCAGCGTGTTGTCGAACGGGGGCAGGACGACGCCGCCCATCTCGACCAGCACGATGTGTGTACGACGGGGGTCCAGCTCCGGGTAGACCACGGCCATTGCGTCGTTGCGCATCTCGGCGAGGGCACCGGCGGTCTCGACACCGGTGGCGCCGGCGCCGACGACGACCATGGTCAGCTCCGGGGAGCCGATGAAGTCACCCGAGGCCGCGGCGTGCTCGAGCTGGGTGAAGATCCGGTCCCGCAAGGTGAGGGCCTGGGCGCGGGAGTAGATCGCGAGGGTGTTCTCCTCGGCGCCGGGGGTATTGAAGTAGTTCGTGGTGACACCGGTGCCGATGATCAGGTAGTCGTAGTCCAGCGTGCTGCCGTCGGTGAAGTGCACCGCATTCCCGGCGCTGTCGATGCCGTCCACCTCACCGTGGCGGAACGACAGGTTGAGCTGCTTCATCCGGGTCGCGCGCAGGAAGAACGTCACGTCACCGGCGTTGAGGCCCGCGGTGGCGACCTGGTACAGCAGCGGCTGGAACGTGTTGTAGGTGCGCTGGTCGACCAGGGTGACGTCGACGTCGGTGTT
>JBDSLP010000213.1:0-6760 GCA_039916325.1 Nakamurella sp. | reverse complement strand
TGATAAGGCGATCTTCGAGTCCACCTACCTCACCTTGTTTCCCGAGGTGCTGGACCAGTCACCATTCATGGACACCCGGCGGTATCGATTGGCGACGGGGCAGCCTGCGGCCGGCGGGTTGCCGGATTGGTGGCCCGGGAACTCGAACCCGCTTGTCTATGCCACCTTCGGCACCGTGGCCCCCGTGATGCCCCAAATGGTGGCGCTGTGCCGCGCGGTGCTGAACGCGGTCGCCGGGCTGCCGGTGCGGGTGCTAATGACCGTTGGTCGAGAATTCGACTTCGCCCAACTCGGCGTCCCGCCGGGCAATGTCCGCATCGAACGCTGGGTTGATCAGGACGAGGTACTGGCTCATGCGGCCCTGGTGATCTGCCACGGGGGTGCGGGCACCACCCTCGGCGCACTGTCGGCCGGAGTCCCAGTGGTGGCGTTCCCGCTGTTCGCCGATCAGGCCGCCAACGCCGCCTGCGTCGCCGTCGCCGGCGCCGGCATCATGATCTCGGCGGGTGGCGTAGCGGCGGCACATCGAAAGATCGAGCGCGACGACTCCGCCTTGATCCGGACCGCTGTTCTCGCCGTCCTCGACAGTGCTGAATATGTCCGAGCCAGTACTGGGATCCGCGCTGCATTCCACAATTTGCCCACCCTGGCGGAAACCTACGATGTCATCCTCGAGGAGCAGTTTTCCGCGTCAAGGTGACCCTGATCGTCACACCGGGGAGTGGTTCTGCGGCTCCCCCGTCGTCCCCTCCACAGGTGGAAAACCTGCATACCCTCAGCTCCATCAGTCCGACGGCGACAACCTCTACGACCACGGGGTGCGGACGCGCTCCACCGGCTCGCCGTCGACGAAAAGGTCCAATCGCTCTTGATAGAAACACAACAGATTCTTGACCCCGGTCGCATCGTCAAGCGGCTCCGGGTAGCTCCACGCGACGTCCAGTAGCTGCTGGCCGTCGCACCACGCGGTGTAATGCGTAGCGCGGCCCTTGTACGCACAGGTGGTGCTCAACGTGCCGGGGCTGAGGTTCACTCGGACGTCCGCGAGCGGCAGGTAGTAGCGCGGTATCGGGAAGTTGCACTCGAACAACAGTCGTGTGTGTTCGGATTCCGCCACTATCGCGCCGTTGTACTCCAAGCGCACCTGCTGCGACGAGTGGCGTATGTCGATCCGGTGGAACGGGTCCCGCGGATGACCCATGATCGGCTCGTCCTCCTCCCACCAGTCGAAGCCGTCGAAGTCCAGTTCGACATATCCGTCGAGATCAGGGTCTTCGAACCAGAAAGCCTGCCCGGTGCGTCCCTGCGCAACCACGATCTTCGGATCGCCGGCGGCGGTGTGCACCTCGAACGGAACACTGGGATCGAGTAGTCGTGGTCCACCCTCCCCGAATCCGATCTCGCGCAGTTCGGCCGTCGCGGCCGGCGGCCCCGGCAGCAGCGGAACGAGGATGTCAGCCGCAGGCACGGCGTACGACGGCACCACCCGCATCGGCTCCCACACCAGCATCGCGTGTCGACTGTCCGCCACCCGAGTCTCACCGAGCGAGACGCGCACCCGTTTCGGCGTCGGCTGATAGCGCAGCGCAGGGAGGATTTGCATGATGTGCTTCGTCATCGAGATCGCCACCTCGGCAATCCTGATCCCACGCGGCCCGGACAGCAAGCGCAGGACAGCGACTCTGGAATAGGCCAGAGCCCGACTGTTTCGTAACCAGCCGAACCGCAGCCGTAGCAACCGTGAGCCCATTGTCCATCAGCGTGAAGACAGCCGCTATCAGCAGCCGGCGACAACAGACGCTGTCGCGAACGTGCTGATTCCGACCCGGATTGAGCGGTGGGCCGCGCGCTCCTTTTCGCGGCGAGTGTGGCAGCTGCGACGGGTTCGACTCCCCCACACGGGTCACTTCGTGGTCGTGAAGTCGACTTCCGACGGCGGCGACTCCGGATTGTTCACCCAGACCGTCAGCTTCCGGTCGTCGGGACCCACCAGGAAGCTGGTGTCGGAGCCAGTCCGTGCGGTCAGGTGAGAGAGGGTGCTGATGGCCAGGTGATAGGTGACGGACCCGACCAACGTTGCTCTCACCGGTTTCTTCCGCCGCGGCACCCCGAGCAGGGGGCCCTGAAGCAGGTCCGGCACACGGTGTTGCGCATGCGTCGAATCGTCGTCGAAAGTGATCACCAGTGAGCTGGACTCCACCACCAGGTTGGGTTGGGTGTTGATGACCTTCAGCGGTGCGGCAATGACCAGTGGCGCCGAGTTGCAGCGATAGCCGGGCGTAGGGGCGATCGAGCACGACGCGACGGCCCCGGCCTGGAGCGGCACCGTGATCGAGGTCGGCGAATTCGACGGGATCGAGCCAGCAACCCCCTGGATGTTCACTCCCACAGCCACCGGTGACTGCGTTGCCTTGTCGGTCACGGTGGCCTGGACCAGTACGGTCAGCCCTGCGGTTGCCTGGAACATCGCGTCGCTGAGTGCGGTGTCGACCTTCAGCTCCAGCTGGCGCACTGCCTGCACGGGTGTGCTGCGGGCGACCTGATCTGCCGGACCACCGCATTCGCTCTGCTGCGCCAGCAGCAGGTCACCCACCTTCAGTGGTGGGATCGGGTACAGATGCACCGCGGTGGCCACGTCAGCAGACCCGACCAGAGTGGCATCCACGAAGAGGTCGACCCGCGACCCCGGGGTGATGCCTTTCACCAGCACCTGGGTATCGGCCTCGAAGTACGGATCTTGACTGAACCCGAGACCCGGCGCCGGTCGGGGTTGGACCTGCGCGCGTTCCTGGCCGTCGACATCACCGCTGCAGGCGTGCACCCGTAGGCTGATCACGTCTCCCTCCACCAGCAGCGGCGAGACAAGGACCTCCTGTGTCGGCGACGTCACGAGCGTCGAACCGATCACTCCCAACTGTTGGGAAGTGATGACCAGTGTCGTGTCCACTGTCAGTCCCGACACCGCGATGACCCGTCCGCAGCTGTGGAGGCTCGTGGTGAACTGAGGCGGGCCCGGGAGCTGCGGCGCGTTGCGGAGGATCGTCACACTGCTCGCGGCTGACGACCGGGAGCAGAGTTGCTGGATCACGTCCATCGATGTGGCGCTACCGCCGATTCCGGCCGGGACCCGCAGCCGGCACCGCCCCGTCGTCGGATCGATCATTCCGGTCAACAGGTTCTGCTCGCTACCGGAGGCCCGCAACTGAACGACCGCCCCCCCGATGCCATCGATGAGCACGTCACAGTCCTTCGACGGACAGATCACACCGTGGACGCCGGGCGGCAGCGGCGTCAACGGTAGCGCCGGCGCGCTGTCGGTGCCGCTGCGATTCCACTCCTGGACGTCGAAACGTTGGGTCGCGTCGATGCTGTCGCCCGCGTTGATCCGGTCGACGAGAAGGTTGCCCGATGGGCCGGGCATCAGGTAGTTGCTCGCTTTGCCGCCCCGATCCAGCGTGACGGTCGCGCCGGAGAAGGAGTCGGTGACGGTGATGGCTCTCGCGCATTCGTAGATGGGCCCGAGCGTCGGTGCTGCCGGCGTCCGGGGCGCGGCCAGCGGGGACGGATCGACGATGCTCTGCGAGGAGGCCGACATCGAGGTCTGTCCCGAGTACGTCATCCGCGCCACGATCGTGCTTCCGATCGGCAGCGGCACGTTCGGCGAGGAAAAGGGCACCACCAGGGAGTCGCTGTCGCAGACGGCCTGGGCGACCACCGACCCGCCCGCCGACAGGATCACAACTGCTCCTGGTACCAGGTGGGTCATCAGGGCGCCGCGGCTGGTGGAGTAGACGGGAGTCTGGAAGACGGGCGGGGTCAGCGGTGACGGCAACGCCTGGACCACCAACTCAGCCGAGGGCGCCGAGATCCCGGCGGCGTCGCCTTGGGCCACGACGAGCCGGTCACCGGCGGACAGCGGAGGGGTCACCACCAGGACGGTCTCCTCGGTGGCCGCTCGGTCGGGCTCCGCTACGCCATTGACCGACAACCGGATGACCGTCGCCCCGGACGGTACGCAACCGTCGATGAACACGCGGGTGCAGCCGGCCGCCAGCGGAGATCTGATCCAGGGGGCGCTGAGCATGGTCTCTCCTGAGCTGGTGAGTAGGGCGGGCAACGCATCGTCCAACCACCCGGAGCGGCTGTCGAGCTGCGGTAGTGGGCCAGTTGTCGTCCGCGGCCCCGAGGCAGCGACCCGATGGCGACAGTGGTCTGTCAGGGGCCGGTGCCGACGCCGAGCTGCGCCAGCGCCCCGAGATCATCGTGGCAGGCCCAGTGCTCGGTCATCAATCCGTCGACAACACGAAAGAGATGCAGGAAACTCCAGGTCACTGTTCTGCCGCTGGGCACGATCGATTTCAGCAACGGAATGCTCGACCCGACGTGTGTACCCACCAGGTCGAGGTGGATGCAGACCAGGTCATCACCGGCCACGACGTGATGAACCACGATCTGCGGTCGACCGAGATCCTCGTCGATTGCGCGGGCGATCTGCCGCAGGCCGACTCGCCCCTGCTCGGATGCCGCATGCTGGATGAAGTCCTCGGCCACGAGATCGAAAGCCGATTCGTCCCTTCGGGACAGGCGATCGAAATAGTCTTCGACCACTTCGCGGGGTGTAGCGGTGACAGGCAACGACGTCCCTACTTTCCTCTCGGAGTGCGCTTCTACGGGTGCGTTGGTGAACCCAGCCGGGTGAATCCAGGACGACCCGATCAGGGCGGCGGGATGATGGCGGCAAGCTGGGTTCGATTGCGAATGTCGAGCTTGCCGTTGATGTGTTTCAGATGGGTCTTGACGGTCTCTGCGCTGATGACCATCTCCGCAGCGATCTGGGAGTTCGTCAAACCGCCTCTGGCCAATTGGGCCACGTGCAATTCGGTCGGCGTGAGGCTGTCGGGACCGATGCGGGGCCGGTGCCGCTCACCGCGAGCGCGCCCGGCGACTTCCACGGCTCGGGTGATGTCGACGCCACGTCCCAATTCGATCTGTGCCGACAGTTCGAACAGTGGTCGAAGGGCGGCCTGGTGTACCGGGAACCTGAGTCGGTAGCCGATTTCCTCCCTTCGGCGTTCGGCCGCCCCCAGCAGCAGGGCTCCCCGTTCGCGATCGCCACAGCGTGATTCGAGCGAGGCCAGTGTTTCAATCGCGTCCACCACCAGGAAGCCAAGTCTGCTGTCCGCGGCACCCGCCAGCGCGGTGTGAGCCAGGGTGAGCGCCTCCGACCACTGACCGCGGCCCGCCGCGGCCACACTGTCGGTCAGGCGGACACGGACACCACGCGACGAGTGCGGATCCGTCCCCGACCAGGAGGCACCGTCCGACCCGACGCTCCAGATGTGCAGCCAATGGAGCAGATTGACCATCGGCGGCAAGCTCAGATCCCAGTAGGAGAAACGATAGTCAGGACCGTCGTCATCGCGATTGGCGCTGAGGTCCTGCAGGAGCCGGTGCGCCTTGGCGGCATCCTGGGAGGTTCGGGCCAGAACCGCCATGACTCGCAATACCGCATGCAGTTGGTCGTCGTCACTCGTCATCAGCGCGACGCAACCGGCGGCACCCGCGACCAGGAGCCCCACCGCTGGCTGCTGCTCGGCATTGTCCAATTCCGGGTAGAGCGTTTCGGCGGCTGCGCGCAGGTCGCCCTGCATCACCTGTTCGGTTCCGACGACGGCTGCCAGCAGGATCCTGGTCGCTTGGTGATGGCGAGCGAAGTCCTCGGCCTGGCGCAAGTCGTCGGCGTTCAGACCGTCGAAAGGGTGAGCGGTGAAATAGACGCGGGTGATCCGCGCCGCCATCGCCTGCCAGAACCAGGCCCACGTGGACCCGGCCTGACGGGCTACGACGGCGAGGTCGGCGAACTGAAATGGCGTGCCGATGTCGGCCAGTTTGACCGCGTACGCCCCCCAGCACGCCGAGACCGGATCATCTGCAGCGAAACACCTCTCGATCGCGGCAGGGACCTCGTCCAGAACGGGAGTTCCGGCACCGGTTCGATGCCCGGCCAGCGCCAGAGCCATCGCGTGCCGACTCAGCAGATGCGCTCGCACATCGTGCCGACCCTGGGCAGCAAGGGTCTCGAGCACGGTCCCGACGACGGTGGAGCACTCGCCTTGTCGCGCCGTCAGATACCAGAACGAATGCAGTCGGTCGGTGATCGATACGAACGCTTCGAGGTCGTGTGCTGCTGCCCAATCCAACGCGGTGACCAGGTTGTCATGGTGGACCGTCAGCCACCGCGCACCGAGGTCGGTCAGCGTGCCGTCCGCCGGCACATTTTCACGGAGGCGATCGTGGAACCACCGCAGATGCGCGTTTCTGGACACGGCGACCTCGGAAGCCGAATTCAACTGATCCAGGGCGAAGTGGCGCATCGTCTGCAACAACCTGTAGCGGTCCTCGGGCTCGGCGATCAGTAGGTTCTTGTCGACCAGCCGGCCCAGCAGATCCATCACCGACCACTGATCAACCCCGCCGGGATCGGCCACCACACATTGGGCGGCCTCCAGATCGAATGAGCCGGTGAAGATGCCGAGCCGCCGGAGTGCGATTCGTTCGAGGGGTTCGAGGAGATCGTGGCTCCACTCGATGGACGCCAGCAGGGTCCGTTGCCGAGCTACAGCCATACGGTGTCCTCCGGTCAGCAGACCGAACAGGTTCTCCAACTGGTCGGCGATTCGATCCGGGCTCATCTGGCGGCAACGGGCCGCGGCCAACTCGATCGCCAGCGGGATACCGTCCAGCCGTTCACAGATGCGCC
>JBDSLP010000212.1:0-2959 GCA_039916325.1 Nakamurella sp. | reverse complement strand
GGCGAAGGCATCACGCCGAGCTGCCGCCTGGCGTTCGATGTCCGCCAGGACGTCGTCGGCCTTGTCGGCGAGGTCCGGGTTGGCCTTGACCGCGGCCACGTGGGCCTCGAGTGCCTGCCGGATCTCGTCGGTGATCGTCTGCTCGCGTAGCTGGGCGATGAGGCTCAGTTCTGCGTGCAGATCGGGCTCCAGCCGAATGGCGATCGTCTTGACGCCGCCGTTCTTGCCGAGTCCTGCGGTGCCGCTACCCATGTCTATGACCTGACTTAGGACATTTTAGTGTCCATTTGATCGGGCCCTGATGGCCTCGAGCGCGACGCCGAGGTCTGCTGGCGGAGGGTCGGCGGCAGTGAGGATGTGGTCGCCGGCTTGGATGGTGATGGTTCGGTAGCGGCGGGTGGTTTTGACGAACTTTCGGATGGACCAGCCGGTCGTGGTCTCGACCCATTTCGACACGGCGAGGGCGGCCATCACGATCGTGAGGTGCGCGTCGATCGACTCACGCAGATGATGATAGATCGGCCTCGCGGACAGGTCGTGTTTGGACATTCGGAACGCTTTCTCGACGTGCCACAGCTGGTGGTAGGCCGAGATGACCTGGTCCGCGGTGGGGTTCGGCAGGTTCGTCACGTACCCCTTCAAACCGGCCAGTGCGGTGGTCTTGTCGATCAGGGGCTGGTTGAGTTCCGTTGTGCCCCCGTTGATCTGGACGAACCGGTTCCGTTTGATCGCGGTCTTCCCCGCGATCGCCTGCCGGGCTTTGCTGACCTGCGCCTCGACGCCGTGCAACGTTCTCCGGGCCCGGTCGGCCCGGTACTGGTAGAAGATCGTGTGGTCGCGGCGTTGGTCCTTCGGCGACGCCGGCATCGGCTGCACCCACACCTGCTGATCGGCCATCTCTACGTCCGGGTTGCGTTTGTGCCAGTCGGAGACGACCCACGGCAGTTCGGGGATCCGGGCGCCGATGATGAACGACAATCCCTCGGTTTCGAGGGCTTTCTTGTTGCTGTCGGACACCATCCCGGCGTCAGCGACGATCGTGACATCAGTCAGCCGGTGCGCGGCCATGAACGCCTTGATCGTCGGGATCATCGTGGTCGTCTCCGCCTTGTTTCCCTCGAACGACTCGACCCGCAGCGGGAACCCGTCGGCGTCGACCAACAGCCCGATGGTGATCTGCGGTTCCAAGCGTCGTTCTTTGGAGAACCCGGGCTCGCGGAACCCGTCACCGGTGTCAGTCTCGAAGTACAACGTCGACACGTCATACAGGACAAGGCTTGTCGGGCCGAGTTGGGCGTGCGCTGCGCACGCCGACGACAGCCCGGTCCGCCATGTCTCCTTCGCGAACACCGGGAGTCGCCGGGCCACCGTTCGGTACGACGGCACCGCGACGCCGACCTCCTGCAGTACCCGCAAGGTGTCCAGCTTCGACGTCGGTTCGACGATCCGGGCCAGGACCAGCGCCTGGAACACCTCGTCCCCGCCGGTCACGGTGTCGAACCCAAGATGCCGGTACGACGCGGTCAGCGCATCCCACAACAAGCCCATCCTCGACGCTGTGATCGGCAGCGGCCCACCAACCGCCGGTGGCGCTGGGAGACCCAGTTCCAGCTCACCCTGACCGGCCGATATCCGCTGCCGCGCAACGGTCTTCAACAGCTCCAACTCGACGTGATCATGCGCCGACCCAATGTGCTCGATCCGCCGCTTCCCGCCCCGGTTCGAGTACACGATCTGCACCGCCCGAGCCCCCGACGCGGTCTTCACCGTCCGAACGTGCACCATCGGGCCACTCTACGGCCCGAAATTAGTGCCCAGAATCCGACCACAACGGACCCGAACCCGCAGGTCACAGGCCCGCAACCGGCGAATGTCCGATTCGGTGACCTAAGTCAGGTCTCAAGCCCGCCGTACGGGACGCGGTGCTAGCCGACGTGGTGTTGCTGTGAGCCGTCACCAGCGGCAACGACTGGACGACACCGTCGCGGCTCTCACAGCTAACGGTGACCATCTCGCTCACGGTCAGCTGTCGGACGGCCCCGTCTTCGACGCGCCCATGACCTGCCCCGGCTCGAAAGCGCCGTCGAGAGGTTGATCGAGAGGGCTCCCGACTGAACGAAGTCGGGGTTGGCCGCGCGGCCCGGGCCTGACCCGGCGTCGACCGAGCGTCGAGTGGTTAGCGCCTGGTCTCGTACCGGGTCAGGAGCACACCGCCGGGGAACGTCCGGGTCTCCACCAGGGTGAGGTTCACCCAGGTGTCCAGAGACGTGAAGAACGACATACCGCTGCCCACCAGAACCGGTGCGGTCACCAACACGTATTCGTCAATCAGCCCGGCCCGCATCGCCGACGCGGCGAGGGTGGCGCCGCCGATGTCCATCGGACCGCCGTCCTCGGCCTTTAGCCGGGTGATCTCGGAAACCGCATCACCGGGGAACAATCGGGAATTTCCGTCGACCGCACCGGCCCCCGAGCAACGCGTGTCCGCGACGAAAGCCCGACGAATAGTCAAATCGATGTCGACAGCAAGCCCTGGATATTCCCTCTCGGTCATGTTCGACGCTGGGAAACCTGATCAGAGAGGCCGAGCGCTGGGTCAGCAGATCGGCTCAGGTCCCGGCGCGTTGGTGTCGTATGTTGCGACGCCGAGGTCGCCCCACGTCTGAAGCAGTTGACGGTCCCCCGTGGCTGCAACCAGCGAAGGGTCATCGAGCCGCTCAGCCGCCGCACAGTGAACCGCGTCGTACCCGCGAAGCCCCAGCAGCTCGGCCAGCTCCGCCGCGCGCCTGATCAGCGGGTCGTCGATCTCCACGACGTCGATCTGCGACCACAGCAGGTCAAGGGCCTGCACACTCCGGCGGTGATCAAGCTCGCTCAGCCGACCCGATCGGCGAGCTCGAGCCACCGCCGCCGCCACCTCGACGTACGCCAGACGCACCGCGACCACGGTGTCGGCGTC
>JBDSLP010000211.1:0-16370 GCA_039916325.1 Nakamurella sp. | reverse complement strand
ACCGACGACGCATATCAATGTGACGCGCTTCGCCATGAAGATGCCACTTGATCACCCTCATCAGCCAGCTGTCTCGTTCACATCTTCGGTCCCATCAATCTTAAACCGGACAATATTCACGATTGGTCTCTGCTCGTGACCGACCACGCTCCGTGACCGCGATGATCGAAGCCCCCCTTCGAACGCGAATACCACCTGGCGGGTCAACTCGGCGGGTTCGTCCGGAGTCCGGCGGCGGCCACGGCGAGCCCACGGTCAGTCAGAATGAGCGGATGTCCGGACCCGCACCGTCCCCCTGGGTGCCACCCGGCCCTCTCGTCCCCGAACCGCACCGCGCCGGCCTCCTTCCGGGCTGGCACCGGGCGTGGACCGGCGGCATCGTCGTGATGCTCGTCGGCACCTTCCTCCCCTGGCTACGTTCGGGTCGGATCAGCCGCAACAGCTACGAACTGGCCGGGGTCGGCGTGCGTCGGCTCCAGGCGGCCGACTGGGTGGAGGCACCGCTGCGGGCGTGGCCGTACCTGGGTCTGCTCTGGGCGGTGGCCGTGGTCGTGATGATCCTGGGGCGGCCCTGGATCGCGGGATGGCTGGCCGCGGTCCTCGCCGGGCTCACGGGGCTGGTGGCCCTCGGCGGCCTGGTCCTGGTCGTCCGGCTCGACTCGGTGATGCTGTCCGGTCTGCTGATCGGGCCGCTGCTGACCGCCGCCGGAGCGGGGGTGGTCCTGATCGCCAGTGTGGCGATCCTGCGAAGAAATTCACCCCCGGGTGCCGCGAACCACCCTCCCGATTCAGTCGGATGAGGGAAACTGAACCCGCATCACCGCAGCCACGCACAGCAATGAACGACGTCCACCCGGTGGACGAGGGGAGCTACTCCAGCCATGGGTTCACCGAACGATCCGCACGACCCGGCTCAGCCGCGGCAGTCCTGGAACCAGGGAGACCCGCCGCCGCAGCCGTGGGGTCAGCCCGGGCCAGGTCAGGCTGGTCAGTATGGTCAGCCCCAGTACGGACAGCCTGATCAGTACGGTCAGCCCCAGTACGGTCAGCCCCAGTACGGCCAGCCTGATCAGTACGGTCAGCCCCAATACGGTGAGCCCCAGTACGGCCAGCCTGGACACGGCCAGCCACCGTACGGCCAACCACCGCAGTGGGCCCCGGACGGCGTCCAGCCGCCGCAGGGCTACGGCTACCCGATGACCCCCCCGGTCCCGGGCGCCGGCAAGCCGAGGAAGAACAAGGGCGTTCTCATCACCGCGATGGCGGTCGTGGTCGCCCTGGTGGCCGGCCTCGGGGTCTGGTTCTTCGCGATCAGGAACAGCGGCGGCGGCGGCCAGGCCACCCCCGAGGCGGCCGCGGCCCAGCTCTTCGCCGATGTCGACAACGGCGATCTGATCGGCCTGACCGACACCTTCGACCCTGTCGAGGCCCGATTCGTCAACGACTTCGCCACCGACGTCATCGATCAGTTCAAGCGGCTCGGCCTGGTCACCCAGGACGCCACGGTCGACAACGCGACCGGGATGAACATCAGCATCAAGGGAATCACCTTCGACGACGCTGCCGAGGAGAAGCCCCTACCGGACCTGACCATCGTCAAGCTCACCGGCGGCACGCTGACCATCAACCCGTCCGTGAACACAGGAACCCAGACGGACCTGTACCGCCAGTTGGTCGACGCGATCTCGGCGAAGGCCTCGACGGCGGACATCCCGATGACGTCGACCACCGCGCCCACGGTGATCGACATCGCGCAGGTCATCCGTGACGACAACAACGGAGAACCGATCCGGATCTCGACCGTGCGGCGGGACGGCACCTGGTACCCCAGCCTCTTCTACACCGCTGCCGACTACTGGGCCCAGGACGCCGGTATCGGCGCCGTGACCAGCGGTGACGCCATCGTCGGCAAGGGTGCAGGCTCGCCCGCCGAGGCGGTGGACGGGATGATCCAGGCCGTCATCGCCCAGGACGCCACGTCGGTCATCGAGCTGCTACCGCCGGACGAGATGGCCGCGGTGCACACCTACGGCAAGAAGATCGTCGACGCGATCGGCACCGGATCCAGTGCCGCCGACGTCACGGTCGACGCCCAGTGGAACGAGAGCGACGTGACCGGCGGGAAGCTGCTTTCCATCAAGACGCTCTCCTTCACCTCGGGGAGTGACAGCGGCAGCATCGCGATCGACCAGTCGGCCGGTTCGGTCACGGTGACCACCGGTTCCGACACCCAGACGTTCAACGCCGACAGCATCGCCGAGCTGATCGGGACCGGGCAGTTGGCGGACGTCCACCCGAACATGCCCGACTTCGTGCAGCGGATGCTGAAAGCGGCGCTCGGGTTGGGCGTCGTCACCACCGAGGTCGACGGATCCTGGTACGTCAGCCCGTTGCGCAGCTACAGCGGTATCTTCACCACCCTGTTCGGCGGCATGGAGCAGCGCGACATCGAGATGGTCATCGAGTTGCTGCAGCAGTAGCTCGTCCGCTCCACCAGTTCGCAGCTCTGCGCTGCAGGCAACAAGGCCCGGCCCCGGAACCACGGGGTCGGGCCTTGCCGGCATCCGGCGAAGATGATTCAGGCCGGCGGGAGCAACCAGACACCGGTGTCGTGGAACCGGCGCAGCGTCTCCTGGTAGGGCGCGAGATCCAGACCGTTGGCGGCGACCCAGGCGTCGTCGTAGTAGGTACCGGCGTAGCGGTCGCCGCCGTCGCAGATCAACGTGACGATGCTCCCCCGGTGGCCCGCCGTACGCATCCGGGCGGCGAGGCCCAGGGCCGCCCAGAGATTGGTACCGGTGGACCCGCCCGCCCGCCGGCCGGTCTTCTCGAGCAGGAAGCGCATCGCGGCGATGGACGCGGCGTCGGGCACCTGCTCCATCAGGTCGATCACCGAGGGCAGGAACGACGGCTCCACCCGAGGCCGGCCGATGCCCTCGATGCGGGAGCCGGTCCCGGTGCTGTACGTCGCATCGCCGGTCTTCCAGCCGTGGTAGAACGACGAGTTCTCCGGGTCGACCACGACCAGCTGGGTGGGGTGCCGGCGGTAGCGCAGGAAGCGACCGATGGTCGCGCTGGTGCCCCCGGTTCCGGCCCCGACAACAATCCAGCTGGGGATGGGATGCGGCTCCAGCGCCAGCTGGCCGAAGATCGATTCGGCGATGTTGTTGTTCCCCCGCCAGTCGGTGGCCCGCTCGGAGTAGGTGAACTGATCCATGTAATGGCCGCCGGCGGCGTCGGCGACCCGCCGTGCCTCGGCGTAGATGGCGCCGGGGTCGTCGACGAAGTGGCACCTGCCGCCGGCCGCCTCGATGAGCGCGATCTTCGCCACGCTGGTCCGCCGCGGCATGACCGCGACGAACGGCAGGCCCAGCAGCTCGGCGAAATAGGCCTCGGAGACGGCGGTCGATCCGGAAGACGCCTCGACCACGGTGGTGCCCTCCGTGATCCAGCCGTTGACCAGCGCATACAGGAACAACGAGCGCGCCAGCCGGTGCTTCAGGCTGCCGGTGGGGTGGACCGACTCGTCCTTGAGGTAGAGCTCGATCCCCCAGTCCGCGGGAAGCGGGTAGACGTGCAGGTGGGTGTCGGCGCTGCGGTTCGCGTCGGCCTCCACGGTGCGGATGGCGCGGTCGACCCAGACACGCGTGGGGCACGGAATTCCGGTCAGTGGCGCCACGGGTGCGGTCATGGGAGGACACGGTACGGGGGCTGCGCGACCCGTCACCCGCCGACTTGCCGGCAATACAGGACAAGCGTACGGTTTGCGTGGTCAGGTCCCGTCGCGCCGACTCGACCACCCCGACACAGAGATGAGAACGACGTGACCGGATCGACGACCACGCACCCCGACAGCTTCGGCGCCAAGGACATCCTGGTCGTCACCAGCGAGGCCGGCGAGCAGTCCTACGAGTACTTCAGGATCGCCGGCGTCCCGGGCCTGGAGAACGCCGCGAAGCTGCCGTATTCGCTGAAGGTGCTGCTGGAGAATCTGCTGCGAACCGAGGATGGCGCGAACATCACCGCAGGTCACATCACTGCGCTGGCCAACTGGGACCCGGCGGCCGAGCCCGATACCGAGATCCAGTTCACCCCGGCGCGTGTCATCATGCAGGACTTCACCGGGGTGCCCTGCATCGTCGACCTGGCCACCATGCGCGAGGCGATGGCCGACCTCGGCGGCGACCCGAACCGGATCAACCCGTTGGCCCCGGCCGAGATGGTCATCGACCACTCCGTCATCGCCGACGTCTTCGGCTCCCCCGATGCCTTCGAGCGCAACGTGGCACTCGAGTACGAGCGCAACCGTGAGCGGTACCAGTTCCTGCGCTGGGGCCAGACGGCGTTCAGCGAGTTCAAGGTCGTCCCGCCGGGTACCGGCATCGTCCACCAGGTCAACATCGAATTCCTGGCCCGCACCGTGATGGTCCGCAACGGTCAGGCCTACCCGGACACGCTGGTCGGCACCGACTCGCACACCACCATGGTCAACGGCCTGGGCGTGCTGGGCTGGGGCGTCGGCGGCATCGAGGCGGAGGCGGCCATGCTGGGCCAGCCCGTCTCCATGCTGATCCCCCGGGTCGTCGGTTTCAAGCTCAGCGGGTCGCTGCCGGACGGCACCACCGCCACCGACCTGGTCCTCACCATCACCGAGATGCTGCGTAAGCACGGCGTGGTCGGCAAGTTCGTCGAGTTCTACGGCGACGGCGTCGCGGCGGTGCCGCTGGCCAATCGCGCCACCATCGGCAACATGAGCCCCGAGTTCGGCTCCACCGCGGCGATGTTCCCGATCGACGAGGAGACCATCTCCTACCTGCGCCTCACCGGCCGGTCGGCGGAGTCGCTGGCACTGGTCGAAACCTACGCGAAGGCCCAGGGCCTATGGCACGACGCCGCCCAGGAGCCGGTGTTCTCCGAGTACCTGGAGCTGGACCTCGGCACCATCGTGCCGTCGATCGCCGGCCCGAAGCGGCCCCAGGACCGCGTCATCCTTTCCGAGTCGGTCCCGATGTTCCGCACGGCGCTGCAGGCCTACGTCGGCAAGGACGACCTGGACTCGGTCGACGAGTCGCTGCTGGAGACCTTCCCGGCCTCGGACCCGCCGTCGCACGAGCTCTCGCACGCCACCGCCTCGTCGGAGCCCACCAACGGCAACACCCCCGGCAGCTCACCGTTCAAGGGCAGTCGCGCCTCGAAGCCGACCAGCGTCACGATGGACGGTCAGACCTTCGAGATCGACCACGGCCACGTCGCCGTCGCCGCGATCACGTCCTGCACCAACACCAGCAACCCGCAGGTGATGATCGGGGCGGCGCTGCTCGCGAAGAAGGCGGTGGAGAAGGGCCTGACCCGCAAGCCCTGGGTCAAGACCACCCTCTCCCCCGGCTCGCAGGTCGTCATGGACTACTACGAACGGGCCGGTCTGATGCCCTACATGGAGAAGCTCGGCTTCGCCCTGGCCGGCTTCGGCTGTATGACCTGCATCGGCAACTCCGGTCCGCTGCAGGACGAGATCTCCGCCGCGATCAACGAGGCCGACCTCGCGGTCGTCTCGGTGCTGTCGGGCAACCGCAACTTCGAGGGTCGGATCAACCCCGACATCAAGATGAACTACCTGGCCTCACCGCCGCTGGTGGTCGCCTACGCGATCGCCGGCTCGATGGACATCGACATCACCGCGGACTCGCTGGGTGACGACACGGACGGTAACCCGGTGTACCTGAAGGACATCTGGCCGTCCCCGAGGGAGGTCGAGGAGGTCATCGCCTCGGCGATCAACCAGGAGATGTTCACCCGTGGCTACGCCGATGTCTTCGCCGGTGACCAGCGTTGGCAGTCCCTGCCCACCCCGACCGGCAAGGTCTTCGAGTGGGACGCCGACTCCACCTACGTCCGCAAGCCCCCGTACTTCGACGGAATGCCCGCGACACCCGCTCCGGTGCAGGACATTTCGGGTGCCCGCGTGTTGGCCAAGCTGGGCGACTCAGTCACCACCGACCACATCTCCCCGGCCGGCAACATCAAGGCCGGTACGCCGGCCGCGCAGTACCTGACCGACCACGGGGTGACCCGCAAGGACTTCAACTCCTACGGCTCGCGGCGGGGTAACCACGAGGTGATGATCCGCGGCACCTTCGCCAACATCCGGCTGCGCAATCAGTTGCTCGACGACGTCGAAGGCGGCTATACCCGGAACTTCCTGGCTGACGGGGAGCAGACGTTCATCTACGACGCATCCGCCGCCTACCAGGCCGCGGGCATCCCGCTGGTCATCCTGGCCGGGGCCGAGTACGGATCCGGTTCGTCGCGTGACTGGGCCGCCAAGGGCACGGCGCTGCTGGGCGTGAAGGCCGTCATCGCCGTCTCGTACGAACGGATCCACCGCTCCAACCTGATCGGCATGGGTGTCATCCCGCTGCAGTTCCCGTCCGGAGAGACAGCCGAAACGTTGGGTCTGACCGGCACCGAGACTTTCGACTTCAGTGGCATCGCCGCCCTGAACGAGGGCAGCACACCGAAGTCGGTGACCGTCACGGCGACCCCGGTCGACCCCACCGCGGCGCCCATCGTGTTCGCGGCGAAGGTCCGCATCGACACCCCCGGGGAGGCCGACTACTACCGCAACGGCGGGATCATGCAGTACGTACTGCGCAACCTGCTCGCGGCCTCGAAGTAGCGGCGGTTCGGCGAGACGGACCGCGGTGCCTCGGGTCAGCCGGGAGCGCCTCGAGTCCCGCCGCCGACAGATCCTCGACGGAGCCCGTGCCGCGTTCGCGCGGCACGGGTACGAGGGGGCCACCGTCCGCGTCCTGGAGGACGCGATCGGGTTGTCGCGCGGGGCCATCTTCCACCACTTCACCGACAAGCCGGCGCTGTTCATGGCCCTGGCCGAGCAGGATGCGGCCGAGATGGTCCAGGTCGTCACCGACCAGGGTCTGGTCCAGGTCATGCGGGACCTGCTGTCGGAGCGCGACGCCGGCTGGCTCGGGACCCAACTCGAGATCACCCGTCGACTGCGTACCGACCCCGTTTTCCGGGATGACTGGGCCGAGCGGGAAGGCACCATCCGAAGCGCCACCCGGGACCGCCTGCGCCGGCAGCGTGACCTCGGCGTGCTCCGGGCCGATGTCGACGTGAAGGTGCTGGCAGACTATCTGGAGCTCGTTCTGGACGGGCTGGTGTCCCGGTTGGCGTCCGGTCGACCGGTGGACGGACTCGGACCGGTGCTCGACCTGATCGAGGACTCGGTGCGGGTGCGGCGCTGAGGACGTCCGTCGGAGCGCAGGAACACCACCCGGGTCAGCGCCCGGAAGTGTCCGGAACGCTGACCGCCGCCGGCTCCGAGGGGTCCGACCATGACGCCGGACCGCTGCTGCCCGCCGGGTAGTCCGCTATCGGCACCTCGCCGGCCTTCCAGGCGGCCAACACCGGATCAACGATGCGCCAGCACTCCTCGGCGGTGTCGGCCCGTACGGACAGCGTCGGGTCGCCGCGGAACACCGCGTCCAGGACCTCGCCGTAGGCGGGCAGTCGACCGGTCCGGAACTCGGCGACCAGATGCTCGCGATCCAGCTCGAAGGGCTCATCCGGACCGTTGACGTTGATGTCGAGTTGGATCTTCTCCGGACCGAGCGAGATGCGTAGCTGGGTCGGCGCCGCCGTCCCGTACAGCCCCGGGATGCGTCGCGGTACCGGTTTGAAGGTGATCACGATCTCCTTCCGCAGGTCACCGATGGCCTTACCCGACCGCAGTCGGAACGGCACCCCGGACCAGCGCCAGCTGTCGATCTGCAGGGTGACCTCGGCGAGCGTCTCGGTGTTCCGGGACGGGTCGACCCCGGCCTCGTCGACGTAGGCCGGCAGCTCCCGGCCGTCGATGACGCCGGCGGTGTACCGGGCCCGTCGTCCGGCCGCGACCGGGTCACCACCCCAGACCTTCGTCGCCCGCATCACCTCCTGCTTGCGCTCGCGCAGATCCCGGGCGTCGATGCTCATCGGCGGATCCATCGCGACCACCGCCATGACCTGCAGGAGGTGACTCTGGATCATGTCGACGAGGGCGCCGGCGCCGTCGTAGTAGCGGGCCCGGTCCTCCAGGGCCAGCGGCTCGTCGAAGACGATGTCCACCCGCTCGATGTGGTCGGAGTTCCACAGCGGCTCGAAGATCCGGTTGGTGAACCGCAGCCCGAGGATGTTGAGCACGGTCGTCTTCGCCAGAAAGTGGTCGACCCGGTGGATCTGAGCTTCCGGGACGAGAGCGGTAAGTTCCTGGTTCAGCACGGCGGCGGTGGCCTCGTCGACGCCGAACGGCTTTTCCAGCACCAGTGCGGTGTGGGCCGGCAGTGCCAGGTCCTTCATCGCCGCACACGATCGGGCGGTCACCGCGGGCGGCAGGGCGAAGTAGATGGCCGGGGCGCCGTTGCACATCGACAGCAGGTGCTGCAGATCGGCGGCGTCGGTGACATCGGCACGGAAGTAACGGGTTTCGGCCAGGATGGCGTCCGCTCGCGGCCCGCCGGCATGCACGGCGGCGAAGGCGGCACGCACGTGGTCACGCCAGACCGCGTCGGTCCAGTCCTCCGATCCGGCGCCGACCACGGTGAGCGAGTCCGGCCCCACGGAGCTGGACAGCAGCTGACCGAGCGCGGGTAGCAACAGACGGTTGGCCAGATCACCGCTGGCCCCGAAGATCAGCAGCGTCCCGATCGGCATGGTCACAGTAGAGCTCCCTCCTCGCGCGACGATCGGTCTTCGTCACGCCATCGACCCAGCACGCTACGACATCGAGGGCGCGCTCCGCGGATGGTCCGGGTTCGTGCCGCACTGGGTAGTGATTACCCGCACGGGTTCGCGGTCTCACCGGCCGAACGACCCACCCGTGGCGGTGGGCACCTGCCCGCGGCCACCGACCGAGAGGAATCGTCATGACCGTCGTCGTCGTTGCCACCATCCACCCGAAGTCCGGGTCCTTCGATGCCGTTGTCTCGCTGTTCGAGAAGACCATCGTCCGGGTGCACGAGGAGGACCAGGGCTGCGAGCTCTATGCGATGCACACGGAGGCCGACACCATCGTGATGATCGAGAAATGGTCCGACGCCGCGGCCCACCAGGCGCACCTGTCGAGCCCGGCCATGAACGAGATGAACGAACAGGTCCAGGAGCTGCTCGGCGGCAAGACCGTGGTGACCGTGCTTGCGCCGCGGCCCGTCGGCTCGGCCAAGGGCGCGCTCTGACCGTCGGTCCCAAAGGTGTGGAGCCGGGCCGGGGGTGACTCACCCCGGCCCTACCTCGCCCTGACCGGGTTCTTACCCGGACAGCGCACGATCAGGGGCACGAGGCGCGCTCACCGCTACGCGCTACTGTGCCCGAGGAGTCTGCCCGTGTCCCACCCCGTCGCCGACGACGTCCGACCCGATCCGACCGTGGATGCTCGTACCGCAGCTGCCGGGCGGGGCTTCCGCGCCTCGGACGCCGACCGCCAGCTGACCGTGATGGTCCTGCAGGATGCCGTCGCCCGGGGCCTGCTGACGACGCAGGAGGGCAGCGTCCGGATGGAGGCCGCGTACACGGCCACTCATCATGCCCAACTGCCGCCGTTGACCGCCGACCTGCCGCCGGCCGAGCCCGAACGTCCTTCGCGCTCGAGGGCGACACGGAAGTCGCCTACCCGGATGTCCGGGACCGGCTGGCGTCACAGGGGTTCGGCGTTGCAGCACACGCTGCTGCGGGCGTTCGCGGCACTGATCCTGTTCGTCGGCGGTACCGGCCGGCACCGCCGGCTCCGGCTCGGGATTGCTACCGCGCTTGTGGTCCTTGCCGTCGTCGCGGCCCTGTCCGCCGGCGGTGACCTGTTCACCGACGGTGACTTCCCCCGTGGTGACGGACGCATGCCGAATGTCGGTGACCTGCCCGGGATGCCGCGCTGACGGCACGCAGTCAGGTTCCGGTCAGGCCGTCGTCCGACGCCGGGTCGAGCCGCCCCTCCCGCGCAGCGACACACGGCCGTCGACCAGGACTCCGTGCACGAAGCCGTAGGACCGGCCGGTCACCGCCGCCAGCGTCCGGATCGACTCGCCGTTCTGGTACCGGCGGCAGACCTCGGCTGCGAGATCGGCCCGGTCCCGCCCGGTCAGGCGGGACCCTTTGTGTGCCGGCACGTTCGTCATCGAGCGCCCCCAACGGGTGTGAGTGTCAGCGCCCATCATGAGCCCGTCATCCGTCACGCGCTCGATGACTTCGACTCAGTAGCTGCGGTCAGGGGGATGAGGCCGGTTCCACCAGTTCCAGCAGGACGCCTCCGGCGTCCCGGGGGTGGACGAAATTGATCCGGGATCCCGCCGTTCCGCGCCGTGGCGTGTCGTACAGCAGCCGCAACCCGGCCGCCCGGAGAGTGGTCACGGCCGCGTCGAGGTCGGGAACCCGCAAAGCCAGCTGTTGAAGACCGGGACCCCGGCGGTCCAGGAACGTCGCGATCGTCGACTCCGGAGTGAGCGGCGCCAGCAGCTGGATCCGGGTCGACCCGTCCCCAGCCGCGTCGAAGGCGATCATCGCCTCCACGACGCCCTGCTCGGCGTTCTCCTCCCGGTGCACCAACCGACCACCGAGGACCCGGACGTGGAAGTCGATCGCCGCCTCGAGATCGGGGACCGCGATGCCCACGTGGTCGATGACCGCGTCGGCGAGTAGGGACCGGGCATGGGGCGAGGGTTCGGTGGTCATCGGGTCTCCGTGTCGGGGGTTCTTCGTCGGGTAGTCATGTCCGGGTCCGCGCCGCCGCGGTCGGTCCTCACGAGCTGCCCAGGAATGCGGCCATCAGGGTGTCCGCGGCGGCCGGCGCCGACAGCTCGCCCCGGACCACCGCGGCCCGGACGTCATCCCGGAGGGCGATCACCGGCGCGGACCGGGCCCAGCGTTGGTCGAGGTCGTCCCGGACCAGCGCCCGCACCAGCTCCCAGCGCTGCTCGGCCCGGAGATTCGACAGTCCGACGCCGCCGAGGTGTTCGCGATGGTCCAGGACGGCCTGCCAGAGCCGGTCGAGGCCGTCGCCGGTGAGTCCCGAACAGGTGATCACCGGCGGCAGCCACGCATCCGGCCCGGAACGCACCAGTCGCAGCGCGCCTGCGAGTTCCCCTGCGGCGGAGCGGGCCTCGACCGCCCGGTCACCGTCGGCCTTGTTGATCGCCACCACGTCGGCGATTTCCAGGACGCCCTTCTTGATGCCCTGCAGCTGGTCGCCGGCACGTGCCAGCCCGAGCAGGACGAAGCTGTCGACCATCTGGGCGACCGCGGCCTCGGACTGCCCGACGCCGACCGTCTCGACGATGACGACGTCGTAGCCGGCCCCCTCCAGCACCGTGATGGCCTGGGCGGTGGCGCGGGTCACGCCACCGAGCGTGCCGGCGGTCGGCGACGGCCGGATGTAGGCGTTCGGGTCGGTCGCCAGGGTGGGCATCCGCGTCTTGTCGCCCAGTACCGAGCCGCCGGTCCGTGGGCTCGACGGATCCACGGCGAGCACCCCGACCCGGTGCCCCCGGTCGGTCAGCGCGCCGCCGAGACGCTCGATGAGGGTGGACTTGCCCGCCCCGGGCGTGCCGGACAACCCGATCCGGACGGCCGGCGGGTCATCGCGGACCGCGGCCGCCAGCAGCCCGACCAGCTCGCGGGCCTGGGCGCGGTGGTCGACCCGGGTCGATTCGACCAGCGTCACCGCCCGGGCCAGCGCACCGCGCGAACCACCCCGGACCTGTCCAGCCAGGACCGCGGCCACCGCAGCGGGCAGCGGGTCGGTCATCGGATCACCCATCCGGGACGGGGTGGTGCAGGTGCGTCCCGAGTTCGCGCAGCAGTTCCAGGGCCGCGGTCGGGATCACCGTGCCCGGCCCGAACACCGCCGCCGCTCCGGCCTCGTGAACTGCGGGGATGTCCGCGGGCGGCACCACCCCGCCGACCACGATCATGATGTCCGGCCGCCCCTGCGCCGTGAGGGCCGCCTTCAGGGCCGGTACCAGGGTCAGGTGGCCGGCGGCCAGGGAGCTGACACCGACGATATGCACGTCGTTGTCGACCGCCTGCCGGGCGACCTCGTCAGGGGTGGCGAACAACGGTCCGACGTCCACGTCGAACCCGAGATCGGCGAACGCGGTGACGATCACCTTCTGGCCCCGGTCGTGGCCGTCCTGACCGATCTTGGCGACCAGAATTCGCGGTCGGCGACCCTCGGCCTCGGCGAACGCCGCCGTCGCCGTAAGCACGGCCGCGACCTGCGTCGACTGTCCCGCCTCGGCCCGGTACACCCCGGAAATCGTCCGGACCACGGCGGTGTGTCGGCCGTAGACCTTCTCCAGCGCGTCGGAGATCTCGCCGACGGTGGCGTGCGCCCGGGCCGCGTCGACCGCCCGGGCCAGCAGGTTGTGGGTGAGGTCTCCGGCCGCCGGGGTGATCGCCGCAGCAGCCGTCAACGCCGCCAGCGTGCTCGCCACCGAAGCCGGGTCGCGCTCGGCCCGCAGCCGTTCCAGCTTGGCCAGCTGCGCGGCCCGGACCGCGGCGTTGTCGACCCGGTGCACGTCCAGGTCGTGTCCGCCGGTCGCTCGGTGGGCGTTCACCCCGACGACGACCTGGCTGCCGGCGTCGATGCGCGCCTGGGTCCGGGCTGCGGCCTCCTCGATACGCATCTTGGGAATGCCGGCCTCGATGGCCAGGGCCATCCCGCCGGCCGTCGCCACTTCGGCCAGATGCTGTCGGACCCGCTCGGTCAGGTCATGGGTGAGTCGCTCGACGTAGTACGAGCCACCCCAGGGGTCGATGATCGCGGTGGTACCGGACTCCTGCTGCAGCAGCAGCTGGGTGTTGCGGGCGATCCGGGCGGAGAAGTCGGTGGGCAGCGCGATCGCCTCGTCGAGGGCGTTGGTGTGCAGCGACTGGGTGTGCCCCTGGGTGGCGGCCATCGCCTCGAGACAGGTGCGGGCGACGTTGTTGAACGGGTCCTGGGCGGTCAGGGACCAACCCGACGTCTGCGAATGAGCCCGCAGCGACAGCGATTTCGGGTTCTTCGCGCCGAGATCGGCGAGCAGCGACGACCAGATCGCCCGCGCCGCCCGCTGTTTTGCGATCTCCATGAAATAGTTCATCCCGACCGCCCAGAAGAAGCTGAGCCGGGGCGCGAAGCTGTCGACGCCGAGCCCCGCAGCGACTCCGGTCCGCAGGTACTCGATCCCGTCGGCCAGGGTGTAGGCCAGCTCCAGATCGGCCGTCGCACCGGCCTCCTGCATGTGGTAGCCCGAGATCGAGATCGAGTTGAAGCGGGGCATTCTCGACGCTGTGAAGGCGAAGATGTCGGCGATGATCCGCAGCGACGGAGCCGGCGGGTAGATGTAGGTGTTACGGACCATGAATTCTTTGAGGATGTCGTTCTGGATGGTCCCGGCCAGCTGCTCCGGCGCCACGCCCTGCTCCTCGGCGGCGACGATGTAGAGCGCGAGGACGGGCAGCACCGCGCCGTTCATCGTCATCGACACACTGATCTCGCCGAGCGGGATGCTGTCGAACAGTTGCCGCATGTCCAGGATGGAGTCGATGGCCACCCCGGCCATCCCGACGTCGCCGGCCACCCGGGGATGGTCGGAGTCGTAACCGCGGTGGGTCGGCAGGTCGAACGCCACCGACAGGCCCTTCTGGCCCGCGGCGAGGTTCCGCCGGTAGAAGGCGTTGGACTCGGCGGCCGTGGAGAAGCCGGCGTACTGGCGGATGGTCCACGGCTGGGTGGTGTACATGGTGGGGTACGGGCCACGGAGGAACGGCGCGAGACCGGGATAGGTGTCAAGGTTCTCGACGACCACGAGGTCGGCAGCCGTGTACCGGGACCGGACAGCGATCCCCTCCGGCGACTCCCAGGCCTCGCCCGCCGGGGCAGTCGGAGCGGCTGCGGCGGGCGGTTGCCAGACCACATCGGTGAAGTTCGACGGGATGCTCATCTGGTCTCCTCCGCTTCGAGCGCCTGCCGGGTCCGGGCCAGGAAGGCCACCAGGTCGTCGCCCTCGGCGAGTGCGTCGTCCACCGCCGCGGCCAGTGGGCCCCGTGGTCGACCGGCCAGGACCAGCCGGCGGACCCCAGCCGCTCGGAAGGCTCCGGCCAGCGCGAGACCATCTTCGGCGTAGGCGGTCTCGTTACCGGCGAGGGCGACCACCGGCGGACTACCCGCCTCCCGCCAGGCCTGCACCGCGGTGTCGCTATCGGTGACGACGACCGTGACCACGTCGACACCGCCGGCGGCCAGGGCCGGCACCAGGAAACCGACCCGGGCGGCGGCGGCGGCCCGGCTGCCCACCACGGCGACGAGGACGGGGCGGGTCGCCGGGTGGTCTCGGAACGCCTCGTAGGCCTGCGCCCACGAGGGCGGCAACGGCCCGTCCACCGGCCGCGACGGCAGTTTCTCGTGCAGGTTCGGGAATGTGCTGACCCCGGTCACCGGCTGCCGCCGGGTGGCGACGCGCCCGCTCCGGACCGCGGCCGTCGCGTCGAACCCCGCGGCCAACGTGCCGTCGGTCCAGGCGGCCACCACCCCGCCGGCAGCCTCGAGGCGACGGAACTCCTGCCATCCGGCATCGGCAGTCGCGGCGGTCAGGGTGTCCAGGGCGTAGGAACCGGCGGCCGGGTCGGCGACCACGGCGAGGTGGGCCTCGTCCAGCAGCAGCGCCGACAGGTTGGTCGCCAGCCGCCGGCCGTCGGCGTCGGGGGTACCCAGCCGCAGGTCGAACGGCAGCACGGTGATCGCGTCCGCACCGCCGACGCCGGCGGCGACCCCCGCGACGGTGGTGCGGAGCAGGTTCACCCAAGGGTCGTGCCGGGTCATCATCGGAACCGAGGTCACCGCGTGTTGGAACTGGGCCACGTCGACGACCCCGCACAGTTCCAATACCCGAGCCCAGAGCAGCCGGGCGGCACGGAGTTTCGCCATCGTCGGGAACTGATCGTCGGTGACGGCCAGCCGGAACTCGATGAGTCCAGCCGCCGCGGCCGGGGTGTGGCCGACGTCGACCAGGGTCCTGAGGTAGGCGACCGCGGTGGCGAGTACGTATCCCAGCTCCCCCACGTCGCCTGCGCCGGCGTCATGGGCGGCCGTGCCGTCCGCTACCGCCGCCCGGATGCCCATCTCGGCCGCCTGTCGGGCCGGTGACACCAGCTCGCCGAGGTCCGGGCGTCCCTGACCACGGACGGCGCGGCCGACAGGGTCGAGACCGAGGCAGCTTCCCTGGTGTGGGCCGGCACCGGAGTCACGAAACACCTGGAGCAGCGCCTCGGCGGGCCCGGCCTCACCCGCAGTCAGCACGATCGGGACCATGTCGAGAAACACGCCGTCCAACGCTGCGGCCAGATCGGCCCCGGACCCGTCCGTCAGGTCCAGCCACACCGACCCGGCGCCGTTGGCCAGATCGGCGAGTGCGTCCCGGGCGGCCGCGGCAGGGTCGGTCACCCGGACCCAGCTGCGGATGTCCCAGGGGCCGCGGCGCCCGGCCGGCACCTCGACCCGGATCGCCCGGTCCGGTGTACCCAGCGGGGGGACCGGCACGCCGTCCAGGGTGTGGGTGGTCAACGCCGCCCAGACCTGCGCGGCGTCGGCGTCCTCGGTCAGCTGACCGGCCTGACGGAGCACCTTCGCGGCGGCCCGCTCCCAGGAGGCGGCGCCGGCCGGCGCCGGTGTGTCGGACGGGTCGGGGCGGGGCGTCATCGTGGGTTCCCTACTTCGACTCGTCGGCGAGCCGGACCAGGACGGCACCGGCGCTGACCCCGGCCCCGACCGTGACCTCGACAGCGGCGATCAGGCCGGCCCGGGGAGCGGAGACGGGGTTCTCCATCTTCATCGCCTCGACCACGGCGACCAGGTCGCCGGCTTCCACGACGTCACCCACCGCGACGGCGACGGCCACCACGGTGCCCTGCATCGGAGCGGTGACGGTGTTCCCTCCACCTGCTCCGGCGGACGCGGCGGCGCGGCGGGACGGCCGGCGGGCGGTCGCCGCGGCCGGCGCTGCGGTGAACAGTTCGCCCGGCAGACCGACCGTGACCCGGCGGCCGTTGACCTCCGCGACGACCTCGCGGCGCGGCGGTGACGGCTCGCCGGCCGAGGTCGCCCCGTCGAAGGGCGGGATGCTGTTCTCGAACTCCGTCTCGATCCAGCGGGTGTGCACCGCGAACGCGCCGTCCGCGGCGGTGAAGGCCGGATCGTCGACGACCGCGCGGTGGAACGGCAGCACTGTGGCCATCCCGTCGATGCGCAGCTCGGCCAGCGCCCGGCGGGCACGTCCCAGCGCCTCATCGCGGTCGGCCCCGGTGACGATCAACTTCGCCAGCAGCGAGTCGAACGCCCCGGAGAC
>JBDSLP010000210.1:0-4431 GCA_039916325.1 Nakamurella sp. | reverse complement strand
GCGGCGCACCGCACCGCCAGCACCGGTAGGCGTCCACGACCGGCTCAGATCACCTGGGGCGGATGGTTGGATTCGGAGACCAGCGGCTTGCCGAGGCGTTCCCACATCCCCATTCCGCCGTCGACGTTCACCGCGTCCCAACCGTTGCCGTTGAGGTAGGCGGTGACCCTCGCGGACCGGCCGCCGCTGCGGCAGATCACGTAGATCGGATCTCCCTCGGGGACCTCGTCGAGCCGGTCCGCGAGGGTGGTCATCGAGAGGTGCACGGCGTCGGGCGCATGGCCGGCCGCCCATTCGTCGTCCTCCCGGACGTCGAGCAGTACGGCGTCGTCGGGTAGCCGGCTGACGGGGATCTCGGGGAAATCGGACGGGGTCACGCCCGTCATCCTGCCATCGGCGGGGCGCCGACCGACCCGACCGCGGCCAGATTCTGCAGATGGTCGCCGAGGATCGCCACCGCCCACCCGGTCGTAGCGACCCGGTGACATCACCTCGACCAGTGCCGCGGCCGGGTCAGGGCGACCGGGAACGTGGTGGCCCCGTCGCCGTGGCCTGATTCGAGCTGCGACTGGGTCATGAACAGAGCGGTGCCCAACCGGGTACCGGCCAGCTCGGCACCCCGCAGATCGGCGCCCAGCAGATCCGCCCGGGACAGGTCGGCACCCGACAGATCCGCTCCGATGAGGTAGGCCCCACGGAGGTCCGCCTGGACGAGGTCGGCCCCGGCGAAGGACTTCCCGACCAGATCCGCGCCGCGGTGTTGCTGGCGGGTCGGAACCGGACCGCGGAGGTGCCCACTGACCCGGCCGAGCAGGTCGCCGACCCGCCGCGCCAGGCCCGCCAGGTCAACGCCGGCGAGGGTGTCCGGGTCGGAACCGGTCAGCCGATGGGTCTGTCCGATGAGCCGGTCGGCTTCGTCTCGGAGCGGCCCGGGGCCGACGAGCGTCTGCGCCTCCGCGAGGTACCAGAGCGATTCGTGCAGCTCACGCATCACGCCGAACGCCCCGAACATGGCCCGGGCGGTGCCGGGATCGGTGCGCCAGTCGGCGCCCGCGAAGGTGACCTGGGTGACCTGCTGGCCGGCCCCGAAGCAGTCGAAGACCACACATCCGGGAAAGCCCCGGGTGCGCAGTTCGGTGTGGATGCCGCAGCGGGAGTCGACCAGCAGATTCGGGCAGGGGCGGCCGGCGGGTTTGTCCACAGCGAAGTCGGCTGAGCGCCGGAACGTGGGCGCGACGCAGCAGAGACCGACGCACGACCCGCAGTCGGCCCGCAGTGCGGCCCTGTCGTCGGCCTGCATGTTCCCTCACCCACCCCGGCCGCCCTGAACGGCGGCCCGCCCGACGCTACCCGCGGGCAGGCTGGACCAGCGCCTCACGAGTAGCGTCGCCCTGATGGACCGTCGGGTCAGCGGGGGGCTGATTCTCGTGATGGCGGTGTTCGTCGCGCTGGTGGTTCCGAAGATCCTCAACCCGTCCCGCGTGGAGGGGGTCGCAGCGGTCGCTCCGCCGGCCCCACCGCCCACCGTCGGCGACTGTGTCCTCGAGGCCGTGGTCGGTTACAGGCTCACAGATGGCGGCGAACTGGCGACGTTCGGACCCGCCACGGTGGTGCCCTGCACGGAGCCACACCGGGCGGAGGTCATCCGCGTCGAGGACCCACCCGGGCCGTCGACCTATCCGTCCGACGTAGCGCAACCCCTCGACGGACTGATGTCGCGATGCGCCACCGCAGGCGAGGAGCTCTGGCGGACGGGCGGTGACCTCGGTGCCGCGCACTGGCAGCCCATGGTCAACACCACGGCCGGCGTCTTCGCACCGGACCGCCGACAGGCCGCAGCTGGACAGCGCTGGGCGGCGTGCGCGCTCGGGCTCGCCGACGGTGTGCTCGACCGGCGCTTCAGCGACCTGTCCGTGGAGGGTGGGATCCCGGCTGAGCTCGGTAGCTGCATGATCGCGTTCGACAGCTCTTCCGGGGCGGAGATCCAGACCGCCTGCACGGCCCCACACACCGCGGAAGCCTTCGGCTACCGCGAGCTGGCGGCCCGCTCGCCGGCCACCCAGGACGAGGTCGACCGTGACTGCGCGACGCTGGTGGTCGGCGCGACCGGGCGGGACGGTCTGGCCCGCGACCCTTCGCTGGTCGTCGAGTCGACGGTGTACGCCTGGTACGCGTCCGGTGAGGTCGGGATCGCCACCCTGCCGCTGCCGGCCGGCGCCTCGGGAGGGTGGGCGACGTGCGCCGTCCACACCGCCGACGACCGGCAACTGACGGCATCACTCCGCCGGCTCGGCGACGCCCCGCTGCCCTGGGCCCGCTGACCCCGCACGTCCGCTGAGCGACCGTCGGTGTCGCCGACCACAATGAGCCGCATGGCACGCACCCTGAACAAGGACACCCAGCTCTGCATCTCCCTCGCCGCCCGGCCGAGCAACCACGGAACCCGGTTCCACAACTTCCTGTACGAGGAGTTGGACCTGAACTACGTCTACAAGGCGTTCGCCCCGACGGACCTGGAGGACGCGATCCGTGGCATCCGCGGGTTGCCGATCCGCGGGGCGGCGGTGTCGATGCCCTTCAAGGAGGCGTGCATTCCGTTCCTGGACGAGATGAGCCCGTCGGCCGCGGTCATCCAGTCGGTCAACACCATCGTCAACACCGACGGGCAGCTGACGGCCTACAACACCGACTACCTGGCCATTGCGTCGCTGCTGGCGTCCCACGAGGTCGACCGCAACGACGACTTCGTGGTGCTGGGCAGCGGCGGAATGGCCAAGGCGGTCGTGGCCGCGCTGCACGACGCCGGCTTCGAGACCGGGACGGTGGTGGCCCGCACCGAGGCGACCGGGTCCGCTGTCGCCGCGCGGTACGGCTACGAATGGAAGGCCGAACTCGGTTCGCTGCGGCCGTCGGTGCTGATCAACGCCACCCCGGTCGGAATGGCCGGCGGAACCGGTGAGGGCAAGATGCCGGTGCCGGGTGACGCCGTCGGCGCCGCCACCACGGTGTTCGACGTCGTCGCCGCTCCGTCGGAGACGCCGCTGATCCTGGCCGCCCGGGCCGCCGACCGCCGGGTCATCACCGGTGCCGAGGTCGTGGCGTTGCAGGCCGCCGAGCAGTTCGAGCTCTACACCGGGGTCCGCCCGACGCCGGACCAGGTCGAGCGGGCGGCCGCTCACGCGCGGACCGGATGACCACGCCGACCGGGTCCGGCTTCGACACCGCGTTCCTGCCGTTCGCGGTGCGCCTCCCCACCGCACGGAAAGCGATCCAGGGCGACCTGGCGACGCCGATCGGCGGCGGCAGTGTGCTGGACTACGAACATTTCTCGTTGGCGATGAGCCGATCGCGCCGGCTCGCGCGCTGGGTCGCCTGGAACATCGACGGCAGCACCCGATTCGACGACATCCCGCGGGACGACCAGAAGTTCCGACCCGACCCACGGCTGCCCGCGTCCGGACAGGTCCTCGACGCCGTCTACGACCGGAACCGTCTCGACCGTGGGCATCTCGCCCGCCGGGCCGACCTGCTCTGGGGGACCCGCGACGCGGCGGAACGGGCCAACCACGACTCGTTCTTCTTCACCAACATCACCCCGCAGATGGACAACTTCAACCAGGCGCAGCGGTACGGGGTGTGGGGGCGGTTGGAGATCGCCGTGCTGGCGGTGGTGGACCGACAGCGGGCCAGCGTGCTGGCCGGGCCGGTACTGGGCGCGGGCGACCCCGCCTACCGCGGAGTGCAGGTGCCGTTGGAGTTCTGGAAGCTGCTGGCCTACGAGATCGATGGCGTACCCCGGGTACGGATCTTCCTGGTCACACAGAAGCTGCAACCCGGCGTGCTACCCGACCCTTTCGCCGAGTTCGAGACCTACTCCATCACCGCGGCGGAACTGTCCGACCGGACGGAGCTCTCGCTGTCCCGGGAGCTGCGTTCGCACGTGGTGGCCGAACCGTCGGCCGCCGGCGCACTCACCGAGCGCCGGCCCCTCGATGCCGCGGCGGCGATCAGCTGGTGACCTCGGCCGGGACGGACCGCTCGACTGCAGGTTTGAATGTCACAACCAACACCTTGGTGGCTCCCAGTTTCTTAGCTAGCTGGTAAGCCGCAAAAGTCTTCCCAAACCGCATCTTCGCGTTCCACAAGAAGCGAGGAACCGCGTGCATATCCTCCTTCCATATCGAGTGGAAATAAGCGTGTGTCTTCTTGACCGCCTGGGTCTGCTCTGGTCGCATGCTGAAGGTCTCATGGTGGTTGCCAATCAGCTGCTGCCCTGTACGCAATTCGGTAATCACGACCTGGACGTCGACAGGCGAGCACTTCATCCACTCCAGATCGACCTTGGGGAAGCCCTTGTGCAGCAGCCGCGCCCGGACATCGTGATCGGAGAAGATCGAGCCATCCTCACGCTCCGCCCATTCATCTAAGTGG
>JBDSLP010000209.1:0-8159 GCA_039916325.1 Nakamurella sp. | reverse complement strand
AAGGTCCGTCGGGACCCTCCCCGGCGAGTGCGGACCAGGACACCGACATCCGGTAGGAGTCGATACCGAGTCCCGCCAGCAGCGCCACGTCATCGCGCCAATGGGTTAAATGATCCGGCCCCGCCCGGGGGTATGTGTGATCCGTCACCCGCCCCGGTGCGCCGGCGAAGACATCCCAGATCGAGACGCCCGCGCCGGTGACCTCCCGGGACTCGATGCACGTTGCGGCAGTGGTGATCCCGTAGCGGAAGTGATCGCCGAGCAGCTCAAGACCCTGATCGTCGTCGTGGAGTGGTGGCACGGGATCCATCCTGCCGGTGTACCGGATTTCCATGTCGGGAGAATGTCACGGAGAAATCGCTAACCGAGGTAATGTGACGCCATCACCTCCGAACGGGTGATTCCAGCTTTGCGGTCCTTCAAACAGCGGGGGACTTCCGCGGCGGAGCAGTCGTGCCGGGTGATGGCGCGACGCGAAGGGCAGTACACGGTGGACCACGTTCTCAGCGCGCCTTCTGGCATGCGCGAAATCTCTGAAATCGACAGCATCTCCGACACCGGTGCGAACATCCGCCGCGCCGCGGTGGATCTGGTCAACGGGGGCGGTATGTCGCTCGTGACCATCCCGGCGATCAGCGCAGCGGCAGGCCTGCAGGACGGCGAGTTCAGCCAGTTCTACGCCTCGGTGGACGCGGTGTTCCTGGATGTGGCCGCCTTGCTGGTCTCCAGCCAGATCAAGAGCGTCGACGCGACGCTGTCGAGGCGCAGATCGCTCACCGAGTCGATGCGTCTCGCCTTGTTCGCGTTCTGGGAGGTCGTCGAGGATCGGATCGACGACCACCAGGCGACCAAGCACATGACGCTCGCCGGGTTGCGGACGCAGACTCCGGGGACTGAGAGTCGGTCGCTGTACGACGAGTTCCTCACGGCTGTCGAGGACCGTCTGAACGAGCTCGAGCGCATCCACAGCATCACCTGGGAGCTCCCCGTGCGGCAGTTGGCCCGGCTGATGCTGGCCACCCTGGACGGGTTGGTGCTGGACTACATCACGAACCGGGACAGCGCCGGGGCGCGAAAGCTGCTCGAGGTGCTGGCCTACCACATCGCCCAGCACGGCCGCCGGGTCGCCAAGAACTACCCGCACTGACCCCGGGGCTCAGTCCCGGTCGGCACCACGGGCCACGTGGAAGGCGATCAGCGTCGCGTCGCCCGGGCCGAGAACGCCCCAGCCGGAACCCGCGGGCAGCTCCAGCACCGCCATCGCCGAGGTCGGGAAGCGACTGGACAGCTGCGCCGCCGCCTCCGGGTCGGCGGTGCGGCCGGTCAGCCGCACGGCCAGTGCGGGCATCCCGGGTGAGTGGCCCACCACCAGCAGTGTCGCGACATCGGCAGAGGTGCGCCGGATCTCGGTGAGCACCTCGTCCGGCGAGGCCTCGTAAATCTCGTCGGCGTAGCGGGCCGGCGCCACGATGCCGGTCGCGGCGAGGGTCTCCCGGGTGCGCAGCGACGCCGAGCACAGCGCGGCGTCGATCGGCGGTTGCTGTCGCCGCAGCCACCGGCCGGCGGCAGCTGCCTCGAGCTCGCCCCGGTCGGCCAGCGGCCGGTCGTAGTCCCTTGTTCCGCCGGGGTAGTCGGCCTTGCCGTGGCGCAGCAGGATCAGGGTGCGGACCGGGCCGTCGGCACTGGTCATCGTGGGCCTCCGGCCGGTCGGGAACGCCTGTCTGTGGGGGGCGCCGCGCGGGCGGTCAGTCGACCCACTCGGAGTCGCCGCCGCGGCCGGAGTCCGGAGCCACCTTGGGGTGTCGGGCGTCAGGGGCCGCGCGGACCCGGTTCATCGACTTGTGCGGGGTCTCGCTGGACCGGATCACCACGATCTGGTCACCCGGCTGGAACACCCGGACCCCGCCCGAGTCGAAGCGGTGCGAGATCCCGTTGCGGATCACGGTCAGCACGATCTCGCCCTGGGCGGTCAGCCGGGCCGGTGAGAGCCCGACCTCGGCCGGGGTGATCTCGCGTTCCTTGATCTGCAGGCCGGCGACCGGTTCCAGCAGGTCCTCGATCAGCTCGCCGGCGCCGGGTGCCTGGATCGAGAGCCCGAGCAGCCGGCCCGCGGACTCCGCGGTCGGGATGACCACGTCGGCGCCGGACTGCCGGAGCACCGGGATGTTCTGCTCCTCGCGGGCGGCGGCGGCGATGGTCGCGTCCGGGGCCAACCGGCGGGCGGTCAGCGTGACCAGCACAGACACATCATCCCGATCGGTGGCCACGATGACCTTGTCGGCGTGCTGCACCTCCGCGCGCCGAAGGACCTCCTCGCGGCGGGCGTCACCCAGGATGCCGGCGCAGCCGTCGGCGGTGGCCGCCTTGATGTTCACGCCGTTGGTGTCCACCACGACGATCTTCTGCGGGTCGTGACCCTGGTCCTTGAGGGCCGCCACTGCTGAGCGGCCCTTCATGCCGTAGCCGATGACGACGGTGTGCTTCTTCACCCGTCTCCTCCAGAGCGCGTAGCGGAACTGCTGTCGGCTGCGCTCGGTGAGCACCTCGATGGTGGTGCCGATGAGCACGATGAGGAACAAGAAGCGCAGCGGGGTGACGAGCAGGATGTTGGTCAGGCGGGCGGAGTCCGACACCGGGGTGATGTCGCCGTAGCCGGTCGTGGACAGGGTGACCGTGGCGTAGTACAACGCGTCCAGCCAGGAACTGAGCTGTTGGTCGAGGTCGCGATAGCCGGCCCGCTCGGAGTAGACCACCGCCGCGGTGACGAAGACGCAGGCCAGCGCGATGACGATCCGGACGAGGATCGCCCGGATCGGGCCGCGGACCCGCTCGGGGAGCATGATCCGCGACGATGCCTCCAGGGCCTGCATCCGCGGGAATTTGTCCGTCGCCACGTCCGTCACCCTACGGTCCGGCGGTGGGTGGTGTGTTCGCCGCCGGGCGGTCAGGAGTTACGGCGGAGGAACGCCTCGAACTCGGCACCGAGCTCGTCGGCGGTGGGCAGCGGAGTGTCCTCGGCGAGCAGGCCGCGGCCGCGGGCGGCGATGAAGCTGTCGTACTGCTCCTCGAGTGCGTGCACGACCCCGGCGACCTCCTCGGACCCGGCGACCTGGGCGTCGATGTCGTTGCGGACGGACGTGGCGCTCGCGGCGAGCTCGGTGGTCGGCAGGTTTAGCCCGGTCGTCCTGGCCAGCGCATCCAGCAGCTCCAGGGCGGCGTCCGGGAATTCCGAGCGGGCCAGGTAGTGCGGGACATGGGCGCTGAACCCGACCGCATCGCGACCCTTCTCCCCGAAGCGCAGCTCCAGCATGCCGCCGATGTAGCCGGGGACCTGCATGGAGCCCGCCCAGAACGGACGGGCGGTGACCAGGCCGTCGCGGGTGCCGTGAGCGGTCATCCCGGTGGGTCGGGTGTGCGGGACACCCAACGGGATGGCGTTCAGTCCGACGGTGAGCCGCACCCCGAACCGGTCGGCGATCTGGCCCACGGCCTCGATGAACCGTTCCCACAGCACGTCCGGCTCGAGGCCGACGAGGAGCAGGAACGGCGTGCCGTCGGAGTCCATCACCTGGTAGATCGTGATCTGCGGCGGGTCGACCGCGGTGAAGCGGTCCTGCTCGAACGTCAACACCGGACGACGGGCCCGGTAGTCGATCAGCAGGTCGGCATCGAAGGTGGCCAGGATGAAGTGCTCGCGGGTGGCCAGAATGGACGACACCGCCAGCTTCACGGCGGCCCCGGCGTCGACGAAGCCCTCGAGGGCGTGCACCAGCACGGGCTCGGAGATGGTTGCGACCCGGTCGTCCTCCAGGTGGAGTTCGTACAGGTCGCCGGGCTCGATGGACACGGTGCATCTTCCTCTGGGTCGTCATTCGGATGGGTCGTTCCGCGGCCGGACGATCAGGCGGCGATCACGGTCCGTTCACGCCAACGCCGGTGGTGGCTGCGACCATTCCCTCCCATCATCGCCCACCGGGGGCCCGCAGCGCTCGGAATGCGCCGCCGGATCCGCGCTCAGCGGAAGACGACGGTCCGCAGGCCGTCCCGGAAGACCCGGTCCTGCAGGTGCGCGACCAGGCCGTTGAGCAGCACGGACCGCTCGATGTCGCGGCCCCGACGGATCATCACGGCAGGTGAATCGGTGTGGTCGACGTGGATGACGTCCTGCTCGATGATCGGTCCCGCGTCCAGCTCGGCGGTGACGTAATGGCAGGTCGCGCCGATCAGCTTCACCCCGCGGGCGTAGGCCTGGTGGTACGGCTTCGCCCCACGGAACGAGGGCAGGAAGCCGTGGTGGATGTTGATCAGCCGTCCGTCCCACGCGGCGCACAGGTCGGCCGGCACCACCTGCATGAAGCGGGCCAGCACGATGGCGTCCGGGGCGGCGGCCTCGATCAGCCGCCGGATCTGGGCGAAGGCGGCCCGCTTGCCGTCGGCGGCGGAAGCCACCGGCACGTGCACGAACGGGATCCCGAACATCCGGGCCACCGGCTCGAGGTCGGGATGGTTGCCGATGACCAGCGGGATGTCCACGGCCAGCTCCCCGGAGTGCCAGCGGCCGAGGATGTCGTAGAGGCAGTGGCCCTCACGGCTCACGAGAAGCACCATCCGTTTGCGCACGGCGGTGTCCACGACCTGGACGTGGTCGGCCGACAACTGGTGGGCGACCGCGGCGAACCGGTGGCGCAGCTCGTCGAGACCGAAGGTGAGCGAGTCGGCACGGATCTCCTGCCGGGTGAAGAAGCGCCCGGTCTCCTCGTCGGAGTGGTAGGCCGCGTCCACGATCCAACCACCGATGTCGGCCAGGAACGTGGTGATCCCGGCGATGATGCCGGTGGCGTCCGGGCAGGCGAGGGTCAGGACGTAGCGACGGTCGGAAGCGGCGGGACCAGCGGGAGCGGACACGGTGGATCATCGTCCCATGTCGCCGCGGCACTGTGTCTCAGCGCGGCCCCACCGCCGACCACGCCACCGTGAGCTCACCGAAGCGGTGCCGCCTGGGCGTGGACAGCACGGGCCAGGAGGTCGCCATTGCAGCGGTCGCGGCCAGCCAGCGGTGCCGCGGTCCGAACACGGCCTGTGGGGCGGCGGTGTCCCAGGCGGCCCCGAGCGCGGTGAGGAAGGTGTGCACCGGTTCGCCGTGGACGTTGTGGTGGATCAATGACTTCGGCAGCCGCTCGGCGATCGAGCGGGGATGGTCCAGATGCGCCACCGAGCAGGACAGGGTCAGGCTGACCGGTCCGGCCGCGTCCAGCTGCACCCAACTGCCCAGCCGGCCGATCTCGTCGCAGGTGCCTTCCACGAGCAACCCGCCCGGTGCCAGCCGCGCGCAGAGCTCGGCCCAGGCGGCCGCCGCGGCGCTTTCGTCGTACTGCCGCAACACGTTCATCGCCCGCACCAGCTGCGGCCGGCGGCCGGCCAGCTCGAATCCGCCGCGGGCGAAGTCCAGACGTGGGGGGTCGGCGACCGCGACCCCGGCGGCCACCCGGTCGGCGTCGATCTCCAGCCCGAGCAGCTGGGTGCGCGGGAACGGACCCTGCAGCCGACGGGCCAGCTCGATCGTGGTGACCGGGGTGGCGCCGAAGCCCAGGTCGATCGCCAGCGGGTTCCCGGACCCGAGGACGTCGGCGACGCGCTCGTGCGTGGCGATCCAGTTGTCGTTGCGGCGCAGGCGGTTCGGGTTCGTCGTGCCGCGGGTGGGGACGCCGAGGGTGCGGGCCCGGCCGGCCGCGTACCGGGGAAAGCGGATCGCCGGCGGGACCGCGTTCACCCGGTGAGCAGCCCCCGGGTGAACGCCTCCTCGCGCTGCAGCAACTCGCCGACCTGCTCGACGATGACCTTCTCGATCTTGCCGCCGAACATCGGGATCGGGACGTGCGCATCAGCCAGGATGGTCACGATCGATCCGCCCGCCGGATCGTCGGACAGCGTCATGGCGCCCTTCAGCGATGCCGGGGCGCCGTGGATGGTGACCTTGAGATCGGCGGTGTAGCCGTCCGCGGCGGGCCGCCAGCTCTCGGTGCGCTGCGTCGACGGGTCACCGCTGATGAACGAGCCCACCACCGACGGCAGCGCCGACGCCGGGATGCCCTGCCGGGTCACGATGACGACGCTGTCGCCGTCGACGTCGACCGAGACGACCTCGGGATCCAGCCCGCCGTTGGCGTCCAGCCGGGCCTGCAGGAAGCCAGGGTCGCTGAAGAGCGCGTAAACCTCCGTCGCCGGTGCCGGGTAGCGCTGCGTGGCGGTGAACGTGGTCGGCATCGGTACGGCCTCCAGGGGCGACGGAAATTCGGCGGGGTGGCGCCACTGCATCCTTGCCGTCGGCGCGCGGGCCGCGCAACCGTCGGCGCGAGCGGCGCAACCGTCGGCGCGCACGCAAGCGTCGACGCGCTCGCGGCGCGACCGCAGACTCCGCGCGACGCAACGGCCGACCCGAGCGGTCAGCACGAAGCCCGGGGACGTTGGTCGGCCGGGTGGGAGCGATCGCGCCCTGATCTAAGTTGGGAGCCGTGACCGCCTTGGTGCAGTTGTCCAGTCTGACCACCCTCGGCCTGGGTGGTCCGGCCACCGAGCTCATCGTCGGCGACTCCAGCGCGACGATCATCGCCGCGCTCGACGACCTGGCCGATCGCGGCGAGCCGGTCCTACTCGTCGCCGGCGGTTCGAATCTGGTCATCGCCGACGCCGGCGTGGACCACCCTGTCCTGCGGATCGCCAATTCCGGCGTCCAGGCGCACCGGGACGGCGCCGACCTGATCGTCACCACGGCTGCGGGGGAGAACTGGGACCGGGTGGTGGCGATGTTCACCGCCGACGGCTGGTCCGGCATCGAGATGCTGTCCGGCATCCCGGGCTCGACCGGCGCGACCCCGATCCAGAATGTCGGGGCCTACGGCGCCGAGGTCTCCGATGTCCTCGTCGACGTCACCGTCTACGACCGGACCACCCGGACCAGCCGCGTCCTGACCGCCGCCGACCTGAAGCTCGGATACCGCACCAGCCTGCTGCGCGGCAATCGTGACCTGGTCGTCATGCAAGTCCGGATGCGGCTCACCCACATCCCGCCCCCCGTCCGCTACGGCGAGCTGGCCGCGACGCTCGGGGTCGCGCCCGGGCACGGCGCGCCGCCGGCCGAGGTCCGGGAGGCGGTCCTGGCGTTGCGCCGCGGAAAGGGGATGGTGCTCGATCCGGCCGACCCCGACACCCGCAGCGTCGGCTCCTTCTTCACCAACCCGCTGCTGGACGATGCGGCGCTGGCCGCCGCGCACGCCGCGATCGTGGCCCGGCTGGGTGCGGACGTGCGGTATCCGCAATATCCGGCGGGGGCGGCGACCAAGCTGTCGGCAGCCTGGTTGATCGACCGGGCCGGCTTCGCGAAGGGCTTCGCGCTACCCCGCGGCGGGGCCGCCATTTCGTCCAAGCACACCCTCGCGTTGACCAACCGGGGCGGCACCACGGCGGACCTGATCGCCCTCGCGCGTCACGTCCGCGACGGGGTCGAGGACGCCTTCGGGGTCCGGCTGCACGCCGAGCCGATCCTGATCGGTACCGATCTGTAGCCCCCCGCGCCGCGTCAGCGCCGGCCCGTCCACATCAACGCCCGTTACCGTGGTCGAAGACCATTGCCCGGACGAGGGTGAGTCCTGGGCTGGAAGAGGAGTGTCGAGAGTGTCTGTGTCACGTTGGTTGCGCGAGAGCACCGTTGACCGCCGGAAGTTCCTGGGCCGCATCGGGGGGATGTCCGCGGTGCTCGCGACGGCCGCCTGCTCGTGCTGTGGCAACTGCCACCCGATGCGGCCGCCGTCGAGGCCGCCGCTACCTGCAGGCCCGTGGTCACGGCAGGCCTGTACTGCCTGCGCGGCCGCAGCGGTCTGGACAGGCTCGCCGCACAAGGCCGACCCGTGCTGCTGCACCTGCACAGCGGCGGCCATGGATCATGGGCGGTATTGCTCGGCGCGGATGCGATCAATGTCCGGCTGTGGCTTGACGACGCGATCGTGGATGTCGGCCGGATGGCGCTTGAACGCGCGTGGCATGGCGAATACGCGGCGTTGTGGCGCGCGCCGGAATACCTCGCCGCACCGCTGTCGAGCCGGTCGCAGGGGCCGGCGGTCGAATGGATCCGCGATCGCCTGGCGCCGCGCTACGTGGCCGCC
>JBDSLP010000208.1:0-7013 GCA_039916325.1 Nakamurella sp. | reverse complement strand
CCGGGTCGCGCGCAGGAAGAACGTCACGTCACCGGCGTTGAGGCCCGCGGTGGCGACCTGGTAGAGCAGCGGCTGGAACGTGTTGTAGGTGCGCTGGTCGACCAGGGTGACGTCGACGTCGGTGTTACGCAGCGCGCGGACCGCACCCAGCCCGGCGAAGCCCCCGCCCAGGATGACGACGTGCGGACGGCGACGGCCGGCGGCTGCCGGTCGGGGCGCGGCGGGCTGAACACTCATGGAGAATCCTTGCGGTCTCGAAGGGGCTCACCGTCACCATGATGCGGGGACGGGACAGATGGAGCGGAAGCACAACGGGGTGGAGCAGGCTCGACGCTGAACTCGCATCACACCTTATCTCCTAGCGGCTTACCCCTAGGTGCACCGGGGGAACCAGGGCAGTCGATGCGGCACCGGAGGGGTCGCCGCCGACAGTGCCGACAGGGTCGACGTCAGTATCGGCGTCGGCGACGTCAGTGCGGACAGTGTCCGGGACGATTCGTGTCCGGGAACGCCGCTGCAGGACCAGTGAACCGAGGAAGAGCACCAGTCCGACGACGCCCAGCGCCACCGCGACCCGGGACGGGCCGAGATAGCCCCAGCCCGCGGCGAGGACCAGCCCGCCGAGCCAGGCCCCGAGGGCGTTGGCGATGTTGAACGCCGAGTGGCTCAGCGACGCGGCCAGCGACTGGGCCCCCTGGGAGATGGCCATCAACCTGGTCTGCACCGACGGGATCAGCAGCGACCCGGACATCCCGAGCATGAAGACGTTGACGAACGAGGCCCAGACCGACGACGAGGTGAACCAGAAACCGACGAAGGTCAGGATGGTGAAGACGAAGCCGACCAGGATTCCCCGCGTCGAGCTGCGGTCGGCGAGCCGACCGCCGAAGAAGATGCCGATGGTGCTGCCGAGTCCGAAGGTGGCCAGCACCCACGGCACCGTCGACTCCGCCATCCCGGCCAGATTGGTCATGATCGGCGAGATGTAGGTGTAGACGGCGAACATGCCCCCGAAGCCGACGGCCCCGAGCAGCAGCAGGAACCAGATCTGGCCGTTGCGCAGGGCCGAGAGCTCACGCTTCATCGACGCACCCGCCGCGACGGGCACCGACGGTACGAAGATGCGCACCAGCAGGATGGTCAGCAGACCGAGGACGGCGACAAGCACGTACGCGGCACGCCAACCCATCGCCTGACCGATGGCGGTAGTGACGGGGACGCCGACGATGTTGGCGATCGACAGACCCGCCATGATCCCGGCGATGGCGCTGCCCCGTTTGTTGGCCGGGACCAGGGACGCGGCCAGCACCGAGGCGATCCCGAAGTAGGCGCCGTGCGGCAGGCCGGAGACGAACCGGGCGATGAACAGGCTGTTGTAGCCCGGTGCCAGGGCGGAGAAGACATGGCCTGCCACGATGATCGTCATCAGACCCATCAGCAGAGTGCGCTTGCGCAGCCGACTGCCCACCGCCGCCAGCACCGGCGCGCCGATCACGACGCCGAGGGCGTAGGCGGTGATCAGATGGCCGGTCTGGACCTCGGTGACGCCGAGAGAGCGGCTGATGTTGGGCAGCAGGCCCATCGAGGCGAATTCGGTGGTGCCGATCGCGAAGCCGCCGAGGGCCATCGCGACGATGGCGATGGCCACGTTCGTGGCGGAGGTCGGGGTGCGCTCAGTGCGGCCAGCCAAGACCGGCGCCTCGATTCGATGTCAGGGGTTGTCGATGCTGGATGGAACTCCGGGGCGGCGCCGGGGCGCCGGTCCAGCCGTGCAACTCCCTTGTCGCGACGATCAGTCCTTTACCAGTATAGAAGAGCGGGCCTCATCCGGAACGGGCCGACCGGTGTGATTCCGGCGGTCGTCGCGACCGGGCCGTAGGACCACCGACAGGGTCACGACCATCAGCACAGACGCCACCGACGCGACCGCCTGCCACAGCGCCCACGACCGGGCCGCGCCGATGCCGGCGGTGTCCAGGCCGAACGCGGCACACAGCAGCAGCGTGATCGACACCTCGACCAGCAGGATCTCGACGAACCCGACGATCCGGGCGGCACCGCCCCGCAGCCAGAACAAGGCGAACATTCCGAGCGGGACGAACGTCAGACACACGATCGAGCCCACCATGTGCACCTTGGCGTTCAGGCTGGCCTGCGCGCCGCCGCTGTCGGTCCGCACGACCGCCATCACCACGGCGCCCGCGAGACCCGCCCACAGCATCAACCGGACGAGGCGGGGCCGCCGCGCCGACAACCGCTCCAGGTACAGCGGCGCGGTGCTCATCGTCACCACGAACACGCTGAACAGCCAGCCCCACGGGCCGATGCCGTACTGACTGACCGACACCGGCGGCGGGAACCACCGGCCGGCAACCGCCTGCATGGCGACAGCGGCGGCCGTACTGAGCACCGTCAGCCCGACGCCGATCCGCCACCACCTGTCCACCCCCGCATTCTGCCCCGGCCGGCCCGGGGAGTGGCAGCATGGCGCGGGTGACCATCAGAACCACCGCATCGGAGCACCTGGGTGACCTCGCCCGGCTGCGCCGCGTCCGGGACCGGATCGACCGGGAGTACGCGCAGCCGCTGGACGTCGAGGCGCTGGCGCGCGGCGTGCACGTGTCGGCCGGCCACCTGAGCCGTGAGTTCCGGCGGGCCTACGGCGAATCGCCGTACGCCTACCTGATGACGCGGCGGATCGAACGAGCGATGGCTCTGCTGCTGCGCGGCGACCTGAGCGTCACCCAAGTCTGCTTCGCGGTCGGATGCTCGTCACTGGGCACGTTCAGCACCCGCTTCACCGAGCTGGTCGGCGTTCCACCCAGCGTCTACCGACTCGGTGGCCTGCCGGCCACCGCGGGGATCCCGGCCTGCATCGCCAGACAGGTCACCCGACCGATCAGGAAACGAGAAGCGCCGACCCTGCAGCCCGATCTAGCGTGACCGGTATGGACCTCGACATTCACCACGCATTCCTCCCCCACCTCGACGCCGAGGAGAGCCTGGCCTTCTACCGCGACCTGCTCGGCTTCGAGGTCCGCAACGATGTCGGTTACCACGGGCTGCGCTGGATCACCGTCGGCGCCGTCGGGTCGAGCACGTCGATCGTGCTGCATCCGCCGGCCGCGGACCCCGGCGTCACCGACGAAGAACGCCGGACCGTCACCGAGATGATGGCCAAGGGCACCTACGGGGCCATCGCCCTGGCCACCGCCGACCTCGACGGCGTGTTCGGCACCCTGTCCGCCGGCGGTGCCGAGGTCGTTCAGGAGCCGATCGAACAGCCCTATGGCGTGCGGGACTGCGCCTTCCGTGATCCGGCCGGCAACCTGATCCGGATCAACGAGATCCGCTGAGGAGGTATCGATTCCGGATCGACAAGAGCCGGGGAGCCGGTACCGACACTCGGGGTCAGCGGGCCGCGAAGGGGTCGAAACGGCCGTCGATCGCGGTCCAGCCACCGTCGACGGTGACCACGCTGCCGGTCATGTACGACGCGGCGTCCGAGGCGAGGAACACCGCCGCCCCGACCATCTCCGACGGATCGGCCCAGCGGGCCAGCGCAGACTTGCGGGCGTAGGCGTCGGCCCATTCCGCGTCGGCCCGGATCGGCCCGGTGAGGTCGGTCGCCACCACCCCGGGCGCCACGGCGTTGAACCGGACGTTGTCCGGGCCGTACTCGGCGGCCGCGGTGCGCAGCAGCTGGATCAGCCCGGCCTTCGTCGCGGCGTAGAGCCCCTGACCGGGCTCCACGGTCTGCGCCCGGATCGACGCAAAGGCCAGCACGCTGCCCCGGCCCCGCTCGGCCATCCCGGGAGCGAACGCCTGGATGATCCGGAAGACGCTGCGCAGATTGATGTCCAGCACCCGGTCGTAGTCGGCGTCGGTCAGGTCGGCCAGCCGTTTGCGCACGTTGATCCCGACGGTGGTGATCGCGATGTCGGCCGGGCGGGCGCCGGCGAGCGCTTCGACGGCGTCCCGGTCGACGACGTCCACCGCGGCGCCGCTAGCGGCGTCACCGATCATCGCGGCGGTGTCCAGGGCCGCGCTGCGGTCGACGTCGGCCACGGTCACCGTCGCGCCGGCCGCAGCCAGCCCGCGGGCCACCTCGCGGCCGATCCCGCTGCCGGCACCGATCACCACCGCATGCCGTCCGGCGAGTGAGAAAAGGTCGGCGTAGGACGGCGCAGCGGCATCGGTCATGCCCGCAGGTTAACCGTCGGAGTGGGTCGATGCCGAGGAAGACGACAGCGCGGACGGCGCGAGATCCCGGTACCCGGGCCAGCTCCCACCCGGGGTCGTGACTGTGTCGGCGGCCAGCACGGCGCGGCCCATGGCCCGGGTGACGACGTCGGCCGCGGCCGCGAGCAGGCCGAACAGGCCCATGGCGTCCGGCGACGGACCGCGTCCGGTACTGACCCCGAAGAACAGGTCACCGTCGAACATGGTGTGGACAGGGTTGATCGCGCGGGCCAGTCCGTCGTGGGCGATGGCCGCCAGCTTGGTGCACTGAGCTTTGGTCAGTACCGCGTCGGTGGCCACCACTCCGAGGGTGGTGTGCCGGATGCCGTTGGCCGGCTCGTCCGCTGCGCCGGAAACGGTCGGGTCGGACACGGTCGGCCCGAGCACGGTCGGGTCGAGGCCGGCTTCGAGGCCGGCGCCGATCGTGGTGAAGATGACCGCCAGCCGATCACGCTCGGCCGGCGTGGGCCGTCCCGGGACCGGGCCGTCGGCGTCGGTCCACAGCCGGGCCGCCCACAGCTCCCCGGTCCGCGGGTCGTACGCGGCACCGGTGGCGTTGGCCACCACCAGGGCCGACACCGTGATCCCGGTCGGCAGCGTCACCGACGCCTGGCCGATGCCACCCTTCAGCCGCCCCGTGCAGGCACCGGTACCGGCACCGATCGCGCCTTCGGCCCGCATCGCGGCCGGCTCGGCGGCGAATGCGGCGCGCGCCGCATCGCGGCCGAACTCCGGTCCGGGCCGGCAGGCGAAGTCACCGCCACGGGCCAGGTCGAAGACGACCGCGCCCGGCACGATGGGCACCACGAACGCCGGATCCGGCCCGACCTGGATTCCCACGCCACGACTCTCGAGTTCGGCCATCACCCCGGACGCCGCGGCCAGCCCGAACGCCGAGCCACCGGTCAGGACCAGGGCGTGTACGCGGTCGACGGTGGCAGTGGGGTCGAGCAGTGCGGTCTCCCGGGTCCCCGGCGCACCGCCCCGGATGTCCACCCCGGCGACCATCCCGCCGGGTGGGGCGAGCACCACGGTGGTACCGGTCAGCCAGCCGTCACCGACCGCGGTGCGGTGCCCGACCAGCACACCGTCGACGTCCACGAGGCCACCCGTGCGCGGGCCGCTCACGCGGACGCCAGGAAGTGGGTCGCCGCCACCGCGTACACCCGCGCGCATCGCAGCAGGTCCGCGACCTCGACGAACTCGTCAGCCTGGTGGGCGATCCACTTGCCGCCCGGACCGTAGACAACGGTGGACAGCCCCGCGTCCCGGGTCAGGATGGTGCCGTCGGTGGTTCCGGGCACGCCGCCGAACACGACCGGGCTGTCCCCCACCTGCTCGTGGGCGGCGACCAGCGCCCGTACCACCGGAGCGCTGCGGTCGAGATCCACCGGCGGCCGGTCGTCGATCACGGTCACCACCGCCCGGGCGCCGGATTCGGCGGCGATCTGGTCGGCCAGCAGTGCGATCACCTCGATCAGCCCACGGTGGTCGATGCCCGGGATGGTGCGCAGATCCAGGTGCACCGAGGCCAGCGCCGGGATCACGTTGACCTGCTCCGGATGGCCGGCCGACAACACGGTCGGGGTCAGGTAGAAAGGCCCGAGGTCGGGGTGCGCGGGGTACCGCTCGGACAGCTGTTCCTGCAGCTCGGCGAGCCCCAGTACGAGTCGGGCGATCACCGGCAGCGGATTGATGCCGTTCTGCGGCATCGCCCCGTGCGCCATCCGCCCCTGCACATCGACCCGCAGTCGGATCGCCCCCTTGGACACCGGGCAGATCTCGCCGCCCTCGGGTTCGCAGACGATGACACCGTCGATACCGGACGCGGCCGGGGACGCGGCGAAGTGTTTGACTCCGAGCATCAGACCCTCCTCGTCGGCCAGCACGCCGATCACGATCCGGCCCGCGAAACCGGCCAGCTCCACGGCCCGGGCTGCGTGGATCATCGCCGCCACCCCGCCCTTCATGTCGGCGGATCCGCGGCCGCGGAGGTGCCCGTCGACGATGTCCCCGCCGAACGGGTCGAAGCTCCAGTCCGCGGGGTCGCCGGGGGTGACGACGTCGCTGTGGCCCTCGAACATCAGCGTGCGGCCGGGACCGGTGCCCTGGACGACCGCGACCACATTGGGCCGGCCGGGGGCGACCTCGGTGACGGTGACCGACCAGCCGAAGCCGCGCATCAGCCCGGTGACCACGGCGGCCGCGGGTGCCTCCACCGCGTCGGCGCCGGCGACGGCGACCGTCGGCAGGCGTACCAGCTGTTGCGTGAGCTGGACCACCGCCACCTCGTCGAGATGGTCCAGGACGGTGGGGCGCGGCTGGGTCATGGGGTCGATCCTGCCCGACGCCGCCGGTGACGCCCACGACCGGCCGGCTCAGGTTCCGGCAGCCCGCCGTCGGGCGGCCGCCAGACCACGCTCGATCGTCGGCACCGCCGCCAGCAGCTCGCGGGTGTACGGGTGCTGCGGGTCGGCGTAGACCTGCGCGGTCGGGCCGGTCTCGACGATCTTCCCGTGCCGCAGGACGGCCACCTGGTCACAGACCCGGCGGATCACCGAGAGGTCGTGGGACACGAAGATCAGCGTGAAGTCCTCCGACGTCGCGAGCCGGTCGAGCAGGTCCAGCACCTGGCCGCGGCTGCTGACGTCCAGCGCCGAGACCGCCTCGTCGGCGAGCAGGATGCTCGGCCGCGGGGCGATCGCCCGGGCGATCGAGATCCGTTGCCGCTGCCCGCCGGAGAACTGGTGCGGGTAGCGGCGCAGCACCGA
>JBDSLP010000207.1:0-19337 GCA_039916325.1 Nakamurella sp. | reverse complement strand
GACCCGAACCCCAGGAGCCCCCCATGTCGCACACCATCACCGCCACCGCCACCCCCGCCGCCGTGCGAGTGGGCCGCGCCGTGCGAGTGGGCCGCGCCGTGCGAGTGGGTCGCGCCGTGCGAGTGGGTCGCGCCGTGCGAGTCGGTCGCGCCGTCCGGGTCGGCCGCGCCGTCCGCGTCGGCTGAACCCCTCCCGCACTCCGAGCACCCTCCCGGCACTCTCACAGCACCTTTCGGCAGTCCCAGAACACCAGCACTCTCAGCACGGCCGCCCCACCGCACGAACCCACGGCGTCCGCGCCGACCGCCGGCACACCGCCGGCCCCCCACACGACCGAACCCTGGATCCGAGTCAGGCAGCGCTGCTGTCCAGCCACTGATGCCAGGCCGGGTCGGTGTCGTCGGAGATCCACAGCTCCCCCGAGGTCATCCGTTTCGGCGGACCGGGAGCGAACGGCAGCGCCCACCCCAGCTCGTCCAGCAGACGATCGGCCTTGCGGGTGTTGCACCGACCACAGCAGGCGACGCAGTTCTCCCAGCTGTGCGCCCCTCCGCGGGACCGCGGAACAACGTGGTCGATGGTGTCGCCCCGTAGATGGCAGTAGGCGCATCGACGCCCGTCACGCCGGAGCACACCGGCCCGACTGACCGACATCGGCGGCCGGTAGGGAACCCGCACGTAGCGATTGAGCCTGACCACCGCCGGTAACGCCATCGACAGCTGCGACGAATGCAGCACGATGCCGCGGTCCTGGAGGCTGACCGCTTTGCCGGCGAGGATCAGCACGACCGCCCGCCGTCCCGTGACCACGGCCAGCGGCTCGTGACTGGCGTTGAGCAGCAGGACGTGTACCGGCGCTGCTGCGATCGTTGCGACCACCGTGCCACCTTTCGGCGCCGCCGAGCGGAACTGGCTTGTCCGCACTTGCGAGGTTGAGGTTCAGTCAACTACGACGCAGCCGCAAACTGCACTCTTTTCCGAAGTGGCGCCGCAGCTGTGCGACGGACCGGTCGACATCCGGGTGCCGGTCGGTCCGGGAGACAGTCCGGGAGACAATGGTCGTCATGAACACACCGGCCACTTTCTACGACGAGATCGGCGGGCACCAGACCTTCGAGGCCATCGTCGGCGGGTTCTACCGACGGGTGGCCGACGATCCGATCCTGCGGCCGTTGTATCCGGAGGAGGACCTCGGTCCGGCCGAGGTGCGTTTCCGGATGTTCCTCGAGCAGTACTGGGGTGGTCCCCGGACGTATTCCGACCAACGCGGTCATCCGCGTCTGCGGATGCGCCACCTGCCGTTCGTCATCGGTGCCGCCGAACGAGACGCCTGGCTGGCCGCGATGCGCGCCAGCTTGGACGACATCGACCTCACCCCGGCCCAGGACGAGCGGCTCTGGGGCTACCTCGTAATGGCCGCCGACTCTATGGTGAACAGCCACTCCCCGTCCTGAGTCGGGCTCAGAAGAGCAGCGGCAGCAACGAATGTCGGCGCCGCACCACGGCGCCGAACCGGGCGTCCAACCGCAGCCACGCGTCGGTGGCGAACACCCGGACGTCAGAGGCGTCGGCATCACCGCCGGCACCGCCGGTACCGGCGAAGCCCATTCCGGACAGTGCGAACAGGCACCGCATCGGGACGGCCACGGTGTACCCGGCGCCCTCCACGGTGAGTACCTGCTGGTCCAGCAGCGACGACGACGTGCCACCGGCCGGACTGACGTTCTCCCTTGCGCTGGTACCGCCGACGTCGATCAGATCGCCGATCACCGCGCCCGGCACGGTGTCCACCCAGGACCAGCCGGCCAGCGGCGGCAACTGGGTCCGCCACAGCGAATCCACCACCGGGCCGGGGTCGATGTCGCTCGACCGGGCCACCGCGATCCCCGGCAGCAGGTTCGCGGCGTGCACCGTGCAGTCGGGCGGGTCGATCCGGCCGGCCACGCTCCGCGTGACCAGGGCGTCGAACGGAGTGGTCGCCCAGACCTGGAGGCGCGCCTGGGGTGTGGTGTTCCCCGATTCGTCGGGGCCGGGCGGCCGCGACGGTGAATTGCGCAGCCGGACCAACGCCTGTGGGTCCATCCGGACCACCCGGGCGACGAAGGCCCCCAGATCCTCGCGGTCTCCCGCATCGTCGAGCCGGATCATCGCGCTCATCGTCCCCACGCCGCGTATCGCGGGCTGATTCCGTCCGTACCGCTGTCGTTGAGGCGGTCCCGCAGCGTGGGCCGCTCGCCCGCGAGATAGGGCGCCTGGTAACGGGCGAGGTAGCGGCGCTCGCGATCCCCCAGCCGCAGCGGCCGACCGTCGTCGACGCCCACCGCCACCAGCACGGTGGAAGCCGTGGCCACCACCTCACTCTCGGAGGTGATGACGTAGTCGACGGTGAAGGAGGCCCGACCGACGGCGCTGACCCCCAGCGAGACCCGGGCCGGCGGGCCGAACTGGAGGGGCCTGCGGTAATGGATGGTCAGGTGAGCCACCACCAGCGCCTCGACCAGTTGGTCGGCGCCATGTCGGGAGGCGTCGGCGTAGAGCCAGTCCACCCGCGCCTCCTCGAGGAGCGTGAGCACCCGGGCGTTGTTGACGTGGCCCTGCGCGTCGAGGTCGGAGTACCGGACCCGCACGTCGGTCACGAACCGCCGGGCGGCGGTGGCGTCGACCGCCGGGCCGAAACCGCCATCGGTCACCGGTGGATCTCCTGGCGTCATCGGGCCATCGAACGGATCTCCCGGGCGGCGACCGACAATGCGGCGAGATCCCCCACCCCGGAGCTGGCGATCTGGCCGAGGGTGACCCGGGCACGTTCCAGCCGGAACCGGTTCTCCCCCTCCCACTGGGCGATCTTGGCATCGGCGGACTGCTCGGCGCCGGTGGTGGACAGCACGTCGGCGGTGATGGCCCGTACCGACGTGTAGAGCCCGTCCCGGATGGCCTGTCGCGCCAGCGAGTGCCAACGGTCGCCGCGGTCCAGGGCCGACACCGACGACAGGATGCGGTCCAGCCCGATGTGCTCACTGAGCGCGTAGTACAGCTCGGCAACCTCGTCGAGCCCGCGGCCGGTGTCGCCGGCGACGTCGGTGATGTCGAGGAGGCTGAAGGTGTAGAGCGCATAGGCCAGTCGGAGGGCCAGATCGATCGGGGCGCCCAGGGTCCGGAGCTCGGCCGCATCGGCGTGGACGCGATCGAACTCCGACCCGCACAGCAGCCGAGGCATGGACCGGCTCAGGGCGGCGACGGCAGGCCGGTATCGCTCGATCTCGCCGAGCACATCCAGCGGCTGCGGTCGCCGCACCAGCAGCCAGCGGGTCGCCCGGTCCAGCAGTCGGCGGGACAACAGCACCAGTTGGTTCTGGGCCGTCGCGGACATCTCGTCACCGCGACCGGCGATCTCGTCCCAGAGCGCGGGCAGGTCGAAGACCGCGGTGGCGGTGGCGTAGGCGCGCAGCGCATCCCCCGGACCGGCGGCCATCTCCTCGCCCAACCGGAACGCGAAGGTGATTCCGGCCCCGTTGACCATGTCGTTCACCGCCATCGTGGTGACGATGTCTCGTCGTAGCGGGTGCGCGGCGACCGCGGCCGGGAACCGCTCGCGCATGGCGGCCGGGAAATAGTCCGGCAGCCGGTCGGCGAACGCCGGGTCGTCGGGCAGGTCCGACGCCAGCATGTCGCGGGCCAGGCCCGATTTGGCGTACGCGATCAGCACGCTCAGCTCCGGCGAACTCAGCCCCTCGCCGGCCGCCTGCCGCAGCCCGAGCTCCGTCGGCGAAGGCAGGAACTCCAGCTTCCGGTCCAACCGGCCGGTGGCGACCATCTCGTCGATCAGGCGGGCGTGCACCGAGATCATCACCTGGGCGTGCTGGCGGCAGACGCTGAGCAGCCGGTTCTGGGCGATGTTGTCGGCCAGCACGAGGTGGGCGACCTCGTCGGTCATCGAGAACAGGAAAGCGTCGCGCTGATCCGGGGTCAACGCACCGGTGGCCGAGGACCCCGGGACGGGCCGCGCCTGAGCGGTCTGCAGGGCGATCTTGATGTTCACCTCGTGATCGGAGGTGTCCACGCCGGCCGAGTTGTCGATCGCGTCGGTGTTGATCCGCCCGCCCGCGCGGGCGAACTCGATACGGCCGAGCTGGGTGACCCCGAGATTGCCGCCCTCGCCGACGACCCGCACCCGCAACTCGGCGCCGTCGACCCGGACCGCGTCGTTGGCCTTGTCACCGACCTGGGCGTGGGTCTCGGCGGTCGCCTTGACGTAGGTCCCGACCCCGCCGTTGAACAGCAGGTCGACCGCCGCGAGCAGCACGGCGTTGATCAGCTCGGTCGGTGCCAGTGACGTGATGTCGTCGGCCAGCCCCAGGGCGGCCCGCATCTCGTCGCTGATCGGGATGCTCTTCACCGTCCGGGGCCAGACGCCGCCGCCGGCCGAGATCAGTGTGGTGTCGTAGTCCGCCCAGGACGACCGCGGCAGGTCGAAGAGCCGGCGGCGTTCGGTGTACCCGGCGGCGGCGTCCGGGGTGGGATCGACGAAGACGTGCCGGTGGTCGAACGCGGCGACCAACCGGATGTGGTCGGACAGCAGCATGCCGTTGCCGAAGACGTCGCCGCTCATGTCACCGACGCCGACGACCGTGAAATCCTCGCTCTGGGTGTCGAGTCCGAGCTCGTGGAAATGCTGCTTGACCGACTCCCAGGCCCCACGGGCGGTGATGCCCATCTTCTTGTGGTCGTAGCCGGCGCTGCCGCCGGAGGCGAAGGCGTCGCCCAGCCAGAAACCGTTCTCCACGGCGACCGCGTTGGCGATGTCGGAGAACGTTGCGGTCCCCTTGTCTGCCGCGACCACCAGGTAGGAGTCGTCACCATCGTGCCGGACCACCTGTGGTGGCGGGACGATGGTTGTTCCGGAACGGTTGTCGGTGATGTCGAGCAGGCCCTGGATGAACATCCGGTAACACCGCACGCCCTCGGCCCGGAACGCTTCCCGGTCGGCCGCCGCGTCACCGGTGGGCGTCGGTGCCGACTTGACCACGAAGCCCCCCTTGGCCCCGACCGGCACGATGACCGCGTTTTTGACCTCCTGCGCCTTGACCAGGCCGAGCACCTCGGTCCGGAAGTCCTCCGGCCGGTCGGACCAGCGCAGCCCTCCTCTGGCGATGTCGCCGAACCGCAGATGCACGCCCTCGACCCGCGGCGAGTACACCCAGATCTCATGCGCCGGAACCGGTTTCGGCAGCTGCGCGAGGCGCTGCGGAGCCAGCTTGAACGACCAGAACTCGCGCCGGTCGCCGTGCTCGTCGTCGCGGAAGGCGTTGGTCCGCACCGTGGCCAGGATGAGCTGCAGGTACAGCCGCAGGATCCGGTCGGCGTCCAGGCTGGTCACCGCGTCCAATCGAACCGTGATCGCCGCGGCCAACCGGTCGCTCTCGCGGTGCCGGGCAGCCACGTCGATCAGAGCCACATCCTCCGGATCCGCCTCATCCCGGGCCGAACCGCCCGGGCCCGAACCGCCCGGCCACGCCGGGTCGAAGCGCACCGTGAACAGCTCGGCCAGCGCCGCGGCCACCGGCGCGTCGGACACCAGTACTGATTCGAGATAGCGCTGGGTGTAGGGGGTTCCGATCTGCCGCAGGTACTTCGCGTAGGCCCGGAAGATGGTCACCTGCCGCCAGTCCAGGCCGGCCGCGAGGACCAGCTCGTTCAATCCGTCGACCTCGGCACGCCCGGTCCAGGCCGCGGTGAACGCGTCGGTCACCCGGTTACGCGCAGCCACCTGGTTCTCCATCGGCGCGGCGCCCGGGGCGGCCAGGTACGCATCCGGCAGTTGCAGTCCGAAATCGTAGATGTGCGAGGGGGTTCCGTCGCTGCGGGTGACCTCGTACGGGTTCTCGTCGATGACCACCGCGCCGAGGCTCTGCAGCAGCGGCAGCGCCCGGGACAGCGTGATCGTCGCGCCGGCGACGTAGACCTTCAACCGCCGGTTACCGGCAGCGGTCCCGACGGACTCGGTGAGGGACAGCGTGATGTCGGTGGGCCCCGTCAACCCGTCCAGCCGATGGAGGTCCAGTACGGCCTCGGCCGAGCTGTAGTCGTCCTTGTAGGCGGCGTCGAAGGCGCGGCTGTAGCGCGAGCGCTCGCCCGCGGTGTCGAGGACCTCGTCGATGTCGGCGTCGTCGACCTCGGCCTCACCGGGCTCCAGGACGCCGGAATCTGCGGCCGCGGCCGTCACCGAGGACCGCAACACGCCGGCGGCGAGCTCGTCCTCCCAGGTCCGGATGGTCCGGCGGACGGCTTCGGTGAGCGCAGCCCGCGCCGCCGGATCGAGAGCGACAGGCCGGTCGGGGTCGGTGGTGACGATGAAATGCACCGCAGCCAACGCCGAGTCACCGACCCGTGCGGTGTGGCGGATCTCCGACCCGTGCAGGCGCTGGACGAGCTCGTCCTGCATCGCCAGCCGGGCGTTGGTGGTGTACCGGTCCCGCGGCAGGTAGACCATCGCGTCGATGAAACGACCGAACGGATCGGCCTCCAGGAACAGTCGCAGCTGCCGCCGCGCGATGCTCTGCAGGATGCTGCGGACCAGCCCGACGATCGAATCCACCGAGGCCCAGAACAGTTCGGCCCGCGGGTACCCGGTCAGCAGGTCCAGCGCGCGCTGCCCGTTGTAGGAGTCCGGGGTCGCGCCGACCGCGAGCAGGACCTGGTCGACCACCCGCCGCAACACCGGGATCGTGGTGACCTCGGCGTTGAGCGCGCGGGCGGTGAGGATCCCCAGGAAGCGCACCTCCCCGACCGGCTCACCACGGTCGTCGTAGAGCCGCACCGCCAGGTAGAACGGCGGCAGATTCTTGGCCAACGAGGTGACCGCCGAGGCCTTGGAGGCCATCATCAGGCCGAGGTCGTGCGGCGACCCGATCGCGGCGGTGAAGCCGTCGGGGTCGGTGTTGTCCCGCAGCAGGCCCAGGCCGGTCTCCGGCACCGGGACCAGCCGGTCGTCGCCGGCAACCAGGTCGTACTGCTGGGCGCCCAGGAACGTCAGGTTCCCGTACGTCAACCAGTCCAGCAGGTCGGCGGTCTCGATGATCTCCTGCGCCGGCCGGTGCGGCGGCTCCCGCCGGATGTCGATCGCGGTGTCGCGGGCCAACGCGGCCAGGTCGGCACTGTCCTCGACCACGTCCCGGACCTGACCGAGCACGGCAGTGACCTCGTTCTCGATCCGCTCGGCCCGCTCGGCGTCGGTGATCCGATCGATGAGCAAGTGCATCCACGACTCGGAGATGACGTCCCGGGACCGGTGCCCACCGCCGCGGCTTGCCGATCCGAGCACCTCGACCAGCCGTCCGGAGGCATCCCGGCGGACGTCCAGGATCGGGTGCAGCACCCGGTGGACGACCGCGCCGGCCGCCGCCAACGCACTGATCACCGAGTCGACCAGGTACGGCATGTCGTCGTTGACCAGGTCGATGACGGTGGAGTCCGCAGACCACTGGTCCGTCGAGGACTGCGGGTTGAAGAGCCGCACCCGGCTCTCTCCCGGCAGGCGGACCTGGCCCAGGCGCTGATGCGCGACCACGATGGCCACCACGTCGGGGGCGTTCGACGGGAGGTCCTCCGGCGCCATGTGCCGGAAGTACCGTCCGATCAACGTCGCGATGTCCGGGCGCTGCTCGCACGCTGCGTCCACCGCGGGGTTTCCGCTGGTCCGGGTCTCGTCCATCACCGTCATGCCACCCGTGCCCATCTCGTCCCCGCTCTGGTCTCCCCGTGTCGCGCAGTCTGCGACACCGAAAGCTGTCGCGTCGTTGCGACACCGCCCGCAACCCTAACGGGAGGCGGTCAGTCGCGGGTCAGCTTGCGGTGCGTGACACGGTGGGGTCGGGCCGCGTCCGCCCCCAACCGGGAGATCTTGTTCTTCTCGTAGTCGGAGAATCCCCCTTCGAAGAAGAACCACTGCGACGGGTCCTCGTCGGTCCCCTCCCACGCCAGCAGGTGGGTGCAGACCCGGTCCAGGAACCAGCGATCGTGGGAGATGACCACCGCGCAGCCGGGAAACTGCTCCAGCGCGTTCTCCATCGAGCCGAGGGTCTCGACGTCCAGATCGTTGGTCGGCTCGTCGAGCAGGATCAGGTTGCCGCCGACCTTCAGCGTCAACGCCAGGTTCAGCCGGTTGCGCTCACCGCCGGACAGCACGCCGGCCGCCTTCTGCTGGTCCGGGCCCTTGAAGCCGAACGCGCCGATATAGGCGCGGGACGGCATCTCGACGTGGCCGACCTTGATGTAGTCCAGACCGTCGGAGACGACCTCCCAGACACTCTTCTTCGGGTCGATACCGGAGCGGTTCTGGTCGACGTAGGACAGCGAGACGGTGTCGCCCACCTTGACCGAGCCCGCGTCGGCGTCCTCGAGGCCGACGATCGTCTTGAACAGGGTGGTCTTGCCGACCCCGTTCGGGCCGATCACGCCGACGATGCCGTTGCGCGGCAGGCTGAAAGACAGCCCGTCGATCAGCACCCGGTCGCCGAAGCCCTTCTTCAACTTGTCGACCTCGACCACGATCGAGCCCAACCGCGGGCCCGGCGGGATCTGGATCTCCTCGAAGTCCAGCTTCCGGGTGCGGTCCGCTTCGGCGGCCATCTCCTCGTAGCGTTCCAGGCGGGCCTTGTTCTTGGCCTGCCGGGCCTTCGCGCCGGAGCGGACCCAGTCGAGCTCGACCTTGAGCCGCTTGGCGAGCTTCGCGTCCTTCTTGCCGGCGATGGCGAGGCGCTCGCCCTTCTTCTCCAGGTAGGTGGAGTAGTTGCCCTCGTACGGGTGCAGCCGGCCGCGGTCGACCTCGGCGATCCACTGGGCGACGTTGTCGAGGAAGTAGCGATCGTGGGTGACGGCGAGGACGGCGCCGGCGTAGCCGGACAGGAACGCCTCCAGCCACTGCACGCTCTCGGCGTCCAGATGGTTGGTGGGCTCGTCCAGCAGCAGCAGGTCGGGCTTGTTCAGCAGCAACCGACACAGCGCGACGCGGCGTCGCTCGCCCCCGGAGAGCACGGAGACGTCGGCGTCACCGGGCGGGCAGCGCAGCGCGTCCATCGCCTGGTCGATCTGGGCGTCGAGGTCCCAGGCGTCGGCGTGATCGAGCTGTTCTGACAGATCGCCCATCTCGGCCAGCAGCTCGTCGGTGTAATCGGTCTCCATCTCGACGAGGACCTGGTTGTAACGCGCCATCGTGGCGTTGATGTCGCCGAACGCCTCCTGGATGTTGCCCAGGACGTCCTTGGTCTCATCGAGCTGCGGCTCCTGCTCGAGGATGCCGACGCTGAAGCCCGGTGACAGGTAGGCCTCGCCGTTGCTGGGTTGGTCCAGACCGGCCATGATGCGCAGGATCGTCGACTTGCCGGCACCGTTCGGGCCGACCACCCCGATCTTGGCGCCCGGGTAGAACGACATCGTGACGTCATCCAGGATGACCTTGTCACCGTGCGCCTTGCGCGCCTTCTTCATGGTGTAGATGAACTCAGCCACCGTGTACCTCTGCCTGCCTCTAGAACCTGCCTGTACGCCCGGACCACCGGGACGTGTCCGTGCCAACCCGCCCCACAGTCTGCCTGATGGGCCGCCATGGCTTCACCCGCCTTGTCCCGCGCCGACCGGCGGCGCCCTCCCTGACCCGGTCACCGTCGAGTCGGCCATCCGGGCCGCGACGATCCCGACGACAGCCCCGACGACGATGCCGCCGACGACGGTCCTGATACGAAACCGGCTCAATTCTTCCGTCCTGAAGGGGCAGGTCTTTCCGCCGGTTCGGAAATTACGATTCCTGCCATCGGCACATTCCGCACGACACATCTTCGACCGTCGCCGAGGCGACGCGCGACGAAAGGGGTTCATCATGCCTGTTCCGTATGCCGGTGAATTGTTCACCTTCACCGAACCCGACGGCTCCGAGATCGAGTTAAGGGGTTTCGGCAATCAATTCCAGGCGGTCTTCGAGACGCCCGACGGATATTCGGTCACCGTCGATCCCGGGACCGGGTTCCACACCTACGCGACGCCCAGCGCCGACGGCAGCGCACTGGTCTCCACCGGCGCCACCGTGGGTGCCGTCGACCCGCAGAGCCTGGACATCCCGCTGCACGCCAGGCCCAGCGGTGCGGCGAGGCACGCGCAGGCGGCGGCGGCCACGGCCAACGATGGCCGGCGGCGTTGGGAGATCCGCCGCGAGGAGCGTCGGGCCGGGCTGGCCGCCGCAGCGCAGGCGGGTGCACTCGCCGCCCCCCCGGCACCCACCGCGGTCGGCGACGTCGTCGGGCTGTGTCTGCTCGTGGCGTTCCCCGACGTCCCCGCCGCCATCACCCGCCAGCAGGTCGACGACTTCTGCAATCTTCCGGGCCACACCGCTTTCGGCAACAACGGGTCGGTGTACGACTACTTCCTGGCGGTGTCAGCCGGGCGGCTGCGTTACCGCAACAGCGTCATCGAGTACTTCACCGCGGCCCACCCACGGGCGTACTACACCGACCCGGCCATCCCCTACGGCACCCGCGCGCAGGAGCTGATCCGGGAGGGACTGGATCATCTGAAGGCCACCGGCTACGACTTCGGCCAGCTCAGCACCGACGCCGCGCACTTCGTCTACGCGCTGAACATCTTCTACGCCGGACCGACCGTGAACGCCTGGTCGCAGGGCCTGTGGCCGCACTCCTGGGCGTTGGCGACCCAGTACGTGGCCAGCGCGACGCGGACGTTCTCCGATTACCAGATCACCGACATCGGCACCCAGCTCACACTGCGGACGTTCTGCCACGAGAACGGACACATGGTCTGCGATTTCCCGGACCTCTACGACTACGGGACCGAGAGTGCCGGCGTCGGCAATTATTGCCTGATGTGTAACGGCGGTTCAAACACGAACCCGGTGCACGTCTCGGGCTATCTCAAGAACGTCGCCGGCTGGGCCACCTCGGTCCGCACCCTGGACAACGGAATGATCGCCGACGTACACGCGGGGCAGAACGACTTCCTCATCCACCGCAAGAACGCCACCGAGTATTTCCTGCTGGAGAACCGGCAACAGACCGGCCGGGACAGCGTGCTGCCCGACGCCGGGCTGGCCATCTGGCACGTCGACGAGCTGGGCAGCAACAGCGACGAACAGATGACCGCCGCGCAGCACTACGAGCTGTCGCTGGAGCAGGCCGATCACCGCTTCGACCTGGAGCACAACAGCAACGCCGGTGACGCCACCGACCTGTACGGGGCGCCCGACGAGGTGTTCGACACCACCAGCGCGCCGGACAGCCGGTGGTGGGATGGCGGTGCGTCCGGGCTGGACATCACCGCGGTCTCCGCCCCCGGACCGGTGATCACGGTGCGGACGAAGGGACTGCTGTCGCTGGTGGTGCCGAACTTCGGCGCCGTGGCGGGCGGCTGGCGGGTGGACCGGCACCCCCGATTCACCGCCGATCTGACCGGCGACGGGTGTGTGGACATCGTCGGCTTCGGCGACGCCGGGGTGTACGTCGCGGTGAATCACGGCGACGGTTCGTTCGGACCGGTCAGCCTGGCGGTACCGAACTTCGGCTACGTCGCCGGCGGCTGGCGCACCGACCGGCACCCCCGGATGCTCGCCGACCTCACCGGCGACGGGTGTGCCGACATCGTCGGCTTCGGCGACGCCGGGGTCTACGTCGCACTGAACAACGGCAACGGCACCTTCGGCGCCGTCACCCTTGTCGTGCCGAACTTCGGAGCGGTCGCCGGCGGCTGGCGCACCGACCGGCACCCGAGGATGCTCGCCGACCTCACCGGCAACGGCCGCGCCGACATCGTCGGCTTCGGCGACGCCGGGGTCTACATCGCACTGAACAACGGCAACGGCACCTTCGGCGCCGTCACCCTGGCGGTGCCGAACTTCGGGGCGGTCGCCGGCGGCTGGCGCATCGACCAGCACCCCCGGATGCTCGCCGACCTGACCAAGGACGGTCGGGCCGACGTGATCGGATTCGGTGACGCCGGGGTGTGGACGTCGGTCAACCGAGGGAACGGGACGTTCTGATCCTGAGGATCGAGCGGTCGCCGGCATCCCTCTCGCCCGACGCGGGAGTCAGGTGCCGGCGTTCCGTCGCCAGGTGCTGTCGGAGGTCACCGACACCTACAACACGGGACAGCGGCAGTCTCACCCTCTTGTGGATCACCCAGCCCGTCAATGCCGTCACTGGCGACTATCGGCCCCCGGCCACACGATCACATTACTGCCGGCCGCCGAGTGCCGCACGCATTCACGTCGACACCCGACGCGAAACCATCGTTGTCAACTGACCCCGGCGTCAGGTCAGACCGTAATCAGGCGCTGCAGTCCGCCCTCGCCAAAAGCCTGTCCCCAAAACCTTTTACGCCATCCGCAGCTGCCACCAGCAATGCGTCGGGATGTTTGCCCTCGTCCCTATAACACCGTGTGTGAGGTTCAATAACACCGTCTGTGAGGTTCTGAACTGAGCCGATGCCCACATTCTCATTGCTGAGTCAGGTGCGCGTCACTTTGTCGGCGGCCTGGGCGCGGTGCGCCGGCCCCGGAAATGAATAGATGCTCAACCAGCGCGCGGAAGGATGTAGCGCCACCTCTTGCTCCAGAACGAGTTGCGGTAGAAGGGGCTTCCCCCGAACACGACGTATGGATCTCGATCGGAACGTCGAGAACCTACTCAACGACACTGGTGCCGCGGTGACGACGGTCCTGCACCGTTGCGGCTGTGGGTTCACCGGATCCGAACCCACAGCCGCAATGGCTGGCCAGCGACAACTTCGCTTACGGAATTTGGGCCGCTTGTGCTTCCGAAATGAGGAGGTCGCCGTCCTGCCTGGTGATGAAGCCCTGCTTCACCAGGGCCTTGGTGTCCTTGGTGACGGCCTTGACGTAGACGGTGTGGTTCGGATAGATCTGCTGAAGCAGGTCCTTGCTGAACGGCACTTCGTGGCCCGCGATCACGCAGAAGGACGGGCCGGTGGAGCTGCCGAACCAGGTCGATGTCGGCACATCCAGGTACGGGGATCGAAGGCCGCCGACCACATTGCCGAACCGGTCGAGCACCGGGGCACCGTTCTGGACAACGATCGGCGAACCGTGAGGCGGCGTCTTTCCGTCCCGCACCCACTGATCGAGGTTCCGCAACATGGCGTCGAAGAAGATTGCGCTCGGGAACCTACTGCGCGGACCCTCGTTGCAGTCCATCGGCGGCACGGCCCGGCCGCCCTTCTCGATGTCCGCCGGCGCGGCCGCGAAGTTCAATTCGCCCGGCGTGGCATGCCCGGCACCGGCCATCTCGTACTGCCGGTAGGCATCCGTCGGGACGTCGCTGTCCGGTCGTCGGGCGGTGATCCCCCGCAGATAGTCGGACTGAGACATCACATGGATGATCGGCACACCCACGTTGGAGAACTGACGCCGCGGGTCGTCCAATGCCGGTACCGCTTCACACTGATTGATCGGATAGATCCCGGCAAACGCTCCACCCGCCACCGCGACGATGTATGCGTCATACATCGACCGGCCGTTCTGCTGAACCGCAAGCGGCGCGACAGCATTGATGTAGTCGTACATATAGCCGCCGGTCTGCGAGTATCCGAATCCGTACAGCTTCAAGGCGTCCTTCGGCTTCTTCCCGCCGTAATACACCGGATTCGATGACGACTTGCCACGGAGCAACTGACCGACTTGGCTGTAGATATCCCAAGCAAGACCGTTCTCGGTGCTCCGGGAGCTATCAGCCGGTACCGTGGCGCAGTTGCCTGGATCATCCAACGGGAGCGGGTTGTTCATCGCCAGCGGTGCGTAGCGCACCGGATCGAACGTCTTGAGGGTCTGCATGGAAACCGGCTTCACGGTGACGCCGACCCAGATGTCGCCGTTGTTGATCAGCTGGTCGTGCATCAGCCCCCAGCCCAGATTCAAGTCGAAAAGGTTCGACGGATTGAGCGGTTCGACAACGACATTGCCACTGAACTTGTTCACCTTGGCCGGACGTCGAACGAGAATCCTGGTGGTGTAGGGCGCATTTGCGGTCCGGACAACTGCAGGGCCGGGCGCCGGCCACGTGTAGATATTCGCCAGACCACTGACGAAATACTCCTCCTCGACGTAACCGATGGCCGCCAGGTTTTCCGGGATCCGGGTGTGGTCGGCGGCGCCGAACGGGTACGACGTTGCGGTTGCAGCAATCGGACCGGTGATCTGGGGGTCCGTCACCGGTGCAGTGGCCTTGGCGGTCGGCCCGGCGGCCGGTACTCCCGCGCCATCGATTGCGGTTGATTCAGAGTCGTCCGACGCACTGGGCGGATCCAAAGAAGCCGTTGACTGCGACGTGAGTGGTTGAGCCGTCACCGGCGCGATCGCCAGGGACATCACACCGGCCACAGTCGCAAGCACGGCGATGGCCCGCACCGGGCCACGACGACGAAGGCCCCGTCGACACTGATCGGGGGTAGAGCTGAGATGACCCACGGTTCCTCCAGAGAGATGGGTAGTACCTGGGTGCTACGAGTGCTGTGATCGTAAAATCACGTCGGGTAATCACCAAGCCCGCGCGTTCGGCATTGCCGAACGTCTTCTGTGCAGGCATCTTCGTCTCGGTAGCTCTGTTGCAGCCCGGTTACTGCGCCGCAGCGGCCACATCAGGCCATCCTCTGGGCGGAGGTACCGTCCCCCGATCTGGGCCTTTCGATACGGTCCGTCGTCATCTCGATCGAACGCCTGCGCGGTGATGCGACGTGAACCACAGCCAGATCACTGCCGTCGGCAGCACCCCATGTACTGCCGGGGTGTGGACGTCGGTCAACCGGGGGAACGGGACGTTCTGATCCTGAGGATCGAGCGACGTTCGCGCTGCCGCCGACCGGGATGTCATCCTGGTCGGCGGTGCCGACTGGCCCGGGCACTCCGATGGTGGTCTTCATCCGCCCCTCCAACGAGCGGGCGTCAGGCGCCGGCATCCCGTCGCCATGAGCTGAAGGACCGCAGCGCCGTGGTGCCCGGTCGCACCAGCCAGGGCCACGGATGGATCTCGACCGGCGCGACCCGGGCGGCGAGACGGTGCCAGCCCGGCACCGGCGTCCAGGTCGCAGCCAGCGAGCGGCCGGCGAGCTCGTCGGCCACCGCGCCGCGGCGGACCTCCAGCGAACGGACTGCGGCCAGCTCACCCAACGTCTCGGCCAGGAAGACCAACCGCTTGCCCGACAGCCGCAGCCGTCGCAGCAGCGGCTCGTCGAAGACGAACACCGCGTCACGATCGGGGTCGGCAGCCAGCGCCGGGTCAGCCGTGCCCAGCGACTCGGCGGTCAACCAGACCTGATCGGCAGTGCCCGGCTGCTCGGCAGCGGCCGGACCGCCCGGGACCGGCGCCGCCGCGAGCGACGGTCCCTCGACCCGGGGACCGGGATCGGCGTCGGGCCACCCCTGGATCGGACAGGCGTCGCGCAGCGCGCAGTCGCGGCAGAGCTCGGGCGCCCGCTTCTGGACCTGCCACCGACTGAACCCGTAGGGCTTGCCGCTGCCGGTGCCGACCGTCCACTGCCAGCCCAGCCGGTTGGCCGCACGGGAACCGTCGATCAGGTGGGCGAACATGGCGTCCTCACCGGCCCGCCAGTCGGCCCCCGCCCGCACCGCCCACTGGGACGCGAGCCACATCCGGGTCTGGTTGACCAGCCAGCCGTCGGTGTGCAGCTCTGCGGTGACCGCCCGCATGCAGTTCATCTCGGCCGGCCACGGGTCGTCGACCGACCACGGGACCGCCGGCCCGGAGGACGCGCGCGGCCCGGGGTGCGGCGGGGCGTGCGTGAGGGCCTCGCGGTTGGCCGAGCCCACCCGGGCGTACAGGTGACGCGCGAACTCCTGCCAGAGCAGCTCGTCGCGGTAGCGGCCGCGGTCCCGGGTCGGCGCGCCGGCCACGGCGGCCCAGACCTGGGGCAAGGTGGTGAGTCCGTACCGGATGTAGGGCGACATCCGGCTGGCCCCGCGCCGGGACGCCGGCAGTACCGTGCTCCGGCGGCCCGCGTAGCCGGTGACGTCCAACCCGGCCAGGGCGGTGTCGGCCGCCGTCTGTCCGCCGCGGAAGCCGCCGGCCGCGACCCCGGCCGGGCCCTCCAGGGTCAGGTCCCCCAGGTGGGTGGCGACCCACCGGACGACCTCGTCGGTGGTGGCCCCGTCGGCGACGGACGGCGGATTCGGCAGCAGCGGCATGTCTGAGGCTCTGCCCAGAACCGGGCCCGCCATCGCGCTCCCACATCCTGGGTATGACTCCACACATGCCGGACCGCCCACGCGCCACCCGCCGCGTCACCCCCACCACCGCCACAGCCACCGCGAGCAAGCCGTGCCTGGTGTGCGGCCGCACCATCACCTGGCGGAAGAAGTGGGAGCGCGACTGGGAGCAGGTCCGCTACTGCTCCGACGCCTGCCGCCGCACCGGCGTCCGCAGTTCCGACCGCGAGCTGGAGACGACGATCCTGACGCTGTTGGCCGGGCGGGCCCATGACGCCACCATCTGCCCGTCCGACGCGGCCCGCGCCGTCGGCGGCGACACCTGGCGGGACCTGATGGAGCCGGCCCGGGCCGCCGCCCGCCGCCTGGTCGTGGCCGGCGAAGTGGTGATCACCCAGGGCGGTGTGATCGTCGACCCGTCGACCGCGAAGGGGCCGATCCGGATTCGCCGCGTCCGACCCGGCTGACCCTGGCGTCGGCACGACCTGACCCGACCCGGCGAACCCCGGCGGGGCGGGTCAGAACGCTGCCGCCAGGATCTCCTCGACCGCCGCGCAGCCGTCGCCGGCCTGATGCGCTGCCGCCCGGTCGGCCGCCTGATGCGGATCCGCCTCGGCCTCGTCGGCAGTTGCCGTACCGGCCGCGGACGATCCACCCCCCGCCGTGGAGATCCGCGAGAACACCGACCGGCCACGGCTGAGGTCGTGCCCGACCTGGAGCGCCCGCAACTCGGTCAAGTATTTCGTGTCCCCCTCGACCTCGTACTTGCGGGTGGTCAGCCGGCCGGTCACGAGCAGCGGATCTCCCAGCCGCACGGACTGGGACACGTTGCGCGCCAGGGTCCCCCAACAGACGACGGTGACCGCGAACTCGTCACCGTCCACCCAGGTGCCGGTGACGCCGTCCCGGCGTCGCTCGGTCGCGATCAGCCGGAACGAGGCTCGCTCGTGCCCCTGGTTCTCCAGTGACGCCTTCACCTCGGTGGCGACGTTGCCGACCAGATGTGCGACGGACGATCCCATGGTGTTCCCCTCCCCGGCGGCCACCCGCTGCGGCCGCGACACCAACCACGAAAGCCGACCGACCCCCGGACGCGGAAGCGTCCGAGGGTCGGGTGGGGACAACTCGCGGGGATCAGCCGCTTGTGGACAGACCGCGCCCGGTGGCCGATTCACGTCGGCTCAGGCGATGACCACCAGCCCCATCTCCGCAGTCGCGGCAAGCAGCTCGTGGCGCGGCAGGATCCTTACGGTGTAACCGATCTGGCCCGACCGGGACAGCGGCACGTCCGACTCGTAGAGCACCTCGTCGGTGTCGGTCACCGCCACCGGACTGTCGGCCGACGGCGCTGCGGGGGCCATGTCGAAGTAGTGCATGTCGTGCAGCTCGTCCTCGAAGTCGACGCGCCCGACGACCGCCTGCACCCGGACGTCGGTCGGACGGAGGCCACCCAGGTCGACGTGTGCCCGGACGGTCATCATGTTGCCCAGCGACGGGGTGACGCCGATCCCCGAGGTGTCGACGTTGATCACCCGCACCCGGTTCCAGGCCGCGCGCACCCTGGTCTTGAAGGCCGCCAGCTCCTTCGCCGGGGCGAAATCGTCGGCCAGCACCTTTCGGGAGGACACCGCGGCCGGCGCGTAGTACTGCTGCACGTAGTCGCGCACCATCCGGGTCGCCTGGACCCGCGGGCCGAGGTAGGCCAGGGTGTGCCGGACCATCTCCACCCAGCGGCCCGGCCGGTCGTCGGCCCCGCGGTCGTAGAACAGCCGGGTCACGTGCTTCTCCAGCAGGTCGTACAGCGCGCTGGCCTCGAGGTCGTCCCGCCGATGGTCGTCGGCGATACCGTCGGCGGTCGGGATCATCCAGCCGTCGTTGCCGTCGTAGAGCTCGTCCCACCAGCCGTCGGAGATCGACAGGTTCAGACCACCGTTGAGCGCGGCCTTCATGCCCGAGGTACCCGACGCCTCCTGCGGCCGGATCGGGTTGTTCAGCCACACGTCGGAGCCGGCACACAGCACCGACGCCATGCTCATGTCGTAGTCGGGCAGGAAGACGATGCGGTGCCGGATCGACGGGTCGTCGGTGAACCGGACCATTTCCTGCATGAAGCCCTTGCCGCCGTCGTCGGCGGGGTGGGCCTTGCCGGCCACGATGATCTGCAGCGGCCGTTCCGGATCCAGGAGCAGCGCGCGCAACCGTTCCGGATCGCGCAGCATCAGGGTCAGCCGTTTGTAGGTGGAGACCCGCCGGGCGAATCCGATCGTGAGGATGTCCGGGTCCAGGATCGACTCCGTCCAGCCGAGTTCGGCCTCGGTGCGCCCGCGCTGCAACCAGGACTTCTTCACCCGCGCCCGGGCCAGCTCGATGAGCCGGGCGCGCAACGTGTTCCGCAGCTCCCAGAGCCGCTCGCCGGACACGCCGGCGGCGTGCGGCCACTCCCCGGCCGACGCGAGGTCCTGCCAGTTCGCCATGTCCCCGGCCACCTGGTACATCTCCCGTGACGCCCAGGTCGGCAGGTGCACGCCGTTGGTGACCGACCCGATCGGCACCTCCTCGGGGGCGAAACCCGGGTAGAGGCCGGCGAACATCTCCCGGGAGACGATGCCGTGCAGCTTGGCCACCCCGTTGGCCCGCTGGGCCAGTCGCAGACCCATGTGCGCCATGTTGAACCGGCTGGGATCGTCCTCCACGCCCAGCGCCAGCACCTCGTCGACGGCCACCCCCGGGACCAGCTTCGTGTGGCCCTGACCGTCGTGACCCAGGTAGTGCTCGACCAGGGTCATCGGGAAACGGTCGATGCCGGCCGGTACCGGGGTGTGGGTGGTGAACACGGTGCCTGCGCGCACCGTCGAGAGCGCCTGCGCGAAGTCCAGGCCCTCGTCCTGGACCAGCGTGCTGATCCGCTCGAGACCGAGGAATCCGGCGTGGCCCTCGTTCATGTGGAAGACCTCGGGGGCGGGGTGACCGGTGGCCGCGCAGAACGCCCGCACCGCGCGCAGGCCACCCACGCCGACGAGGATCTCCTGCTTGATCCGGTGGTTCTGATCACCGCCGTAGAGCTTGTCGGTGACGCCCCGCAACTCCTCGTCGTTGTGCT
>JBDSLP010000206.1:0-16242 GCA_039916325.1 Nakamurella sp. | reverse complement strand
GCCGACCGCGCCGACAACGTGACGTCGCCGCCGCCGACGAAGACCACGGTGCCCGGCTCGTCGCCCTGAACGACCCTGGTGACCAACCGGCTCTGCGGGTCGAGATGGGTCAGGACCGCGGCCCCGGTGATGAGCTTCATGGTGGACGCGGGTGACTGCGGGGCCGCCGAGTTCTGGTCGAACAGGACGGTCCCCGAGGCCGGGTCGATCACGTAGCCGCTGAGCCTCGCGACGGCGTCACTGCCCACCAGCGGGGCCAACGCAGCCGCAACACCGCCCGGCGTGGGTGTCGGGGCGGCCGGGTCCAGGGTGCCGATGGACAACGGCTGCCGGTCCACCGGCGGGTCGACGACGCCGGCCACACCGGTGCCGGTGCCGGTGCCGGTGCCGCCGGAATCCGCCGTGTCCGCGCCGCCGGACGGACGCAGGACGAGGAACCCGGCGACGCCCAGTGCGAGGACGAGCACCGCGACCAGGACGATCACCAGCCCTTGTCGGGGCAGGCGGGATTTCGTGGCCACAGCAGCCGTCTCCTTATGGTGTCCAGGGTTCGTAGGTCGAGGCGGGACCCGGTCTGCGGACGCCTTGCGAGGGCGGACAGGCACCGGAGGCGGGCAGGATCACACGCAGGTTCCCCCGTTCCACCCTAGAGTCTTGCTCACCGATGGCAGAGTCGGCCGCACGCAACGCTGCTGGGTCCTCCGACCCCTCGGCGGTCCGCGCGCTGATGGTCTGTGGTGAGCAACAAGCTCACCGGGCTGACATAATCTGCGTCGGAATCAAACGAAAGGCGGCAGTGGTGGATTTTGACGTGACCATCGAGATTCCCAAAGGCAGCCGGAACAAGTACGAGATCGATCACCACACGGGCCGGATCCTGCTCGACAGAACGCTGTTCACGGCGACCCAATATCCGGCTGACTACGGATTCATCGACGACACCCTCGGGCAGGACGGTGATCCGCTGGACGCTCTGGTGCTGTTGGCGGAACCAACCTTCCCCGGTTGTCTCGTCCGGGCCCGGGCGATCGGCATGTTTCGGATGACCGACGAAGCAGGTCCGGACGACAAGGTGCTGTGCGTCGCGGCGAACGACCCGCGGCAGAACCACCTGCAGGACATCGGCGACGTCAACGAGTTCTGGCGGCTGGAGATCGAGCACTTCTTCAGCGTCTACAAGGATCTCGAGCCCGGGAAGTCCGTCGAAGGTGCGATGTGGGTCGGGCGCGGCGACGCGGAGACCGAGATCCGCATTTCCTACAACCGGGAGATAAAACGCCTCGCCGCGGAAGCCGACGGCGACGACGGACACGGATCCGCCGCCGACGACCACGCGCACCCACTGACCCCGGGCGCGTCCCACGCCCCGGACGCCAAGTCGAAGGCCACCTCGCACAAGCCGTACTCGGTGACCACCGACGCCCAGGCCCAGGCCCAGGCCGAGGAGTTCATCGCAGCCTCGGAGCAGGCCGACAAAGCCCTCGCCGCGAAGTTGGACCGCAAGTAGTCGCAATCGCGACGAAGCCCCCGGCAGGATCCCAGGATCCGGTCGGGGGCTTCGTCGTCACCGTCGGGTGGTCACAGCCGACGTCACCGCTGAGCCGAGCGCGACCCTTCGGGTTGCACTACGACGCAGCCCGGGGGCGCTACCAGCGGGTTCCGCGCTGGACGTCCTTCAGCTTGGGGCGCACGTCGACCAGGTAGACCAGCGACGCGACGGTGGCCGCACACCAGATCAGGCTAGGCGCCCCGAAGAACCCGCTGGACGCCGCCAGCACCAGCAGCATCGCCGACACGGCCGTGATGGCCAGCCAGACGGTCTTGGTCTGCCGGTCAGCGGCCACGAAGGCGTCCGATCGACGCATCAGCGCATCGACGAGCACGAAAGCACCCAGGATGCCGCCACCGATCTCGATGACCTGGGTCACCCACCTGATCACCCACAACGCAATCTCCACACCGACAGACTACGGAAAGTCCGAAGCCTTCGGATCACGGCGGGCCGAGGCCCGGTCAGGTCGCCGACGTGCCGCCGGATGTGGGGTCGGTGGCCGCGGGCGTCCGCTTGGCCGCGGGCGTCCTCGCGTCGGCCTTCGGGGCCCGCGCCGAGGTCGCCTTCGGGGCCGACATCGAGGCCGACATCGGGGCAGGCTTCGCGACGGCCTTGGGGGCCGGATTCGCGACGGCCTTCGGGGCCCGCGCGACGGCCTTCGGGGCTCGCGCGACGGCCTTCGGGGCCTGCTTCGCGGGCGTCTTCGCGACGGCCGTCGAGGCCGGCTTCGGGACGGCCGTCGTCCTCCGGGTCGTGATGCGGGTGCGCGTCGGTCGGACCGCGGGTGGCGTCGGCTCAGCGACACGGGCTGCGGGTAGGACAGGAGCCGCGGGTACGACAGGAGCCGCGGGTACCGGGCCGGGCGCTGTACCGGCGGCGCGGGCGGCGGCCGTCCGGCGGGCTGCGGCGTTCTCCGCGTGCACGAAGGACGCCTTCTCTGCGGATACCTGGACGTCGGCATGCGCCGCCGTCTCGGCGACGGCCTCGGCCACCGCGGTGGCCCGATCGGCCGCCTTTGCGGCAGTCCCGGCCGCAGCGGCGGCCATCTTCTTCGCAGTGGCGGTGGCCTTCTCGGCCGCGGTCGCCGCGGTGGTATTGGCGGCGGCAGCTTCCTGCTCGGTGAGGGCGGCCACGGTCGCCACTTTCTTGTCGCCGCGTCCGGCCAAGCTCCCGTAGATCACCGCAGCGAGCTGGGCGTAACCGTCGACTGCGGCCTTGAGCTGCTCCGGGGACAGCGCCCCGCGGATCTCCGCCACCATGCCCGGCAGCTGGTCGACCAGGTGCTGGGTCCTGACCGGAACGTCCGTCGCGAGCTTCTGGACCGACTCCATCACCTCGATCGCCGCCTGTTGGACCCTGACCGGCAGGTCACGGGCCTCGGCGGTGGTCTCTGCAGCCCTCTTCTCCAGCGTCGCCGCCAGGGTCTCGCGCAGTTCGGCGAGGCGCTCGACCGCGAAGTCGCCGGCGCCGATCGCGGCCAGCAGCGGGCGCGGCAGGTCTCCGAAGCGATCGGTCAGCTGGCTGACGGCGGCTTCGCTCATCCCGCGGAGGTCAGTGAGGAAAGACATGGGAATCTCCTTCGTGATCGGCGCCTCGAGGGGGCACCGGGGGTGGCGTCGGGTCCGACACCGGGTCGGGGGTAGGCGGCGCTACGCGCGGATCGGCGCCGCCCTCGTCGGCCGTCAGCACGCCGGTCGGCGCGGGGGTCGCGGCGGGAGTCACGGAGGCGGGGGCACCGCTGAGCGTCGTTCGCGGGGCACCTGGCTCGCGGTCGTGCTCGTTCTCCCGGCGGTACAGCAGGTAGATCTCCCGCAGCGAGGCCTTCTGGCGGTCACTGAGCACCGGGTCGGCGGTGATGGCCGCATCCACCCCGACCGGACCGAGGGGACGGACGGCCCTTGCGGCATCCCCGGCGGGCTCCTCGAGAATGCCCGCCAGGGTCAGCAGGCTCTCCACCGATATCTGCAGTCCGTGCGCGATCTGGGCGAGGATTTCCGCGCTCGGCCGGCGCAGGCCACGCTCCACCTGACTCAGGTACGGATTGGACACACCGGCTCGCTTGGCCAGCTGACGCAGTGAGATCTGCGCCGACTCCCGCTGCTGCCGGATGAAGCCACCCAGATCCCGGACCGGGGCGAGCACCTCGGTGATGTCCATGGGCCACTCCCGCGTCCGGTCGGTCTCGGCCCGGGTCACGGGCTCGGAACCCAGCGTAGCCAACTGCGCTTGCTGCTGCAAGCAGGTGCTTGCTGCAGCATGCGGACGGGCGGCGAGCGCGCCCGATCACATCACCGGGGCAAGCCGCGCACCGCCGGGTTGGTCGGATGATCGTAGGAGAGCACGACTTCCGGGGCGGGCCACCGACGGGCGTACTCGGCGAATGCCCGGAGCTCCCACTGCCGATCGGGCGGCAGTACCCGGCCGAGCCGGCCGACACTCACTCCGACCAGGACCCGGAGGTCCAGGTCGAGCTCGAGGGTGGCCAGCAACGGTCCGTCCAACAGGAGAACGGCCCCGGCCGGAGCCTGCCGGTACTCGTCCCGGACGGCACGGTCCCGATCCGGATCACGCAGCCTGGTCAGGAACCGCCCGCTGCCGCCCGGTGCGAGGGGGTCGAGCACCTCCCGATTCAGCGCACCGCTGTCGACCCAGCCGGTGAGGCGGGACTCCACGTCCTGACGGCCGAATTCCAGCCGCACTGACGCCGCCCGCCACCACCACCGGGTGCTGACCCGAACCACCGGCCGGTCGAGGGCGGTCAGCGCCGCCGCCACCCGGCCGGTCAGCTCAGCGGTACCGGTTGTCTCGTCGCCGTCGATCCCGACCCGCAGTCGACCCGGCCCGCCGCGGTCGATCCAGCGGGCCAGCCGGTCGGCGAGCTGGTCGAGCGTCAGCGGCTCGAAGGCCGGTCCACCACGGGCGTCCGGGCGGACCGGGGGCCGCCCGCGGCCGGTCGCCGGCATCCTCAGGCCGCGGTTTCCTGGTGCTCGAATTGCGTCCGGTACAGCTCCGCGTACAGGCCGCCGGCCGCGATCAGCTCGGCGTGGGTGCCACGTTCGGCGATCCGGCCCGCGTCGACGACGAGGATCTGGTCGGCGTTACGGACGGTGGACAGCCGGTGCGCGATGACCAGCGAGGTCCGACCCGACAGCGCCACGTTCAGCGCCCGCTGCACCGCGACCTCGGACTCGCTGTCCAGGTGCGCGGTCGCCTCGTCGAGGATGACGATGGGCGGCGCCTTCAACAACACCCGGGCGATGGCCAGCCGCTGCTTCTCCCCGCCCGAGAGCCGGTAGCCGCGGTCCCCCACGACGGTATCCAGGCCCTGCGGCAGGCTGTCGACGAGGGCTCCGATCTGGGCGTCGACCAGAGCCCGGTGGAGCTGGTCGTCGGTCGCGGCGGGCCGGGCGTAGAGCAGATTCGCCCGGATGGTGTCGTGGAACAGGTGCGCGTCCTGGGCGACGACGCCGATCGCGTCCCGGACCGACTGCATCGTCACGTCCCGGACGTCGTGCCCGCCGATCCGGACAACGCCGGCGTCGACGTCGTAGATCCGCGGCAGCAGCTGCGAGATCGTGGTCTTGCCCGCGCCCGAGGGCCCGACCAGGGCGACCAACTGCCCGGCCTCGGCCCGGAACGAGACCCCGTGCAACACCGGCGTACTCGGACTGTGATCGGGAATTGCGATGTCCTGCAGCGAGGCCAGCGACACCGCGTCCGCACCCGGATAGGCGAAGTGGACGTCGTCGAACTCGATGGCTCCGACGCCGTTCTCGGTGCCGTCCCGGCCGCCACGCGGGAGGTCCGGGGCCGCAGGCTTGTCCACCACGAGCGGCTTCAGGTCGAGCACCTCGAAGACCCGCTCGAAACTGACCAGTGCGCTCATCACGTCGACCCGGACGTTGGACAGCGCGGTCAGCGGTCCGTACAGCCGGGTCAGCAGCAACGCCAACGCCACCACCTGACCGGCGTTGAGCGACCCACCGATGGCCAGCGCGCCACCGAGCCCGTAGGTCAGGGCCTGCGCCAGCGCGGCGACCAGGGTGAGGGCGGCGATGAAGACCCGCCCGTACATGGCCGAGGTGATCCCGATGTCGCGGACCCGGCCGGCCCGATCGCGGAACGAGGCGGCCTCCTCGGCGGGTCGGCCGAACAGCGAGACCAGCAACGCCCCTGAGACGTTGAACCGCTCGGTCGTCGTGGAGTTCATCGAGGCGTTCAGGTTGTAGCTCTCACGGGTCAGCTCCTGTAGCCGACGGCCGAACCAGCGGGCCGGCAGCACGAACACCGGGAGCAGGATCAGCGACAACACAGTCACCTGCCAGGACAGCGTGAACATCACGCCGGCCGTCAGGACCAGGCCGATGACGTTGGAGACCACCCCGGACAACGTGGAGGTGAAGGCCTGCTGGGCCCCGATGACGTCGTTGTTCAACCGACTGACCAGCGCGCCGGTCTGGGTGCGGGTGAAGAAGGCCAGCGACATCTGCTGGACGTGTTCGAAGACCCGGGTCCGCATGGTGAAGATGAGGCCCTCACCGATCCGGGAGGAGTACCAGCGCCCGACCAGCCCGAGGCCGGTGTCGACGACGGCCAGCCCCGCGATGGACACCGCGAGCCACACCACCGCCCGGACGGTGCCGTTACCGGAGATCTCGTTGACCACGGCGCCGGCCAGCAGCGGGGTGGCGACGCCGATGACTGCACTGATCACCGTGAGGGTCAGGAAGATCGTGATCTCGCGCCGGAACGGCCGCGCGAAGCCGAGCACCCGCTGCAGGGTGCCGGGTGCGAAGGTGTGGTCCTTGAGCTTGCCGGTGTTGTGGGCGGCACCGCGCATCGCCCACATCGCCTGGTGCGGTGACGACATCGCCGCCCTTTCTCATCCGTGCGCCGACGACCCCGCCCGCCCCTGCGCCACGCGGCGGCGCGGGCAGGTCACGGGAGGGCTCGACGGCCCGGCCGGCGTCGCCGGCTCTCCTGCTCCACTCTGCCCCTCCCCACCGACAAAGCCCGGTTCCGGGTTCCGGCGTTCGCGCTCGGTGAACGTCCGGCCGCGGCCCCCGACGTGATCCCCGCCTCCGGGCCCGGATCACGCCGATCCCAGCTCCGACCGCGCCTGGGTTACGGTCTCTGGTGTTGTCGCTGCTGATCGGGCCTGGGACGCGAGCTCGGCGGACCGCAGTGATCACGCCCCTGTACCCGGCGGCGTCCCGGCGCCGACCGCGACCCGCCTCCACCGGAATGGACGAGGACACACATGACGACGACGTCTGGGCCCGTGTACCAACTGCGGGAACGCAATCTGGGGTTGGACCTGATGAGGGTGACCGAAGCCGCCGCACTGGCGGCCGGCCGCTGGGCCGGGCGGGGCGACAAGGAAGCCGGCGACAAGGCGGCCGTCGACCAGATGCGCCAGATGCTGTCGACCATCTCGATGCGGGGCGTCATCGTCATCGGTGAGGGCGAGAAGGACGAAGCGCCGATGCTGCACAACGACGAGGTCGTCGGTGACGGAACCGGCGCCGAGTGGGACGTCGCGGTCGACCCGGTCGACGGCACGACCCTGCTGGCCAAGGGCATGCCCAACGCGATCGCGGTGATCGCCATCGCCGAGCGCGGCACGATGTTCAACCCCAAGGACGTCTACTACATGGACAAGATCGCGGTCGGCCCGGAGGCCGTCGACGCGATCGACATCGAAGCGCCCCCCGGCGTCAACGTCCGCACGGTCGCCCGCGCACTGGGCAAGAACCCCGACGACATCACCGTCTGCATCCTTGACCGCCCGCGGCATTCGGAGCTGGTCCGCAAGGTCCGCGCCACCGGCGCCCGGATCAAGTTCATCTCCGACGGAGACGTCGCCGGCGCGATCATGGCGGCCCGCCCGAACATCGGCGTCGACCTGATGATGGGCATCGGCGGTACCCCGGAGGGCGTCATCACCGCCTGCGCGATGCGGGCCCTCGGCGGCGCCATCCAGGCCAAGCTGTGGTTCAAGGACGAGGAGCAGCGGCAGCGTGGCTTGGAGGCCGGACACGACCTCGACCGGGTGCTGGTCACCGAGGATCTGGTGCGGACCGACAACGTCTTCATGGTTGCCACCGGAATCACCGAGGGCGAGCTGCTCGACGGGGTCCGCTACACCGCGGGCGGCGCGCTGACCGACTCACTGGTGATGCGCGGCAAGAGCGGCACCATTCGGTCGATCACCGGTGAGCACTCGTTGAAGAAGATCGCCAAGGTCGCCCAGGGGTAGGACGTCGAGTCGGGCGAGTCGTTGTCGCCGGTTCGGCTGGCGCGGGCCGGGCCGGCTCCGATGAGGGCGGGCATCCCTTCCCTGGCGCGGCCCGAGATGGGTTGTCGAGCCCGGACTCAGCCCGCTACTCGACGCGGAGGCCGAGGCCCAGGGCGAGGGCGGGAGCGAGCTCCGCAAGCTGACCGGCGTCGACCACCGCCCCGCGCAGTGACGTCACGTCGCCGGACAACCCGACCGCGCGGGCGCCCCGGAAGTCGACGTCGGTCAGCGTGCTGTCGTTGAACCGGATCCCGGCGAGGGTCGATCCGGGGAACCGCACCCGGGTCGCGGTGGCCCCACCCAGGTCGACGTCGGTGAGTTCGCACCGTTCGAAGACGACGTCGGTGAGCTTCGCGAACCGCAGGTTCACCGACTCGATCCGGCATTCCACCAGGTGCACCCGCCGCCAGGTGGCGCCGGACGCGGCAGTCGCGGCAAACGCACAGCCCACCACGGTGACGTCGCGGAAGTCCACGCCGGTGAGGTCGGTGCCGACCCAGCGGGTCCTCCCCCACCAGACGTCGTGCCACCGGCTCCGGCCGAGATCGCCTGCGGTGACTGTCATCCCGGACACCACCGATTCGCTGAACCGGGTGCCCCCGGCGTCGACCCGGTCCCAGGCGCCGTCCTGCCACAGCGCACCGTCGTAGTCGTCCCCGTCCAGCGGGTCGCGGTCCTGCACGGTCAGTCCGCGGGCGTACCGCAGCTCGGCGGGAGTCGCGGCGGGCGGGCGGGGCGCCCAGGCCGCCATCAGGACGGGTCCGGGGCCGTCGTCTTCTGCGGCTCCCGGGCCCCACCGGAGATGAGTCCGGCGACCACGATCAGTCCGACGACGACCAGCAGTGCGTTCAGCAGACCGAAATGCTCGCCGAGGAAGCCCAGCAGCGGCGGGCCGACGAGAAAGGCGAGGTAGCCGATGGTGGCCACCGCGCTGACCCGGGCCCCGGCGGTCGCCGGATCATCGGCGGCGGCGCTCATTCCGACCGGGAAGCCGAGGGACGCCCCCAGGCCCCAGAGCACCACCCCGGCGATCGCGATCGGAGTCGGCGCGACGATCACGACCAGCAGGCCGGCAGCGGCCAATGCGGCGGTCGCCCGCAGCACCGGCACCCGGCCGTAGCGGTCCAGCACCCGCACGCCGGCGATCCGGCCGACGGTCATCGCAGTGAGGAAGACGCCGAGGATCAGCGCGCCGGACGCGTTGCTCACACCGTGACCGTCCACCATCGCCAGTGCCAGCCAGTCGTTGGCGGAACCCTCGGCGAAGGCCATCCCCAGCACGATCAGGCCGATCAGGACGGTCTTGCGGTCGCGCCAGATCGCCATCCGCTCACGCCAGTTCGACGGCACTGCGGCGTCCTCGTCGTGCCGGTCCTGGTGCGGCTGCAGCCTCGTCACTGCGAACAGCACGCCACCGACGATCACCACGCCGACGATCGCCACATGGACCAGGACCGGGACCCCGAACTTCTCGGCGAGCGCGCCGAGTCCGGCGCCGGCCATGGTCCCACCGGAGAACGCGGCGTGGAACAGCGGCATCACCGTCCGACCGAGGGCACGCTCGTTGGCCGCCCCCTCGACGTTCATCGAGACGTCGCAGGCACCGTTGGCGGCACCGAAGACGATCAGACCGAGGATGACCACCATCGCGTTCTCGAAGACCGTCGCCCCGACCCCGGCGACGACCAGGCCGACCGCGGTGCCGAACAGGGTCGCCGCGATCGTTCGCCTCGGTCCGAATCGGGCCAGGATCTGGCTCGACAGCAACAGCCCGACGATCGACCCGACCGCGATACCGAAGACGATCCAGCCCATCTGGGCGGTGCTGGCACCCAGCAGGTCCCGGACGTGGGGCGTGCGACTCAGCCAGGTGGAGATGGCCAGTCCGCACAGTGCGAAGACCAGGAACACCGCATTGCGCCACTGGGTCAGCTGCCGTCGGGTCAGCGGCACGGGCAGCGCGCGACCGAGCGTGCCGTCGATGGTGTGATCGGTCATGCGGTGTTCCTCGGTGTTCTGCGGGGTCTCGGTCGAGCGGGCGGTTGGGAAGGGTTTCTGCGAGTCGGAACCGCGGGTCAGACGGTGCTGAACCAGGTCGTGGTGTTCGCCGCGATGGTGCCGTCAGTCGACGGGCTGCTACTGGCCATGACCGAAACGTGCTTCAGCGCAGCGACTTCGGCCGGCACGGCGACCGCAGCGTCGGTGAAGTTGGTGACGCTGATGAAGTCGGGACCGCGACGCAGCGCGACCACGCCCGGCTCGGTGTCCAGCCAGCCCATGGGCCCGTCGCCCAGGGCAGCGGTAGCCCGCCGGGCGGCGAGCGCCGTGCGGTACAGGTTCAGCGTGGAGGACGGGTCGCCGTCCTGCACCTCGGCGGTAGCGCCGGCCCACGTCGCGGGCTGGGGCAGCCACGGGGTGCCCGACGGGCCGAAGCCGAACGGCGCCTCGGTTCCCGACCACGGCAACGGCACCCGGCAACCGTCGCGGCCGACCCGCTCGCCGCCGGTGCGGGCGAAGATCGGGTCCTGGCGGAGCTCGCCGGGGATGTCCTGGACTTCTTCGAGCCCGAGCTCCTCGCCCTGGTAAAGGTAGGCGCCCCCGGGCAACGCCAACGTCAACAGTGCGCCGGCGTTGGCCCGGGCCAGCCCGACCGCTCCGCCGCCGAAGCGGGTGCGGTGCCGGATGACGTCGTGGTTGGACAGCACCCAGGTCGCCGGGGCGCCGACACTGCGCAGTTCCTCGAGGGTCTTGTCGATGACCTTGCGCACGGCGTCGGCGTCCCAGCCGGCAACCAGGTAGTCGAAGTTGAACGCGGTGTGCAACTCGTCGGGGCGCAGGTACTGGGCGAAGCGGTCCGGGTTGGGCACCCACGCCTCACCGCAGAACACCCGGTCCCCGGCGTACTCGTCGAGCACTGTGCGCCAGCCGCGATAGATGTCGTGTACCCCGTCGCGGTCCCAATGAGGGTGGTCGCCGTCGTTGTCCGCGGTCAGCAGGTGACCGACCGGCATGTCGGGCAGCTCGGGATCCTTGACCATGCCGTGGGCGACGTCGATCCGGAAGCCGTCGACGCCCAGATCCAGCCAGAATCGCAGGATGTCGTGGAACTCGGCGACAACCTCGGGGTTGGTCCAGTCCAGGTCGGGCTGCTCCGGGGTGAAGAGGTGCAGGTACCAGCTGCCGTCGGGCACCCGGGTCCACGCGGGTCCGGCGAAGTTGGACTCCCAGTTGTTCGGCGGCAGTTCGCCGTCGACACCACGGCCGTCGCGGAACATGTAGCGGGCCCGCTCAGGGCTGCCGGGCGCGGCGGCCAGCGCGGCCTGGAACCATTCGTGCAGATGCGAGGTGTGGTTGGGGACGAGGTCGACGATGACCCGGAGCCCGGCCGCGTGCGCCTCGGCGACGAGCGCCTTCGCGTCGTCGAGCGTGCCGAAGACCGGATCTACGTCGCGGTAATCGGCAACGTCGTAGCCCGCGTCGGCCTGCGGCGACGGGTAGAACGGGCTCAACCAGATCGCGTCGACGCCGAGCTGGGCGAGGTAGGGCAGCTTGCTGCGGACGCCGTTCAGGTCACCCATGCCGTCGCCGTCGGAGTCGGCGAAACTGCGTGGGTAGATCTGGTAGATGACCGCGGAGCGCCACCACGGGCTGGTCGTCCCGGCGCTCGATTCGGTCGCGGCGGCGGCATTCTCCTGAACGGACACGGTGGTGTTGACGGACATGGAGCAGCCCTCTCGGTATCGGGGATGGGTCATTTTTCGGGAAGGTGTTTCGAGATCCGCGATTCGGTGAGACGCAAGAAGGATCGCGCCAAGCTGTCCATCGCGGCTCGGACCATTTAAGCGGTTCACGTTGGAGCGAGTCAAGCGACGATGCACTGCTGTTCCTGAGGCGTCCCGTCGTCTACCCTCGGGTTTTAACCCTTGATTCGACCGATCCGGTACGGAGTGCAGCTGATGACCCGCAGGATCGCCGGCCGTCCCTCGCTGGCCACCGTGGCCGCCGAGCTGGGGGTATCGACCGCGACGGTGTCCAACGTTTTCAACCGCCCCGACCGGGTGTCCGCCGAGCTCCGTGACCGGGTGTTGGGCGCAGCCGAACGGCAGGGTTACGCCGGTCCGGATCCGGCCGCCCGTCAGCTGAGCCGCGGACGCACGGACACCCTGGGGCTGCTGTTCACCGGCGAGTTGTCCTACGCCTTCAAGGACCCGGCCGCCGTCGCATTCCTGGAGGGGCTGTCGTCCAGCTGTCAGACCGCCGAGCTCAACCTGCTGATCATCTCGGCGGAGTCGACCAGCCACCGCACCGGTGCGGTCGGCAACGCCATCGTGGACGGGTTCGTCGTCTATTCGGTGCGCGACGACGACCCGCACCTACGGCAGATCCTGGACCGGCAGCTGCCGACCGTGGTCGTGGACTCCCCTCGACACCCGCCCGGCGTGGACTGGGTGGGGCCCGACGACCAGGCCGGTGCCCGGGCACTCGGCGAGGTGTTGGTCCGACTCGGACACCGCCGGATCGGTGCGATCGCCGCCGGTATGGGCGGCCGGACCTTCAGTGGCCGGGCTGACGACCTGCGCCACGGTGCGGTGGCCGGTTCGGTCTTCCAGGACCGGGTGCAGGGACTGCGCGACGCGCTGGCCGTCGTCGGCGTCACCGATCTGCCGGTCGAGCTCCGGCCGGCGAACAGCATCGAGGACGGGTTCAATGCCTGCCACGCCCTCCTCGACCGGCGTCCCGACCTGACCGCGGTCTGCGCGCTGATGGACGTGATGGCCCTCGGCGTGCTGGAAGCGGCTGCGGCGCGGGGACTCTCGGTTCCCGGGGATCTCACGGTGACCGGGTACGACGACATCCCACAGGCGGGCGCTGCCGGCTTGACCACGGTCAGCCAACCGCTGGTCGACAAGGGCCGGATCGCCGGCGAGCTCTACCTGAGCCACCGTCGCGGGGCGTCACCCCGGCGTCGGGTGTTGCCGACCCACGTGCAGCTGCGCGGGTCCAGCGGGTCGGCCCGGGACTGACGGCACCCGGAAACCTGATGCGACTCCCCGTTCGACGTGCCACGCTCGCTCGATGAGCGACGACGCCAAGGCCGATCTGCACCGGTACCTCGTCCAGGGGCGCGAAGCGTTGCTCTGGAAGCTGGAGGGCCTCTCCGAGTACGACGTCCGCCGACCGCTGACCGCCACCGGGACGAACCTGCTCGGCCTGGTCAAGCACGTGGCGAGCGTCGAACTCGACTATCTGGGCGAGGTGTTCGACCGGCCGTCGGACGAGCCGCGGCCCTGGATGGCCGACGCCGCGGAGTCCAACGCCGACATGTGGGCCACCGCAGACGAGTCGTGGTCGGCGATCGTCGCGTTCTACCGGCGGGTCTGGTCCCACGGGGACGCCACGATCGCCGCCCTCGACCTGGATGCGGTCGGGACGGTGCCGTGGTGGCCACCGGAGCGGCGGGCGGTGACCCTGCACCGCATCCTGGTGCACGTGATCGCCGAGACCCACCGGCACGCCGGTCATGCCGACATCGTGCGCGAGATCATCGACGGCACCGTCGGTGTCCGGCCGACGGCGACGAACATGCCGACCGAGCAGGAGCAGTGGTGGGCCGACTACCGGGAACGGTTGGAGGACACCGCTCGTCAATTCCGGAATGCGCAACGGCCGTGATCCTGCCCCGCGTTCGCGACCCTCGCTTCATCACCGTCCGGCGCGGGGGGACGCTCACGGACGCCGATCATCGCCTCCTGGCGCGGTGGGCGGCCGCGTGCGCCGAGCACGTCCTGCCCCTCTTCGAGAGGGCTCAGCCGACGGACCCGCGGCCCCGCCAGGCGATCGAGCAGGTCCGGGCCTGGGCGTGCGGCGAGATCCGGATGTCGGCGTCCCGCGCCGCGGGTGGCCACGCCATGGCCGCCGCCCGGGACCTGGGCGGAGCTGCCCGGCACGCCGCCTTCGCGGCCGGCCAGGCGGCGGTGGTGGCGCATGTCGCCGCGCACGAACTGGGGGCCGCGGCCTACGCGATCAAGGCCGTGCGAGCGGCGGCCGCTGATGACGGCTGGACGGCCGGCCGCGACGAATGTCGTTGGCAGCGAACGCTACTCGCGGCGGAGATCCGCCAGCTGGTGTTGGACGACCAACGGCTGCGCAACGACATCTGCTGGTCGGTCTTCCAGGACTGACGCCGCCTTCCGCTACGGCCGGCAGAGGCAGAACGGGTGCCCGGCCGGATCCAGGTAGACCCGGAAGCTGTCGTCCGGAACCCGCTCCCCCACCGCGCAGGCCCCGAGCTGGAGCGCGAACGCCTCCGCTGCGTCGAGGTCGGGGACGTCGAAATCGAGGTGCGACTGCTGCGGGACCAACGGGTCGGGCCAGGTCGGGGCGACGAAGTCCGGGGCCAGCTGGAAGGCGAGTCCCGGCCCGGACGTACCTCGGACGGTCACCCAGTCGTCCTCGATCCGCACCATCTCCCAGCCGAGCAGCTCGGCGTAGAACGTCGCGGACGACTTCGGATCGGGGGTGTCCAGAACGGTCAGCTCGAAACGGATCTGGGGGCGGGTTGACGGGGACGGGATCATGGGCCGATCCTGCCGAATCCCCGCCACCCCGACAACCCCGGATCAGCCCAGGAAGTTGTGGGCCAGGGTGTAGATGATCAACCCGGCCAACGACCCCACCACCGTGCCGTTGATGCGGATGAACTGCAGATCGCGGCCGACCAGCAGTTCCAGCTTGCGGCTGGTGGCCTCGCCGTCCCAGCGGGAGACCGTCTCGTTGATGATTCCGGCCACCTCGTGGGCGTAGCGGCGGGCGCCGTACCCGGCCGCGTCGATCACCCAGGTGTCGATCTTGCCGGCCAGCTCGGGGTCGGACAGCAGCTTTCGGCCGAAGTCGTTGATCGCCCTGGTGGTCCGGGTCCGCAGCGCCGACGTCGGATCGTTCGCGGCCTGCAGCAGTGTCGCCTTCAGCGATCCCCACGCCGATCGGACCAGCGTCTGCACCTCGGGGTTCTCGATGATCCGGGTCTTGATGCTCTCGGCCCGGGCCCGGGTGATGTCGTCGTGCTGCAGGTCGTCGGCCAGCTCGACGAGGAAGGTGTCGATGGCGATCCGGAGCTGGTGGCCCTTGTCGTCGCGTACCCCGCGAACGAACCGCTCGACCTCGTTGAACAGCCGGTCGGTGACGATGGCGTCCAGGAACCGCGGCGTCCACGCCGGTGCCCGGTTCGACACCAGGCCGCTGACGAGATGCTCGTTGCGCACTACCCATTCGTGCGCGCGCTCGGTGAGGACGTCGACCAGATCGTGGTGGTCACCACGGGACACCACGTCGCCGAGGATCTTCCCCAGCGGCGGCCCGACCTCGAAATCGGCTGCCCTGCGGTGGATCATGGCGGCCATCACCTCGCTGACGTCGTCGTCGTCGAGGACGTTGCCGATGCCGTTGAGCGCCGCACCCATCTCCGCGGACAGCCGCGCCGCCGATTCCTCGCGGCTCAACCAGGCGCCGGCCCGCTGCGCGACGGAGAACCGGGAGAGCTTGTCGCGCACCACGTCCTCGTTGAGGAAGTTGTCGGCCACGAACGCGGTCAACGACTCACCGATGGCCTCCTTGCGCTCCGGGATGATCGCCGTGTGCGGAATCGGCAGCCCGAGCGGCCGGCGGAACAGTGCTGTGACGGCGAACCAGTCGGCGAGCGCCCCCACCATGCCGGCCTCCGCCATCGCCCGGACGTAGCCGAGCCACGGGTAGCGGTCCTGCAACGTCCAGGTGACGACGAAAACAACGGCCATCGCGACCAGCAGTCCGGTGGCCAGGGTCTTCATCCGGCGCAGCCCAGCAGCGCGGGCCGCGTCGGCGGGGGTCAGCAACACGGTGGTGCTCATGCCCCTAGTTTCTCCCGGCGGACAGCAGCCCACACGCACACCCGGCCGCGGGGGTCGGTCATCGGGTCGGATCCGCAGGCAACGGTGCCACCCGGGCGTGACGACCGACCACCGGGTAGGAAGGAGGGATGACTGCGACCCGGGCGGCGCTGGTGCCGCGGTTGGCCCCGTTCACCACCACGATCTTCGCCGAGATGAGCGCGTTGGCGCTGTCCACCGGCTCGATCAACCTGGGGCAGGGGTTCCCCGATTCCGACGGCCCACCGGCGATGCTGCGCGCCGCCCAGGACGCCATCGGAGCCGGTCTCAACCAGTACCCGCCCGGGCCTGGGCTCCCTTCGCTGCGCAACGCGATCGCGCACGCCCGGTCTCGCGACTTCGACCAGGAATTCGACCCGGACACCGAGATCCTGGTGACCGTCGGCGCGACCGAGGCGATCGCCGCTTCGATCCTGGCGTTCTGCGAGCCGGGTGACGAGGTGCTCACCCTGGACCCGTTCTACGAC
>JBDSLP010000205.1:0-4667 GCA_039916325.1 Nakamurella sp. | reverse complement strand
CAGTGATCCGGGTGCGGTACTGCGCGGACGTCGAGGCCGTCGAGGCCGTCGAGGCCGTCGAGGCCGTCGAGGTCGGCGAGATCGGCTGGGTTGCAGGTGTACAGCGGCAGGTTGTGCGCGAGGGCCGTGGCGGCGATCAGCGCATCGAAAGCGCGCGAGGTGGGTTTTCGGCCGGCTGAGCGCAACGCTGCGGATACCCTGCCGAACGCGCGGTCGGCCGCAGCGTCGAACGGCAACACCTCAAAGTCCGCCTCAGCCTGCTGCAGGTGGGCCTGCCGGACCACGCGATCGGCATCGGTTGTCGCCAACAGCGGTCCGATGGTGAGCTCGGCCAACGTGACGGAGCTGATCACGGAGGTTTCCGGAAGGGCCGCCACGTCGTCGATACGGTCCAGCAGGATGACGGTCGACGTGTCGAGCAGTCCCAGCCGAGAGTCGGTCACCATGATTGGTCGACCACCGCGTCGATGTCGTCGATCAGCGTCTGCGGATCCATCGCGGGCAGATGTCGCCTGCGTTCGATGAGCGCAGCCGTCGACAGCCGGGACCGCGGAACGGGTCTGAGTTCGGCAGCCGGGACGCCATCGCGGGTGATGGTGACCGATTCACCACGACCTACCCGGTCCAGCACCTCGCCGCCGTGGTTGCGCAGGTCGCGGACCGAGACGGTGCCAGACGTGGTCAGGAGGCGACAGTATCTCCGGTGAGACCGGCCTGACCGGGGTCGCGCCATTCACCGTGTCCCACCGGTGGCCGGTGCTGTCGGTGGCCGGTCGTAGGGTGGCCGAAGTAGTCGAGAGAGAAGGAACACCGGTGCCGATCCGTTTGGGATACAAAGCCTCCGCCGAACAGTTCGGTCCGTCGGAGCTGTTGGGATACGGCGTACTCGCCGAAGAATCGGGATTCGACTCCGTGTTCGTGTCCGATCATCTGCAGCCCTGGCGGCACGACGGCGGGCACGCCCCGGCCGCGCTGCCGTGGCTCGGCGCGCTCGGCGCGCGCACCGACACGATCGTCATCGGGACGTCGGTGCTGACGCCGACGTTCCGCTACCACCCGGCCGTCATCGCGCAGGCGTTCGCGACGCTGGGGATGCTGTTCCCGGGGCGGGTCATCCTCGGGGTCGGGTCGGGGGAGTCGCTCAACGAGGTGCCGCTGGGTCTGGCATGGCCCGACGGCAAGGAGCGCTTCGCCCGGATGAAGGAAGCCATCACGCTGATCAAGGCGCTCTGGGCCGACGAGCGGGTCGACTTCGAGGGCACCTACTACTCGACCGACAAGGCCACCATCTACGACCGCCCGGAGACGCCGGTGCCGCTGTATGTCGGCGCCTCCGGACCGGCCGCCACCCGGTTGGCCGGCCGCGTCGCCGACGGCTTCATCACCACCTCCGGCAAGGCCGACTCGCTCTACCGCGACACCCTGCTGCCCGCGCTGGCCGAGGGCGCGGCGAAGGCGGACCGGACGCTGACCGACCTGGACCTGCTCATCGAGATGAAGGTCAGCTTCGACCACGACCGGGACGCGGCGCTCAACGACACCACCTACTGGGGTGCGCTGGCGTTGTCACCGGAGGAGAAGACCGGCATCGAGGACCCGATGGAGATGCAGCGGCTGGCCGACGCGCTACCGGTCGAGCGGGCGGCGTCCCGGTGGATCGTGTCCACCGACCCTGACGAGCACGTCGAGAAGATCCGGCACTACCTCGATCTGGGGTTCCGGCACCTGGTTTTCCACGCCCCCGGGCCGGACCAGGCGAAGTTCCTGAAGCTGTACGGCGCCGAAGTGCTGCCCCGGCTCCGGAGCCTCGGCTACTGATGGCCGACCTGAACCTGCGGTACGGCCCGGTCCGGCACGGCAGCGCTCCGGTCGCGTCCGCATCCTCGCTGCGGCGCGCGCTGCGCCGGGCGGCCGACGGCGTGACCCTGGACCGGACCGAGGCGGCGATCCTGTTGCAGGCCCGCGGACACGACCTCACGGCGCTCTCCGCGGCCGCCGGCCGGGTGCGGGACTCCGGGCTGCTCGCGGCCGGCCGCCCCGGGGTGGTCACCTTCTCCAAAAAGGTTTTCATCCCGCTGACCCGGCTCTGTCGGGACCGCTGCCACTACTGCACCTTCGCGACCACGCCCGGCCGGGTGCCCGCCCCGTTCCTGTCACCCGACGAGGTGCTGGCCATCGCCGAGGCCGGTCGCCAGCTGGGCTGCAAGGAGGTGCTGTTCACCCTCGGGGACCGCCCCGAGGAGCGCTGGACGGCCGCCGCGGAGTGGCTGGAGGAAGCCGGTTACGCCACCACCCTGGACTACGTCCGGGCCATGTCGATCCGGGTGCTGGAGGCCACCGGCATGCTGCCGCACCTGAACCCTGGGGTGCTGAGCTGGCAGGAGCTGGCGCGACTCAAGCCGGTCGCTCCCTCGATGGGGATGATGCTCGAGACCACCTCGACCGCGCTGTTCACCGAGAAGTCCGGGGCGCACTACGGCTCACCGGACAAGGACCCGGCCGTGCGGCTGCGGGTGTTGGAGGACGCCGGTCGCTCGTCGATCCCGTTCACCACCGGCATCCTGATCGGCATCGGGGAGACACTCGCCGACCGGGTCGAGTCGATCTTCGCCATCCGGCAGGCGGCCCGGTCCTACCGGGGCATCCAGGAGGTGATCATCCAGAACTTCCGGGCCAAGCCCGACACCGCGATGGCCCGGATGCCCGACGCCGAGATCGACGCCCTGATCGCCACGATCGCGGTGTCCCGGCTGGTCCTCGGTCCGGCGGTACGGATCCAGGCACCGCCCAATCTGATCTCCGACGATGCCGCCGCCGACTCGACCATCTTCACCCGGGTGATCGCCGCCGGCATCGACGACTGGGGTGGGGTGTCCCCACTGACCCCGGACCACGTCAACCCCGAGCGTCCCTGGCCGCAGATCGAGGACCTGGCCGCCCGCACCGCGGCGGCCGGCTTCACCCTGGCCGAACGGCTGACCATCTACCCCGAGTACGTGACGGCGGGGGAGCCGTGGCTGGACCCGCGGCTGCGCGCCCACGTGGACGCACTGGCCGACCCGGTCACCGGGTTGGCCAGGCCCGACGTCATCCCGCGGGGCCGGCCGTGGCAGGAGCCGGAGTCCGGGATCGAGTCCACCGGCCGGACCGACCTGCACACCGCGATCGACACCGAGGGTCGCTCCGACGACCGTCGTTCGGACTTCTCCGACGTCTACGGCGACTGGGACGCCCTCCGGGAGCGGCTCGCCGCCAGCGATACCTCGATGCCCTCACGGCTGGGGTCCGAGGTGGCGGCGGCGCTCCGGGTGGCGTCGGAAAATCCCGCCGACCTGTCCGATTCCCAGGCGTTGGCGTTGATCACGTCCACCGGCACCGACCTGGACGCGGTCTGCGCGCTGGCCGACGCGGTCCGCGCCGACGTCAACGGGCCCGAGGTCTCCTACGTCGTCAACCGGAACATCAACTTCACCAACGTCTGCTACACCGGATGCCGATTCTGCGCGTTCGCCCAGCGCCGGGGTGACGCCGACGCCTACACGCTCAGCGTCGACGAGGTCGCCGACCGGGCGAAGGTCGCCTGGGACCTCGGCGCCACCGAGGTCTGCATGCAGGGCGGCATCCACCCGGACCTGCCCGGAACCGCCTACTTCGATCTGCTGCGGGCGATCCGGGCCAGGGTGCCGCAGATGCACGTGCACGCGTTCTCGCCGATGGAAGTGGTCAACGGGGCCACCCGCGCCGACCTGTCCCTCCGTGAGTGGCTCACCGAAGCCCGTGACGCCGGACTGGGCTCCATCCCGGGGACCGCTGCGGAGATCCTGGACGACGAGGTTCGCTGGGTGCTGACCAAGGGGAAGCTGCCGACGGCGTCCTGGATCGAGGTCATCACCACCGCGCACGACCTGGGTATCCGCTCGTCGTCGACGATGATGTACGGCCACGTGGACACCCCTCGGCACTGGGTCGCCCACCTCGCTCTGCTCCGTGAGATCCAGTCCCGCACGGGCGGTTTCACCGAGTTCGTGCCGCTGCCGTTCATCCACACCAACGCGCCGATCTACCTGGCGGGGCTGGCCCGGGCGGGTGCGTCGTTCGACGAGAGCCGCGCGGTGCACGCGGTTGCGCGGCTGATGCTGCACGGCTCGATCGACAACATCCAGACCTCCTGGGTGAAGCTCGGGCCCGAGGGGACCAGGGTCATGCTGCAGGGTGGCGTCAACGACCTCGGCGGCACGCTGATGGAGGAGACCATCTCCCGGATGGCCGGCTCGAAGTTCGGGTCGTTCCTGACGGTGCCCCAGCTCGAGGACATCTGTGCGCCGATCGACCGGCCGGCAGTGCAGCGCACCACGCTCTACGGCCGGGCCGATCCCGAGCGGGCGGCACTGGCCCGGTCGTTCGTCGGACTCGACGGCGCCGCTGCCGCCGGCACTGCGTCCGATGCGGCTGGTTGTGGGACCGGGGCGCCCGCCGGGCCGACCCTGCTGACGCTCGGACGCCGCACCGAGCCGGTGACTGTGGCCTGACGTGCCGGCCGGCCCGGCGCTCACCCTCCGGTCGCCCCGGGTCACCCACCGTCGCGAGTCGGCCGGGACTACCCAGGGTCCAGAGCTTCACTCGTGAACATCGCGCGTCCGACGACGGGCTCGTTGGGCGGCCTGGCT
>JBDSLP010000204.1:0-27992 GCA_039916325.1 Nakamurella sp. | reverse complement strand
CCGGGGCGCAGCTGATCTTGACCTGCCCGTTGTAGACCGTGGTGGTGGTCTTACGCCCCAGCTCGTTACCCGCGAGATCGCGGATCACCCGGGTGTTGTCGATGGAGAACCCCTGAGTGCCGTTGGTGGCCTTGCAGGTGGTCCCGTACGGGATGGTCTTGGTCGGTGCATCGGTGAAGTCGTAGCGGTCACCTGAGATCGACTCGACCTCGACGGACTTCGTCCCCCAGAACCGGACCGTGATGTCGTCCGGCGTCCACACGGTCTGGATCAGCACTGCGGTGGCCGAATTGTTGGTGAACTTCACGTCGATCACGCTGGTGCCGTCCTCGGCCTCGAACACCGTGGACTCACGGCCGGCCGGGTAGCGCGAGATGTAGAACGAGTGCGCCTTGTGCTCCACATCGGCAAAGCCGGCGAAGTAACTCGCGTTGTACAGCGTGGTGGCGAATTGCGAGATGCCGCCGCCGACGGCCCGGGCGAGGACGCCGTCCTGGATGATGCCGGCTTCGACGTAGCCCTGGGGCGCCGCGCGCTGACCGGTGTAACCGTTCAGTGAGAACGTCTCGCCCGGTTTGACGATCGCGCCCTGGACCTGCTCGGCGACGCGCTTGACGTTGACGCCGGAATCCGTGGCGAACCCACCCGTGGTGAACTCACTGACGACCTCCTTGATACCGAGCGCCTCGACCGCGGCGGTCGTGACGTCCGGTGTCGCCGCCGTGTAGGGGACGGCGAGCGTGTGGTCGGGGGCCCGCAACGCCGCGTCCAGCGCAGCGTCGGTGGCGGCCTTGTCGATGGTCCGGCCCTCGACGGCGGGCGTGATCAGCGGGGCGTTGTCGACGATGGCGATGGAGGCGTTGACCGGCTGCGTCTGGACGGCCTGCGCCTGGGGCAGGAACGCGGCCTCGAGGGCGGCCCGATCGACGGTCACGTCGAACCCGTCGGCGGCGTCCGGGGCGATCGACACCGCCGCGGCGACGGTCTCCACCGGCACCGCGACCGTCGTCGCACCGGCCAACACCGTCAACGGACCGGAAAGAATGGCGCGCACCTCGTCGGCCGCGGTGGTCAGCGCGGCGGGCGACACCCGGACCGGCTGTTCGGTCACCGGGAGGGTCAGTCCTCCGACGGACGCCGGCTCACCGCTGGTCCAGGCGGTGGTGATCAGCGTGGCGGCAGCCGGGACGTCGAGTTGTTCACCGGCGACGGGTTCCACCACTGTCACCGTGGTGCCCACGACGGTGAGCGCACCGTCGACCGGGGCCACGTCGGACGCCGTGGCGATCGACTGCAGCTCCGTGGTCAGGGCGGGCCCGTCGACGGTGGCGATCAGCGGCACGGTGGAGGTCCGGCCGAACAGGGCCCCGACCCGGGTGAACGGATTGGCCGACCGGGTGCCGGCGGCGGCGACCGAGGCCGCCACATCCGTGGACAGTCCGGCCTTGGTCGGGTCGACGGAGATCGACTCGCCGTGGGACTGCATCGTGATCGGGGCGCGGAGTCCGTCCAGCTCACGGTCGAGCCGGGCCGCGGCCTGGTCGGCGGTCAGGCCACCGACGTCGACCCCGGCGATGGTGGTGCCGCGCTCGAGGTCGCTCTTGGTCAGCAGCCAGTCCACCAGGTAGACCCCGCCGAGCAGGACGATGACGCCCGCGACCACGTACGCGGTCAGCCGGGCCCGGCGCGAGCCGGTCGGCTCGTCGGACTCCCCGGACTCGAGCGGGATCACCTCGTGGTCGGGGTCCGGGTCCGGCGCGTCGGTACCGATCGCCGTCGTGGGGGTGGCACCGGCCGGGTGCCGGTCCGTGTCGGGGACGCCCACGGAGTCGGTGGTGTCGGGGCCGGTCGAGGGGGGACGGACGTGGTCAGGCAACGGGGTGAATCCTCAGGTCGTCAGCGGACAGCGCCGGACCGGACATCCGGTCGGGCGGCGGAACCCATCGCCGGAACGGCGGTGGACGTCCTATTGTCCCTGATCGACCCCGATCAACCACCGAACTGAGGTGATGACCACCCCGGAGCAACCTGGAGCGGCTCCGGCGTCGGCCGTGACGGCCGGGTCAGGAGTGCTCGGTGAGCATCCGTCGGAGGTCGATCGCGCTGACCTGCATGAGGTCGGCCAAGGCGCGCAGCGCGTCGTTGTCGAGGTTGACCACCTCGTCCTCGGTGGCCTCGGCGGCACTGCCGCGGCGGAGTCCGAACCAGCGGCGCACCGGGTCGAGGCGGGGGTCGGTACCGCGCATCAGCTGGGCGACCCGGACTCCGACCGCATCGGGCGCGTCGTCGGATACTGCCCCGGCGACCTCGTGCTCGACCAGCGACAACAGGTGGCCGAGATCTTCGCCGAGGGCCCGCGCGATCACCCAGAGCACGTCGATCCGCAGCGAGCGGTGGCCGGTTTCGTAGTTCGCCAGGGCGGCCTTGGAGACGAGCCCCTTCGTCCGGTTGGCCACGTCGGCCTGGGTCAGCTTCTGCCGCCGGCGTGACTCACGCAGCTTCTGGGTCACGACCAGCGCGAAGCGCTGCTGGTCGCTGTTCGACAGGCCCGGGAAGGTCGCCATCACCTGGGTCATCGCGACACTTTCCCTGCGTTGTCGACACTCTCGGCCAGCTGCTCGACGTTGAAATCCACCGGTGTTCCCCTTGTTCTCGTGCCGTGCACCGAACCGCTGGCAGATCGACCGCCGGCACCGAGGAGGTCCCGACGCCGGCCGCGCCGGACCAACCACCTCCGGCACCACCCCGCACTCGTGCACGGAAGGACGGAATGCCCGTCCACTGCGTCACTCCGCCGAACACCCGCAATCCACTCGCTGACAGCCATCACACTATCGGACCTATAGTAGCGGCCTTGTGGCCCGATTTTCACTCAGTTTGCGCAATTTGTCTGCAGTTTTGGCTCGATCGGCCACCGCTAGGCACCCGATTGCCGAGTTCAGCGACGCCGATCTCACTATGAGTGATCAGCATAGGGGGCGACCCGCCCGTTGACGAGGGGCCTGAACAATGCGTGCGCATGGTCGATGCCGCCGGATCGGTCAGCGCCGGATCGGATGTCCGCCGCCGGACCCCGGCGCAGCGCGAGCGTCGGCGAGCGCCGCCGCCCGACCCGCCGCCGGGACAGTCAGCAGCCTTCGAGCGCGTGGCGGTACCGGTCGGCGGCCGCCGACCCGGGTGTTCGAGGCGTGCAGTCGGGCTCTTGCAGGACGGGCCGGATCCGCGCAGGTGCACCGGAATCGGGCGATAGGCTCCCGGGAATGACCATCCGGCCCATCGTGATCTGCGGTGAACCTGTCCTGCACCGTCCGACGAAGCCGGTGACGGTGTTCGACGACGAGCTGAAGTCCTTCGTCGATGACCTCTTCGAGACCAACACCGCCGCCCACGGCGCCGGCCTCGCGGCCAACCAGGTCGGTGACGACCGGCGGGTCTTCGTCTACGACTGCCCCGACGACGACGGGGTGCGCCACCGCGGGCACGTGGTCAACCCGGCTATCGAGACGTCGGTCCGACCGGAGACCATGCCCGACCCTGACGACGACTGGGAGGGCTGCCTGTCGGTACCCGGCGAGAACTACCCCACCGGTCGGGCCGCCTGGGCCAGGGTGACCGGCGTCGACACCGACAACCAGCCGATCGAGATCGAAGGCACCGGCTTCTTCGCCCGCTGCCTCCAGCACGAGGTCGACCACCTGGACGGTTACCTCTACATCGACCGGTTGATCGGCCGGCACCTCCGCGCGGCCCGGAAAATGGTCAAAGCCAACGGTTGGACGAAAACCGGACTCACCTGGATGCCCGGAGTCGACCAGGACCCGTTCGGCCATTAGCGCTCAGATAGTTGAGCCGAAGGAGGTATCCCGCCGAGATCGGGCGTCACCCCGCCCACGGCACGACTGTGGCGCACCGACCCGGCGATAGGGTTGCTCAGGTGATGGCCACCGACAGTCCTGCGAGATCCACCGCGTCAATGGTCGTGGTGGCCAACCGCCTCCCGTTCGACATCGAGAAGCACGACGACGGCACCACCACCACCCGCCAGTCCCCGGGCGGCCTGGTGACCGCCTTGGAGCCCATTCTCAGCCGCCGCGCGGGCGCCTGGATCGGCTGGTCGGGCACCGCCGATCTGGAGCTGGAGCCGGTGCTGGCCGACCAGCTCACGCTGGAACCGGTACAGCTGTCCGCCGCGGAGGTTCAGGACTACTACGAGGGCTTCTCCAACACCACGCTGTGGCCGCTGTACCACGATGCCGTGGCCAGTTCCGAGTTCCACCGGGAATGGTGGGAGCGCTACGTCGAGGTCAACCAGCGCTTCGCCGACCGGGCCGCCGAGGTGGCCGCCCCCGGCGCGACGGTGTGGGTCCACGACTACCAGTTGCAGCTGGTCCCGGCCATGCTGCGGCGGCTGCGCAACGATGTCCGGATCGGCTTCTTCCTGCACATCCCGTTCCCGCCCGCCGAGCTGTTCAACCGGTTGCCGTGGCGTTCCCAGATCATGCGAGGGCTGCTCGGAGCCGATCTGGTCGGTTTCCAGCTACCCGGCGGCGCCCGCAACTTCGCCCGACTGGCCCGCAATCTCCTCGACGCCACCGGCAAGGGCCGCCGGTTGTTCTACGAGGGCCGCACCGTGCGGGTCGACGCATTCCCGATCTCGATCGACTCGTCGGCGCTGGCCGAACTCGCGTCCACCCCCGCGGTGCTCGAGCGGGCCAAACAGCTGCGGGTCGAGCTCGGGAATCCGAAGCGGATCATTCTCGGGGTCGATCGGCTGGACTACACCAAGGGCATCAACGTCCGCCTGCAGGCCTTCTCCGAGCTACTTGCCGCCAAGGACCCCTCCGTGGAGGGCACCGTCATGGTGCAGATCGCCACCCCGAGCCGCGAGCGGCTGGACTCCTACATCAAGATGCGTGAGGAGATCGAGCGTCGGGTCGGGGCGATCAACGGCGACTACGGCAGGATCGGCGCCCCGGCCATCCACTACCTGCACCAGGCGCTGCCCCGCGAGGACCTCTCCGCCTTCTACGCCGCCGCCGACGTCATGACCGTGACACCGCTGCGCGACGGGATGAACCTGGTGGCCAAGGAATACGTTGCGGCCCGGGTCAACGGCGGCGGAGTGCTCCTGCTCAGCGAATTCACCGGCGCGGCCCAGGAACTGAAATCCGCGCTGATGGTCAACCCCTACGACACCGACGGCGTCAAGGACGCGCTGCGCACCGCACTGACCATGCCGGCGTCGGAGGCCCGGCGGCGGATGAGGTCGCTGCGCCGGCAGGTGCTGATCAACGACGTCGACAAGTGGGCCCACCGGTACCTGTCGGCGCTGGAGGGGCAGCCGGACCGACTCACCGACGCGTCGTCGCGGCTTCCCACCGCCGTGGTGCGTGCGCTGGAGGAGGTGGCCGAGACGAGTCGACTGCTGGTCGCGGTGGACTTCGACGGCACGTTGGCCCCGATCGTCGACGAGCCGTCGGCGGCGCGTCCGTTACCGACGTCGATGGAAGGCCTGCACCAGCTCGCCGCCATCCCCGGCACCGAGGTCGCGGTCATCTCCGGGCGGGCCCGGGCCGTGCTGCCCGAGCTGCTCGACGACGACGTCAGCGACCTGCACCTGGTGGGCAGTCACGGCGCCGAGGGCGTCGGTGACACCGACCCGGCCGCCGAGGGCACCGTCGAGCTGACGCCGACCGCGAAGAAGCGGCTCGGTGAGCTGCTGCGCTCGCTGCAACAAATCGCCGCCGAGCACCAGGGTGTCGCCCTGGAGATCAAGCCGACCGGTGTCGCGGTGCACGTGCGGGCCCTGACCGAGCGGTCCGCCGCCACGGTCGCCGCCCAGATCGAGGACGGACCAGCGACCTGGCCCGGGGTGCATCTGCTGCGGGGCAAGCAAGTGCTCGAGCTGACCGTCATCTCCACCGACAAGGGCCGCGCCATGGAGGGGCTGCGCAAGCAGTACCACGCGACCGCGGTGCTCTTCATCGGCGACGACGTCACCGACGAGCACGCCTTTGCCGCGCTGCGTCCCGGCGACCTGGGGATCAAGGTCGGCAGCGGCGCGACCGCAGCCGACGTCCGGATCGCCGACCCGGGTGCCGTTGCTGACGTACTGATGGTGCTGACCTCGATCCGGCAGCGGGTCACGCGACGGCTGGCCGCCACGGCCGCGTCAGGATCCGACGACGACGACTGACCTACCGCGAATCCGGTATCGAAACCGCCACAGTCGGCGGTTTTCATACCGGATTCGAATGGTCACGGCCTGGGCGGGTCATCCCCGTCGGCCGGGGACTGTCGGGCGGCTTCGCGGCGGGTGTGTCGCCGGGAGAGCCACAACGCGACCAGCCCGAGAACCAACGCCACCCCGGCGATCACCAGCATCGTGCCCAGCGCCGGGATTCCGGCCTGGACCACCAGCGGTGTCGTCATCGCACGCTCCTCCGGGATCGGGATCGGGATCGCATCCGGTCAGGTCCGCGGAGCCGCGGTCGTCGTTCCGGGGACGAACTCGGTCGGTAACACGATGCGCCGCCCGCCCGGCCGGGGATTCTTCTCCAACAACAGCTGACCGGCCCGCCGACCCTTCTCCACAAAGGGCTGGTGAACGGTGGTCAAGCCTCGCATGATGGCGTCCTTGACCCCGTCGAAGCCGGTCACCGCCACGTCCTGCGGCACCCGCTGATGGCGACGTTCCAGCTCCTGCATCACCCCGAAGGCGAGCACGTCCGACGTCGTGATGATCGCGGTCAGGCCCGGATCGAGGGTCAACAGTTCCGCCGCGGCCGACGCCCCCGCCGCGGTGGAGTTGTCGAAGCGCTCGACGACCGGGATCCGGTCCCAGGCGACGCCGGCCGCACCGAAGGCGGCCTGCAGGCCGGCGAGCCGATTCCGCTGCGCGTGGTAGTGGGCCCGCAGCTGCCGCTCGAGGTCCACCGGACCGTCGCGGTGCGCCCGGCCCAGCCGCATGCACGCCACCCCGACCCGGCGGTGACCCAGCGCGATCAGGTGTTCGGCAACCCGCTCCATCGCCTGCTGATCGTCGATGCCCACGGAGTCGACCCCGGCCACCACCGGCTGATCACAGATGACGGTGGGCACACCGCGGGTCAGCACCGCCTCGAGATGCGGGTCGTCATCGGCCATCGCAAACGCGACGAAGCCGTCGATGGACGCCGCGGCGACGGCCGCCACGTCCTCGGCGTCCGGATCGGCAGGGACCAGCAGCAGTCCCACCCGCGCCTTGTCACACTCCTCGGTGAGACCTTCGAGGAAAGCGAGCGCGACCGGATCCCGGACGGCGTAGGAGACCTTGTCGGCCAGCAGCAACCCGATGGCGCCGGCGCGCTTGGTCCGCAAGGACCGGGCGACCGGGTCAGGGCCGGGATAACCCAGGACCCGCGCCGCTTCCAGGATGCGGGTCCGCAACTGGGCGGACAGCTGCTCGGGACGGTTGTACGCGTTGGAGACGGTGGTGCGGGAGATCCCCAGCTCGGCCGCGAGCGACGCCAAGGTCGCGGGCGGACGCCGCCGGGGTGAACGATCCATGGCTGCACGCTAGCGTCCGGTGGGCCTCTCGCTCGCCGTGAGCCGCTCGGGTGGCGCGTCCCGCTTCCGGGTTGATCGGCCGTCGTCGCTTCCGGACCGCTTAGAAATCGTTTTCACGAGCCTCTTGGCAATGCCGCCCGGTCGCGCTAGCGTTGCGCCGGGCACCGGACTGTGTGCTTCATCGCACCCGGGACCCGGGTGCGGCAAGGCATCGCCCCGCACTCGGACCGCAGGACCGAGCGACGAGACCCGCTTCGACGACGAAGGAGAACCAACCCGATGGCCACCGTGACCTTCGAGAACGCTTCCCGGATCTACCCGGGCAATCCGCCGGTCAAGGCGGTGAACCGGGTCAACCTGGACATCACCGACGGCGAATTCCTGGTGCTGGTCGGCCCGTCCGGGTCCGGCAAGTCCACCGCACTGCGCATGCTCGCAGGCCTGGAGGAGGTGAACGAGGGCCGCATCCTCATCGGCGGCCGCGACGTCACCCACCTGCCTCCGAAGAACCGCGACATCGCCATGGTCTTCCAGTCCTACGCGCTCTACCCGCACATGTCCGTCGCGGACAACATGGGCTTTGCTCTGAAGCTCCGCGGCGTCGCCAAGGACGAGATCGCCAAGAAGGTCAAGGAGGCCGCCGGCCTGCTGGACCTGGTCCAGTACCTCGACCGTAAGCCCAAGGCCCTCTCCGGCGGCCAGCGTCAGCGCGTCGCGATGGGTCGCGCCATCGTCCGCGAGCCGTCCGTCTTCCTGATGGACGAGCCGCTGTCGAACCTGGATGCCAAGCTGCGGGTCGAGACCCGCGCCAACATCGCCGAACTGCAGGCCCGCCTGGGCACCACCACCGTCTATGTCACCCATGACCAGGTTGAGGCCATGACCATGGGTCATCGGGTCGCCGTCCTGCAGGCCGGTGGCTTCCTTCAGCAGGTCGACACCCCCCGCAACCTGTACGACCGCCCGACCAACGTCTTCGTCGCCGGCTTCATGGGTTCACCCTCGATGAACCTGTGCAAGGCCCCGCTCGTCGAGGGTGGCGTGCAGTTCGGCACCGAGGTCGTGCCGTTGAAACCCGAGGTCTGGAACGAGGCGAAGGCCGCGGGCCTGACCGAGGTCACCTTCGGTGTTCGTCCCGAGGCCGTCACACTGGCCTCCGAGGGCATGCCGGTGATCGTGGATCTGGTCGAGGAGCTGGGCGCGGACGCGTTCGTCCACGGTCACAACCCGGACGGCGACCGGATGGTCGTCCGGGCCGACGCCCGGGTGCACCTGACCAGCGGCTCGACCGTCAAGGCGCACGTCACCGATCTCGAGAACATCCACGTGTTCCACCCGGAGACGGGTGAGCGGCTCGGCGCCGCCGCCGGCTTCTGATCCACCCCGGGCACCGTCTCCGACGGTGACCACCTGATAGGACCCCACAGGGCTGGGACTCCGGAGCGATCCGGGGTTCCGGCCCTGTGTCGCGTCAGCGGGCTCAGGGGTCCGACCCGGAGCCTGGCGCGACGGGTTCTCGCGGGACGAATTTGCCTCACACGGGTCGAGTCGCTTTAATGGGAATCGTTCCCATTATTGATAGAGGCCCCCATGATCCGAATTCGCCTTCTCCTGCCCGTCGCCCTCGTCGGTGCCGTGCTCCTCGCCGGGTGCTCGTCCGGTGGCCCGACCGCCGACCCCGCCGCCGATGCCGCCGCCGGCACCACCGCCGCGCCCCTCTCCGTCGTCGCCTCCACCAACGTCTGGGCCTCGGTGGCCCAGGCTGTCGGCGGCGACGCCGTGAGCGTCACGTCGGTCCTGGACGATCCGAATACCGACCCGCACTCCTTCGAGGCCAGCCCCCGGGTCAAGCTCGCGATGAGCAAGGCCGCGCTCGTCATCGTCAACGGCGGGGGCTACGACGACTGGGCGGTGTCCACCGTGGAGTCGCTCGACCCGGTCCCGACGGTGATCGACGCCACCTCGTCATCCGGGCTCGACAGCTCGGTCGAGGGCTTCAACGAGCACGTCTTCTACGACCTGACCGCGGTCGCCGCGGTCGCCGACGCTATCGCCGGTGAGCTCGGCACGGCCGATCCCGCGCAGGCCGGGACATTCACCGCCAACGCGGCGACGTTCACCGCCTCTCTGCGCGGGCTGGAGGATGAGCTCCGCGCGCTCGGCGCCCGGTATCCGGACACGAAAGTAGTCGCCACCGAACCGGTTCCGGGCTACCTCATCCAGACACTGGGGTTCACCGACGTCACCCCGCCATCGTTCTCGGCGGCCGTCGAGGCCCAGAGCGAGGTCTCGGTGAAGGACCTGGCCGACACCGAGGGGCTGCTCACCTCCGGAACCGCCACCCTGCTGTTCGACAACGTGCAGACCGGCGGGCCGGTGACCGACCGGTTGGTCGCGGCGGCCGAGTCGGCCGGCGTCGGCGTGGTCGGGGTCTCGGAGATGATCCCCGCGGGCGTACCGGACTACCTGACCTGGATGCGCGGCAACCTCGCCGGGGTCGCCACCGCCCTCGGCGCGCAGGCCTGAGACGCCGGCATCGTGGGAACCGGGTGGTAGAACAGTGACTGAAATGACAGCGACGCACGACGGGCCCCGGACGTCGGCACCGGCCGCGGTCTCGCTACGGGGAGCCCGGCTCGCCTACGGCGACCGGGTCCTGTGGGACGGGCTGGATCTCGACGTCGCGCCCGGTGAGTTCATCGCCGTCCTCGGACCCAACGGCGCCGGCAAGACTTCCCTGCTGCGGGTCCTACTCGGGCAGACCGTGCTCGCCACCGGATCGGTCGAGATCGGCGGTCGGCCGGTCCAGCGGGGCTCGTCGCGCATCGGGTACGTCCCGCAGCAGAAAAGTTTCGACCCCGGGTTACCGCTGCGGGCCCGGGACCTCGTGGGGTTCGGCATCGACGGACACCGCTGGGGCATCACGCTGCCCAGCCGCTCCCGGCGGCAGCGGGTGGAGCGAGCGTTGACCGAGGTCGGCGCGCTGCCGTACGCGGACGCTCCGGTCGGTCAGTTGTCCGGCGGCGAGCAGCAACGGCTGCGCATCGCGCAGGCCCTCATCACCGACCCGGACCTACTGCTCTGCGACGAGCCGCTGCTGTCCCTGGACCTATCGCACCAGCGCTCGGTCAGTGAGCTGATCGACGAGCGACGGCGCGCCACCCAGACCGCGGTGCTGTTCGTCACCCACGAGATCAACCCGATCATGGACAAGGTCGACCGGGTGCTCTACCTCGCCAATGGCCGCTTCCGGATCGGCTCCCCCGCCGAGGTGATGTGCACCGAGGTGCTCAGCGACCTCTACGGCGCCCACGTCGAGGTGGTCACCGTCGCCGGCCGGTTGATGGTGCTCGGCGTGGAGCAGGAGCCGCACCACCACGACCACGGCGGTCACAGGTGACCGGCGCTGACGGGTTGGCCCGGTTCCTGTCGTTCGCCAATTTCTGGGAGCTGCTCCCGCTGGTCGCCTTCTCCTTGGCGGCAGCGGTGCTGATGGGGGTGATGGCGGGCGTCGTCGGGCCGATGGTGCAGGCCCGGGACCTGGCGTTCGCGGTGCACGGCATCGCCGAGCTGTCGTTCACCGGCGCGGCGGCCGCCCTGCTGGTGGGGGCATCGGTGATCAGCGGCTCGTTGGTCGGATCGCTGATCGCCGCGGTGACCTTCGGGGTGCTCGGCGTCCGGGCCCGGGAGCGGAACTCCGCGATCGGCGTGGTGATGGCTTTCGGCCTCGGCCTCGGCGTGCTCTTCGCCGCGCTCTACACCGGCCGGACGGCGAACAAGTTCGGCGCCCTGGTCGGCCAGCCCAGCGCGGTCACCGGTGAGGCGCTCGGGGTGCTCGCGGTGGTCTCGGTGGTGGTGATCGGATTCATGCTGGTCCTCTGGCGGCCGCTGTTCTTCGGCTCGGTCGACCCCGACGTGGCGGTGGCCCGCGGGGTCCGGCTCGGCCTGGTGGGCCCGGCGTTCATGCTGCTGCTCGGGCTCACCGTGGCGATGGCTGTGCAGATCATCGGGGCCCTACTGGTGCTGTCGCTGCTGATCACCCCGACCGCGGCGGCGTCGCGGGTGACCGCCTCACCGTTGAAGGTGACGCTGCTGTCCATCCTGTTCGCCACGACGTCGGCGGTCGGCGGGGTACTGCTGGCCCTGTCCCCCAACCTGCCCATCAGCCCGTACGTGACCACACTGTCGTTCCTGATCTACCTGGCGTGCCGGCTCATCGGACGGCGCCGGACCCGGCGCGGGTGGTCGGCCCGGGTCCCCGTGGCTGCCTGACATACTTCTGTGCCACCCACCGAACCGCGAGGCAGCCGCCGATGATCATCCGCTCCGCGGAGCCGAACGATGCCGCCGCGATCCTGGAGATCCACAACGCCGCCGTCACGGGTTCGACCGCGATCTGGACCGACCGGTTGGAGACGGTGGCCGACCGGGAGGCGTATCTGACCGACCACGCGGCGAGCGGTCACGCCGTGCTGGTGGCCGAGGCCGACGGGGTCGTTGTGGGCTACGCGAGCATCGGGACGTGGCGGCAGAAGAACGGCTACCGGCTGACCGTGGACGATTCGGTCTACGTCCGTAACAGCCACCACGGCACCGGGATCGGGCGTGCGCTGCTCGCCGAACTCATCGAGCGGGCCCGGGTCGGCGGATTCCACGTGATGATCGCCGACATCGAGGCCGGGAACGCCGCTTCGATCCGGCTGCACGAACAGTTCGGGTTCGAGGTGTGCGGGACCATCCGCGAGGTAGGCACCAAGTACGGCCGCTGGCTCGACCTCACCGTGATGCGGCTCGAGCTTTCGGCAGGGTCGCCGCCCGCGCTGGCCGACCTGGCCTGAAGACCCGGCCTGACCGACCTGGCCTGATCAAACAGGCCTGCTCAGGCGGGCAGCAGGTAGTCGAACCGGATCCGTTCGGTCCCGGCGTCGATGACCAGTGCCCCGCCGCCGGTGATGCCGGCCAGCTCGCCGGTACCGCTGCTGGGCACGATGAGGAAGAACTCGTCGGTCCGGGTGATGCCGTCGGTCGTCGCGGAGTGCGCGAAGTTCAGTGTGCCCCGGCGGCCGTCGACCGAGCCTTCGAAGGACTCCAACGCGACGTACGTCCCGACCCCGGTCTCCTCCGAGAACGCATAGCTGAACTGGGTCGACGAGCTTCCCTCGATCGCCCCGGTCAGCGTCTTGAGCATATGGGCGTGGCCGACGCCGAGCGCGGTGGTGACGCCGGGGACGTGGTCGGTCGGGACGAACTCGGAGACGGTGAAGGTGCCTTCGGCGGTCTGCGTCATGGTGGCAAAGGCTAGTACGGGTACCGGCAGAGCCGCGGCGGCGGCGGTGTGGCGGCGGCGGCGGCGCCCGCGGTGTGGCGGCGTGGCGCCGGCGGCGGTATGGCGGCGCCCGCGGTGTGGCGGCGCGAGCGGTGTGGCGGCGCCAGCGGTGCAGCAGTCTCTCGCGGTGCGGTCGGGCACGCCGGATCGGCAGACTTTCGGAACCCGATCAGCCGGCGGGTTCGGGGGTCCGGGACCGGTCGACATCGGCGCGGGCGGCCGCCGTCACGGTGGCGGGCAACTCTGCGTCGATCAGGTCGTAGCGCTTCCGGTACGCCGCGACCAACGCGCGCTCCACCTCGTCGACCGTGACCGCGTGGACCGTGTCCTGCACCGCACCCACGGCGACCGGATCGAGATCGAGCCCCAGCGCGGCGTAGACGGGAACCAGCACGGCGCGGACGGCAGCGGCGTCCCTGACCACGATCATGGAGCTGAACAGCCACCCACCGGGAACGATGCGCTGGGCGGTACCGACCAGCTTGCGTCCGTGCCCGTCGTGCACGCTGAACTCACCCGGGCAGTACTCTCCCGCCACCTCACCGACCCCGGCGGTCACCCCGACCTGCTGGAGCGCCCCGGCGATCAACGCACCGAACTCGACGAACCGGGACCGGATGTCGATCGTCCCGCGCGGTGCCGCGGAGACCTGGTCGATGCCGATGCATCCGGGGTGGTAGGCGGTCGCCCGGCCGCCGGGCCCCCGTCGCACCGCGGCGAAGCCGGCGGCGCGCACCGCGGCCACCGCCGCACCGATCCCAGGGGTGAGGCAGTCGCGGGCGCTGAACGCGACTGTGGGTGCCGGGCGGTAGTAGCGCAGTGCCGATCCGGAACCGGCCGCGGCCACCTCCCGCATCCAGGCCGGGCCGATCCCGATGTCGATCAACGGGTCGCGCGCGACGCGGTCGAGCACCAGCTGTGTCGCCGTCACGCCCCGATGGTGCCAGCCGCACCGTCGGCGTCCGAACGCCGCGCGGCAGTTCGCCGAATCTGCGGGACGTGCAGGCGCTGATTGATGGACGTTCCGGCTGTACATCAGGTCGGCCTGCCGCCAGGATGGCACTGAAGGTCGTCATACGACGATCGCGGGGCCGCGACCGCTCGGATGTCGGGGTGAACGGCAACGTGGTGAGGTCCTTCGTCACGGCCATCCACAGCAACACGACGAATCCGGTCCGGCTGGTCGAGATCGACACCGCCGCCGACACACTCACCACCAGGATCGTGGCGCCGTGGGACAACGACCCGACCTGGGCGAGCTTCGACCAGACGCTCAGCCTCGACTGGGACTGACCGGGCAAGCCTTCGCATCAACATCGCCACCGACGCCTCGGTTGCAACTGGCGCGGCGCTGACACTGCTGACGTGAAGCTGGGTCGGGACGCCCCAAGCCTGACGTGCGGTGCGGTACGGCCGAACTCAGACCTGACGCCGCCGCCGGGCCACCTCGGCCAGCACCACACCGGCGGCGACGGAGGCGTTGAGGGATTCCACCGAGCGCGTCATCGGGATCGAGATGGTGGCGTCACACGCGGTGATGGTCAGCCGGGCGAGTCCGCGACCCTCCGAGCCGACCACGATGACCAGCGGTCCGGTGGCCAACTCGAAGTCGTCGGTGGTGGTGGTGCCGTCGGCATCCAGTCCGACGATCATCGCGCCGGTGGCGGCGAAGTCCTTGAGGGTCCGGACCAGGTTGGTGCACCGGGCGACCGGGATCCGGGCGGCGGTGCCGGCCGAGGTCCGCCACGCCGACGCGGTCATCCCGGCGGAGCGCCGCTCCGGGACGACGACGCCCTGCGCGCCGAACGCCGCTGCGGACCGCACGATGGCGCCGAGGTTGCGGGGATCGGTGACCCCGTCCACGGCGACCAGCAGGAGCGGGGTGCCGGCCTCGGCCGCTGCCGCCACCAGATCCTCCGGGTGCGCGTAGTCATACGGCGGCACCTTCAGCGCGAGGCCCTGATGGATGCCGTTGCCGGTCAGCCGGTCCATCTCGTTGCGGCTGATCTCCAGCAGGGCGATGCCCCGATCGGCCGCCTCGTGGACGGCCTCGGTGACCCGTTCGTCGGCGGACAGTCCCTGGGCCACGTACAGCGCAGTCGCCGGGACGCCGGCGCGCAACGCCTCGACGACCGGGTTGCGGCCGATGACCGTCTCCGGGAGCTCGCCCTTGCCGGTACGCGCACCGCGCTGCTTGGTCGGTGCGGCGCCGCGGGCGTCGGCCTTGGCGGCACGGACCGCCCGCTTGGCGGCCGGGTGATGCGGACGCTCGACGGCCGACGGGGTGGGGCCGCGGCCCTTCAGGGCCCGTCGGGCCTGCCCGCCGGAGCCGACGACGGCACCCTTCTTGGTCCCGGCCTTGCGGATGGCGCCCTTGCGCTGTGAATTGCCTGCCATGTCTGTTCTTCCGTCGGGGTGCTGTGCATCGGGGGGTGGGCCTGAGGTGTGAGCCGGGCGTCAGTGTGCGGCGAGTGTCCAGGTCGCGCCGTCGCGACTGTCCTGGACGACGAAGCCGGCCGCCGCGAGCTGGTCGCGGATCCGGTCGGAGGTGGCGAAGTCGCGGTGCGTGCGAGCTGCCGCTCGCTGCTCCAGCAGACCGCTGACCAGCGCGTCGGTCGCCGCCAGCAAACCCTGGTCGGCGCCTCCACCGGACCACAGCGGGTCGAAGGGATCGGTTCCGAGCACCGCCAGCATCGACCGCACGGCGACCGCGTGGGTCACTGCCGCCGCCCGGTCGCCGGCCTCCAGGGTGGTGTTGCCCAGCCGGGTGTGCTCGTGCACGACGGCCAACGCCCGGGGGACGTGCAGGTCGTCGTCCATCGCGGCGATGAAGTCCGCCGGCAGATCACCCAGGGCCACCTCGCCGGCCCGGTCGGCGACCCGTCGGAGGAATGCCTCGACCCGGTCGAAGGAGGTCACCGAGTCCTCCAGCGCACCCTGCGAGTACTCGATGGGGGATCGGTAGTGCGCACTGATCAGATAGAACCGCAGCGCGATGGCCCGGGTGTGGGCGGTGATCGCGGGCACCGTCTCGGTGTTGCCGAGCGATTTGCTCATCTTCTCGCCGGCGAGGGTGACCCAGTGGTGGTGGATCCAGAAGTTCGCGAAGTCGTCGCCGGCCCCCAGGGACTGGGCTCGCTCGTTCTCGTGGTGCGGGAAGACCAGGTCGAGGCCGCCGCCGTGGATGTCGAACCGGGGACCGAGGTAGGTCCGCGCCATCGCCGAGCACTCGATGTGCCACCCCGGGCGGCCCGCACCCCACGGAGAGTCCCAGGACGGCTCGCCGGGCTTGACGCCCTTCCACAGGGTGAAGTCGGCCGGGTCGCGTTTGCCGGTGGCCGCGGTCTCGCCCTGGCTCATCTCGTCGAGCTTCTGCCCGGACAGCGCACCGTAGGAGTCCAGTGAGCGCACCGCGAAGTACACGTCCCCGTCGGCGGCGTAGGCGTGGCCGTCCTCGAACAGCTCGCCGATCATGGTGATCATCTGCGGGATGTGGCCGGTGGCGCGCGGCTCGACCGACGGCTTCCGGCAACCCAGGGTGTCGTAGGCGTCGTTGAACACGCGCTCGTAGGTGGTGGCCCACTCCCACCAGGGTCGACCCGCCGCGGCGGCCTTGGCGAGGATCTTGTCGTCGATGTCGGTGACGTTGCGGACGTAGCTGACCTCGTAACCCTGGTGGTCCAGCCACCGGGACAGTACGTCGAAGACGAGGCTCGACCGGATGTGGCCGATGTGTGGCGCGCTCTGGACGGTCGCCCCGCAGACGTACATCGAGACCACTCCGGGAACAATCGACTCGAAGGGCCGGACCGAACGGGTTGCGGTGTCGTAGAGGGAAAGTGCCACGTGGGAACCTTACCGGCTGGTCCTTGCGACCCCGGGTGACCGCCCGGTCACCCGGCTGAACCCGCGGCCACTGCGAAGCTCGCTGCTCCCCCCAGCGGCCCGGGTCGGTGATACCGCTCCGGGATTTCCACCGGCGCAGCGACGTCGACGCCCGGCAGGCGGTCGCGCACCGCGACCGTGGGGGGTGCCGCGCACGTTTCGGACGGACCAATTGTCGGCACGGATGGCCCGATGGCGTAACGGACTGCTCGGCCATAGCGACGAACGAAGCATCAACAACGCTCAAAAAGCTCCGCGATCGCACATTTGCTCACCCTCAGTGACAGCTAGGGCGTTCGAAATTCACCCTGTGCAATAGATGTGTTCGCCGTTACAGTTGACTCACGGCCGAGACATCAGATCACCGGCCCGTCCGGTCAGGTCAGCGCAACCGGTCCGGAACCCGCTCAGGGCAGGTCAGTCCCGAGCACGGCCGCACCGTGTCACGCCCACGATGAACCGCACGTGAGCACCCGCACCGCGAACCTTGCTGCCTCACCGCACCGCCGCCACCCGACCCCCACCCATCTGACCCCCGCCCAGGGGGTCGAGCCGGAGGTACCAGGACCATGACCACCTCACCGTTCGTCGCATCGCAGCACCCGGCCGTCGGTGGCTACCAGCCGCCGCACACCTCGATCCCGGCCCGCGGGCCGGGCCGCCCGTTCGTCCCGGCCCCGGTGCAGAGCGGTGTCATCCGGCGACCGGAGGTCGAGGCCGATCAGCTCGTCCTCGCCGACGCCGTCCTCGAGCTGCTCAGGTCGGTCGACCAGAACGGCGTCCGCCAGCTCTGAGCCGGCGTCACCGGTCTGCGGCCGGACCCGGAGCAACCGCTGGGCTCCACTACCCTGACCCGGGTGTCGTCCCGCATCGTCCTGGCCACCGATGGTTCCTGTCTGTCCAATCCCGGAGGTCCGGGTGGATGGGCCTGGGTGGTCTCCGAGAGCTGTTGGGCGGCCGGCGGGCAGCCGAGCACGACCAACCAGCGAATGGAACTGCAGGCCGTCGGCGAAGCGGTCCGTGCCTTTCCGGCCGAGCGCCCGCTGCACATCCAGAGCGACAGCCTGTACGCGATCAAGTGCCTCACCGAGTGGCTGCCCAACTGGCTCCGCAACAATTGGGTGAACTCGGCGAAGAAGCCGGTCAGCAATCGCGATCTCATCGAGTACATCGCCTTCCTGATGAAGGGCCGGGACATCACCTTCGAGCACGTCCGCGGTCACCGCGGACACGAGCTCAACGAGCTCGCCGACGTGCGGTGCGGTGCGGCCGCAGCCGCCACCAGAAGCGGCTCGGCTGTCGACACCGGCCCCGTCGGTTGCCTCGACCGGCTGCTCAGCCGGGTCTGAGCACTCACCGACTCGGTCTCAGTGTCGTCGCGAACTCAGGTGACGGCCGGCTCGTCGTCCTGATCGGCCGCGCGCGCGGCCACTGCGTTACGACCGCACGGGTCCGGCGACGAAGTTCAACCGGGCGAACCCCAAGGCCTCGGCCAGATCCACCTCGCGAGCGGCCGGCGAGACTTTGCGGGTGCTGATCTCCACGACGATGGAGCCCTCGAAGCCGGCGTCGGCCATCCGCTCCAGCATTTCCCCGCACGGTTGGGTGCCGCGGCCGGGCACCAGGTGCTCGTCCAGCGCCGATCCGCTGCCGTCGGCCAGGTGCAGGTGCGTGACCCGGTCCCCCATCCGCTCGAACAGCGCCCAGGCGTCCATTCCGGCGGTCGCGGTGTGCGAGAGGTCCAGGGTGTACCAGCGGTGCCCCGGACCGACCGACGGATCCCAGTGCGGCCGGTAGGTCGAGATCTCCTGCCCCCGCACCCGCGCCGGAAACATGTTCTCCACCGCGATGCGAACGTCGGTCCGGGACTGCAGCTCGTCCACCACCGCCGAGAAGTCCGCACCCGCCTCGCGCTGCCAGACGAACGGCGGATGAGTGACGACCACCCCGGCGCCCAGCTTCTCGGCCAGGTCGATCGATCGCGCCAACTTGAGCACCGGGTCGGTCGACCACACCCGGCTGGTCATGAGTACACACGGGGAGTGCACCGAGAGCACCGGCAGTTGGTAGGTCTGGACGAGGGCGGCCAGCTCGTCGGCGGACTGGCTGGTGGTGTCGGTCCACACGAAGACCTCGACACCGTCGTAGCCCAACTCCGCTGCCCGACGGAACGCGGTCGCGGTGGACTCCGGATAGACCGAGGCGGTGGACAGCCCGATCGGCACCGTCGACGCCCGCGACAGGGCGGGGTCATGCGCCCGCGCTCCGACCTGTTCCGCGCCGTCCATCAGCCTCCCTGCGCCCCGTCACCGGATGCCCAGGCTACGCGTGCGGACGAACGGTATCGCGGATCGCTCAGGACTCGAACTTGTAGCCCAGGCCACGGATGGTCAGCAGATGGCGGGGGTTGGCCGGGTCCGGCTCGAGCTTGGTCCGCAGGCGCTTCACGTGGACGTCGAGGGTCTTGGTGTCGCCGACGTAATCGGCTCCCCAGACCCGATCGATCAACTGGCCTCGAGTCAGTACCCGACCCGAGTTACGGAGCAGGTACTCCAGGAGGTCGAACTCCTTGAGCGGCATCAGCACGGTCTGGCCGTCCACCGCCACCACGTGCCGCTCGACGTCCATCCGCACCGGGCCGGCCGCCAGCACCATCGACTCCGGCTCCTCGGCCTCGGTCCCCCGCCGAAGCACCGCCCGGATCCGCGCGATGAGCTCGCGCGCCGAGTACGGCTTGGTGACGTAGTCGTCGGCGCCCAGCTCCAGCCCGACCACCTTGTCGATCTCGCTGTCCCGCGCGGTCACCATGATCACCGGTACGGCCGATCGGATGCGCAGCGAACGGCACACCTCGGTACCGCTCATCCCGGGCAACATGAGGTCCAGCAGCACGATGTCGGCACCGTTGCGGTCGAACTCGGTCAGTGCGTCCGGACCGTTCGTCGCGGTGGCAGTACTGAAACCCTCCTTGCGCAGGAGGAAGGCCAACGGATCGGCCATCGATTCCTCGTCCTCGACGATCAGTACCCGCGTCACGAGAGGGTCGCCGGGCTCGAGCCGGAAAGGGGATCCACACCGCTGGGTATAACAGCCGAAGGTGAACCCGAGGTGGACGACGACCGAACGGCCGTCGCGCCGACCGCATCCAGGCCGGTCAGCGGGCGCCCACCGGTAGCGCCCCGATGCGTCGCCGGGAGCCGGATGGTGAAGGTCGAGCCGGTCCCGACCCGGCTCCACAACGTCACCTCGCCGCCGTGGTTGGCCGCCACATGCTTGACGATGGCCAACCCCAGACCCGTCCCGCCGGTCAGCCGGGAGCGGGCCGGATCGGCGCGGACGAACCGCTCGAAGACCCGCTCCTGCTGCGCGACGGGAATCCCGGAACCGCGATCGGTGACCGCCAGCTCGACGGTGTCGTCGCGGACCACCCGGTTGATCGTGACCGGGGTGCCGCTGGGCGAGTAGTGCACGGCGTTGTCCACGAGGTTGGTCAGGGCGGTGATGAGCAGCGTCCGGTCGCCACGGACGAAGATCCCGGACGTCCCGCCGACGCCGACGGTGATCCCGGCGGCCTCGGCGATGGTCGCGGTCCGGCTGATCACCTCGTCGATGACGCCGTCCAGGCCGACGAGGATCTGATGGATCGGCTCGTCCCCACCGCCCTGCAGCTTGGACAGCGCGATCAGTTCGGACACCAGGGTGCCGAGCCGGGTCGACTCCTTGGCGATCTTGGCGGTGAAGTGGCGCACGGTTTCGGGGTCGTCCGCTCCGTCCAGCACCGCCTCGGCGAGCAGCGAGATTGCGCCGATCGGGGTCTTGAGCTCGTGGGAGATGTTGGCCACGAAGTCGCGCCGGACCGCCTCGGTGCGGGCCGCCGCCGACTCGTCGGCGCCGATGACCAGCACGGTGTTCTCGTCGATCTGCCGGACCTCGGCGTGGACCATCCGGGGGGCGCCGCGGGTCGCCCGGTCGGTCAGGTCGACGTCGACCGGTTCACCGGAGATCAGGGCCCGTTCGGCCGCCTCCACGATGCGGGTGTCGGCGAACCCGGCCCGGACCACGCCCAGCTCGACGGCCCGGGCGTTGGCCAGCAGGACGTGTTGCTGGTGGTCCAGAATGGCGTAACCGCTGCGGGTCTCGTTCAGGATCGCGCGGGCCAGCGGGTCGCCGTCGAACTGGCTGTCCGCGATCTCATCATGATGCCGCCGCAGCACCAGGACCGCGCAGAGCCACCCGATGAGCCCTGCGGCGACGGCGACGGCGACGACCGCAGCGGTGTTCATCCCGTCATCGTAGGATCGCCGGCCGGTTCGTCGAACGACTTCCGCATGGACGGACCGCGCACGTCACATGACGCAGCGCTGAACCTCCGGCGCCGTCCGCAGGCCGACCTCGCTGCTGTTCCCGCCTCTCCGCTGCCGCTGCACCTGGCCACAACGGCAGCGAGGGGGACGCACCGGCAGCGAAGACAAGCCAACGGCACCCTGGACCCCTGCCGGCCGCCGCCCGTCAGCGACCCTGGTTGGCCACCGCGGCGATGGCGTCCTTGGCGGCATCCGGGTCGAGGTACTCGCCACCAGGGGTGACCGGCTCGAGGTTGTCGTCGAGCTCGTACCTCAGGGGGATACCGGTGGGGATGTTCAGCCCGGCGATGTCGGCGTCGCTGACCCCGTCCAACAGCTTGACCACGGCCCGCAGCGAGTTGCCGTGGGCGGCGACCATCACGACCCTGCCGGCCTTGAGGTCGTCCGCGATCTCGCCGTACAGGTAGGGCTTCAGCCGGTCGACCACGTCGGCCAGGCACTCGGTTTTGGGCGCTGCGTCACCGAGATCGGCGTAGCGCGGATCACCGGCCTGCGAGTACTCGTTGGTATCGCTGATGGGCGGCGGCGGGGTGTCGTAAGAGCGGCGCCAGAGCATGAACTGCTCCTCGCCGTAGGTCTGCAGGGTGGACTTCTTGTCCTTGCCCTGCAGGTCGCCGTAGTGGCGCTCGTTGAGCTTCCAGGATCGTTTGACCGGGATCCAGTGCCGGTCAGCGTTGTCCAGCGCGAGCTGGGCGGTCGTGATGGCCCGGCGCAGCAGTGACGTGTGCAGGATGTCGGGTAGCACCCCGGCGTCTTTGAGCATCACCCCCGCCCGCTTCGCCTCGGCGGTGCCCTTCTCGGACAGGGGCACGTCCACCCAACCGGTGAACAGGCCGAGATCGTTCCACGTGCTCTCGCCGTGGCGGACCAGGATCAGTGTCGACGTCATGCCGGAAAGTCTGCACCACAGCTGCACGGGTAACCATTCGGCACCCCTGCCTCACCAAGCTCAGGCGGGGGTCGGCGCCTCGGTCCGGGCCACCGGGGCGGTGGTATCGCGACGGCGCCGCATCACCCGCCGCCCCCACCACGCGGCGATCACCGCGACGACGACGAGCGGGACGAACGGCAGCACCGCACCGATGACCACCCCGACCCCGGTCAGGAAGGCGACGAGTCCTGACCAGCCGGCGTCGAGTCCGCCGAGAAAGCCACCGCGGTCCGCCTTCGCCGCCACGGCCACGTCCGTCGCCTCGTCGCGGACCGCGGCCAGGGTGACGGTCACCGTCCCGAGCGAGACCTGGTCGGCGAGCACCTGACGGCGCCCCTCCAACGCCTCCAGGTCGGCCTCCCGGCGGGACAATTCGGACTCGATGGTGATCACCTCGCCGACCGCGGTGGCCTGCGACAACAGGGTGCGGATTCGGTCCACGCTGGTCTTCATGCTGGTGATCCGGCTCTCGACGTCGGTGTAGGCCTCGGTGACGTCCTGCGCCGACTCGCTGCTGGACGTGACCACGCCCCACTCCTGGGCGCCGGCCCGGAGGGCGTCGTAGCCGGCTGCCGGCACCCGGAGCACCAGCGAGGCGCTGCCACCGGCCTGCTGCAGGTCGGCCACGAAGCCGCCGAGCCCGATCACCTGCGACCTCGCCTTGTTCACCGCAGCGTCCAGCGCGTCACCCTGCGCCGCAGCGAGCCGGTCGTCGGGGGTGTCTGCGGGCAACGGAAGCCGGATCTGCAGGTCGGCGGTCCGGATGATCTGCCGGTCGTCCAGGGCCGGGACCACCGGCGACGAGCCGGCCGTTGCCCCGCCGGCCACCGACGAGCCGGCCGTTGCCCCGCCGGCCGCCGACGACGAGGCGGCCGATGACGAGGCGGCCGATGACGAGGACGCCGCGACCCCGCCGGTCGGTGCCGACGCCATCCCCTCCGCCATGGTCGCGTCAGCCGAAGACGACATCGCGGAACTGGCGTCGGAGGACGCGCTGCACGCCGACAGGGCGAGCATCCCGACCCCGATGACCATCATCCCGGCCCGCCAACGTGCCGCTGAGTCCCTGGTCTGTCCTGCGGTCATCGCACTCCCCGTCCGGTTGTCGCTGGTTGCGGGCCAGACGTGGACAGCGGGGCCGCAGGTTGCGCGACGACCAACCGTTCGGGGTTGCGATCCGGTAACGGCCCCATGAGGTTGCCGGCGCCACCTCCGGGTGGTGCGATGGACGGATGGACCTCCTCACCGCCCACCGAGTCGCCACCCGTCAGTTCGACAACCGGATCCGGCTCGTCCGCCCGGCCCAGTGGCACAACGCCACTCCCTGCAGCGACTGGGACCTCACCGCACTGGTCTCACACGTCGTCCAGGGCCAACGGCAGGCCGTCGCCCTGCTCGCCGACGAGCCGGCCCCGACGAACGCGCCCGACGATCTGCCCGCCGCCTGGGACAGCGCGGCGGCCGCGGCAGCGGCGGCGTGGAACGCGCCGGGTGCCCTGGACCGCGAGGTCGTGCTGCCATTCGGCCGGATGACGGCTACGGGCTACCTGGAGCGGCGGGTGGTCGACCTGACCGTGCACGCCTGGGATCTGGCCCGGGCGATCGGCGACGGCGACGACGTTCCGAACGACCTGGCCGGGGTCGTGCTGGAGATCGTCCAGCGACGCGAGGACGAGCTCGTCGCGTCCGGTCGCTTCGGTACCTCGATGTCGACCGTCTCCTGCGCCGACGACCTCACCGAGCTGCTGGCCCGGCTCGGCCGGGCCCGTTGGAAGACCTTCGCCCCGGCCACCTTCACCCCCGCTGCCGTCATTTCCTGACCGGCGCCGCCGGTCACTCCTCCCGGCGGTCGAACATCCGGGGCACCGGGGCCGTCCAGCCGCGCCACAGCGCAAGGCCACGGAGCAGGGTGATCAGCAGCGCGGCGACGGCCTGCATCCAGATCGTCACCGGGGTGAACACCGACACGGTGGACACCGCCCCGCAGCCGACCACGGCCGGCACCACGTAGAGCCGGGAATCCTTGCGCAGGATGGCCGGGGTGACGCCGGCCAGCACGTCCCGCATGAGGCCGCCGCCGACGCCGGTGATCGAGCCGAGCAACACCGCCGCGAGCGGGTGCACGCCGTAGTCGATGGCCTTGACCGTCGCGGTCGCGCAGAACACGCCGAGCCCGATGGCGTCGAACAGCTCCACCGCCCGGCGCATCCGCCGCACCTGCGGGTGCCAGCGGAAGGTCAGCACCGTGGCCACCAGCGGCAGCACCAGCCACCACGGATTGTTCAGCGCGGCCGGCGGCACGGCGCCGATCATCACGTCCCGGATGATGCCGCCGCCCAGCGCGGTGACGGTGGCCAGCACCGCCATCCCGACGATGTCGAACTGTCGCCGTACCCCGAGCAGCGCACCGGATAACGCGAACGCCAGGATGCCCAGCACATTCACCGTCGTCTCGACCGCGTGCGTGGTCAGCACCGATCGACCCAGGGCACGGTCAGCACCCTTCACCCAGCCGCGGCGTCACACCGGACGGTGCCGCACACGCCGACACGGCCGGCGGGTGAGCCCCGGCGTCAGAGTCCGGCGGGTGAGCCCCGGCGTCAGAGTCCGACGGCGCCGAGTACGAAATCATGGTCAAAGTCCTCGGTCAGCACCCGGCGCAGCTCCGGGTCGGGGGAGCCGACGCAGACGGGCAACTCGTCAGGATCCCGGACGGCCAACTCGACCACGGCGTCCAGCAGACCCCACGGCGGGATCGCGTTCGCCAGCGTGCCGGTCAGCTGCAGGTCGGCGTAGGCCGGTTCCATCCAGGCCTGGAACACCCGCTCCAGATCCGGTGGGCTGATCGCCACCCACAGGCTGTACCGCAGGGCGAGCCCACCCGTCAGGCGTGCCGGCAGGGTCGCGCGCATGAAACCCTCGTGACCGGTCTTGATCAACACGGAGTCCTCAGCGGAGTCACCGGTCAGGGCGATTCCCGGGGTGTGCTCCCGGTCGGGAAGCATGGCGATGCGGTCGGGCAGCAGGAACTGCGGATCGCGCTCGTGAGCCGCCGCCGACCGGCCGCAGAGTCCGCAGGACCCACCGCGGTCGAGCTGGTCGGTCACGTCCGGCACGGGTCACCTTTCGTCGGGGCCAACGCCCGACGGGCGCCGATCAGACGACGAACAGCGTAGGCAGCGGTCGTCCGGAAGGCGAACCGCAGCTCAGCGGCGGCGACCGCCCACCAGGTTGCCGGCATCACGCGGTGCCCATTCCCACTGTCGGGAGGCGCGGGTGTCCACCCCCCAGCGACGGGCGGCAGCGTAGAGGAGCAGGGCCAGCATCACGAACACGGGGATCGTCATACCAACCATTCTGGCCCGATTCATTGTCGGTGTCCATCTGTTTGTTTTTCATGGATACGGTAAGCTGAACTACATGATCGATCTGCGCCGCCTGGAGATTTTGCGCGAACTGGCCCGCTGCGGCACCGTGGTCGCCACTGCCCAGGCGGTTCACCTGACACCGTCTGCGGTGAGCCAGCAGTTGGCCTCGTTGTCCCGCCAAGTGGGCACGCCGATGATCGAGCCGGACGGGCGCAGGGTCCGGCTGACCGCCGCCGCGGAGCTGCTGCTGCGACATGCCCACGAGATCTTCACCCACCTCGAACACGCCGAGTCCGACCTGGCCCGCTTCCGCAACGGCGAGGCGGGCACCGTGAGGGTCGGGGCGTTCGCCACCGCGATCCGCGGGCTGGCCGCCCCGTTGCTCCGTCGGATCGAGAACAGCTCAGGGCTGCGGGTGGAGATCGTCCAGGTCGATCCGGAGGACTCGGTGGACGCGTTGTTGGCCCGCCGCGTCGACATCTGCCTGACCCTGACGCCCGGCGCGCAGGTCGTCGGGGCCGACGATCCGCGTCTGGAGCACTGGCACGTCGTCGATGACGTACTGGATGTCGTGCTTCCGCTGGACCATCCGCTGGCCGGCGCCTCTGAGATCGACCTGGCCGACCTGGCCGGGGACGACTGGATCCTCGGGATGAACGCTTCGGCCTGCCTGGTCATCGCCCGGGACGCGTGCGCCCGGGCCGGGTTCTCGCCACGGACCCGGCACCAGGCGGAGGACTACACCGGGTTCGTCGCACTGATCGCAGCCGGCGCCGCGGTCGGGCTGCTGCCCCGACTGGCCCAGGGGCCGTTCCGGCACGAACCGGTCGCGATCGTTCCCGTCGCCGGCGCACCGGTGGCTCGCCGGATCGAGGTCCAGTACCGGGCGGGCACCGCGAACCAGCCGCACATCGCGCCGGTACTGGCGGCGCTGCGCGAGGTCGCAGCGTCCGGGGTGGCCCCGATCGACGACCTGCGCGCGATGGCGATGTCGGTCTGAAGCGGAGCGGCCCGAACCCCGCGCTCAGCTCTGGATCAACTTCCGGAACGCCTGCAGGTTCTGCAACGACTGCCCGGTCGCCGACCGCCAGGCCCACTCGCGGCGGATCGACGAGGCGAATCCGCGCTCCAGGATCGGATTGAAGTCGGCGTCCGACGCGGTGAGGAGCACCCCGAGCGTGGTGTCGATCTCGGCGGCGGACAACGTCGCCAACCCCAGCCGTCCGACCAGGTGGATGTCGCCCAGTGCGTCCAGGCAGTACGCCACCGTGCGCAATTTCGCGTTGCGCTGCAACAGGTACCGGTACACGCCCGCGTGGTTCTCGTCCGGCTGCCGGCAGACGAACGACTCGATCAACAGCTCGTGGTCGCCGATCAGCAGCCAGACCAACGTGCGATACTTCCGCTCCCCGGGCAGGGTCAGCAGGTATGCGCCCGGCTCCACCTCGTCGAACGGCACCCCGGCCTCGGTGAGGGACGCGGTGACCAGAGCCCGGAGCTCGTCGGTCATCGCGACACCTTCAGGTCGCGGGCGGCCCGCTCGTAACTCTGCAGCAGTCCCTCGGCGGTGGCGTCCCAGGAGAACTTCTCGGCCTGCACCCGGGCCGCCCCGGCCAGGTGGTCCCGGCGGGGCTGGTCCAGCACGACACCGGCCAGCGCAGCCGCCCAGTCGTCAGCGGCGTGACCCTCGACGAGGACACCGGTGACCCCGTCCTGCACGGCCACCCGGAGCCCACCGACGGCGGCCGCGACCACGGGGGTGCCGCAGGCCTGCGCCTCCAGGGCCACCAGCCCGAACGACTCGTTGTAGCTGGGGACGGCCACCACGTCGGCGGCCCGGAAGACCTCGGCCAGCCGCTCCCGGGGCTGCGGCGGCAGGAACGTCACCAGGTCGGCGATGCCGAGCTCGCCGGTCAACTCGGCCAACCCGTGCGATCCGACCCGGCCGACCCCGGACAGCCCACCGACGACGACGATCCGCCAGCGCTGGCCGGGGAACCGGCGGGCCAGCACGGCCGCGGCCCGCAGCAGCACGTCCGGCCCCTTCAGCGGCTGGATCCGACCGGCGAAGACGATGACCCGTTCGTCGGGATCGAGCCCGAACCGGACCCGCGCCGCTCTGCGGTCGCCCGGCGCGAAGACGTCGGTGTCCACCCCCGGCGGCACCACGTCGACCCGCGCCGGGTCGGCCCCGTACAGCGTGACCAACTCGTCTCGCTCGATGTCGGTGTTGGCAACCAGCCGGTCCGCCTCGGCGACCACCTGGTCCTCACCGATCAAGCGACCGGGTGGTTCGGGGGCGTCCCCCTCGGCGAGGAACGAGTTCTTGACCCGGGCCAGGGTGTGCGCGGTGTGCACCAGCGGCACCGCCCAGCGATCCTTGGCCAGGAAGCCCACCTGGCCGGACAGCCAGTAGTGCGAGTGGATGACGTCGTAGAACCCGGGATCGCGGCGGGCCTCGGCCCGCAGCACCCCGGCGGCGAACGAACACAGCTGGCCCGGTAGGTCGTTCTTCGCCAGCCCCTCGAAGGGGCCGGCGACGATGTGCCGTACGGTCACCCCGGGCACCA
>JBDSLP010000203.1:0-7445 GCA_039916325.1 Nakamurella sp. | reverse complement strand
GGTTCCGGCCGCACGTGGTGACCACCTACAACGAGAACGGCGGCTACCCGCACCCTGACCACATCCGGTGCCACGTCGTGTCCATCGGGGCCTGGCGGGCGGCGGGCGACCCCGACCGGTTCCCCGACGCCGGTGAGCCGTGGACGATCTCCAAGCTGTACTACAACGTCGGCTTCTCGATGAAGCGGATGACCGCCATCCATGAGGCGGTGCTGGCCACCGGGGTGGAGTCCCCGTACACCGAATGGATCGAACGGTTCAAGAGCATGGACCGCAAGGACTCGTTCGAACGGGCCACCACGCACATCCCGGTCGCGGACTTCTTTCAGCAGCGCGATGACGCCCTCCGCGCCCACGCCACCCAGATCGATCCGGACGCGCACTGGTTCGCAGTGCCGCACGAACTCGAGCGCGGTGTCTGGGCGAATGAGGAGTACGAACTCGCCGAGTCGCGGGTGCCGACCGATCTGCCGGAGGACGACCTGTTCGCGGGCCTGCGGGACGGGGCGACCGCCGATATCGTCGGTGGCGTCGACGTCGCGGCGGGGCGGCCCGCGTCGTGATGGCCGCCGTGCTGTTCCTGGCCGAGGGTGCGCCGGTGGACCCGACCACCGGCAAGGGGCCGGAGTGGGGCAAGGCCGCGCCTATCGCGCTGCTCATCGTCCTGCTGATGGGGATCGCGCTGTTCCTGCTGATCAAGTCCATGAACCGGCAGCTGAAGAGGGTGCCGAGCGATTTCATGCGGGGCGGTGCGCCGGCCCGGTCGGATCAGTCGGCCCGGTCGGATCAGTCGGCCCGGTCGGATCAGTCGGATCGGTCGGATCAGTCGGATCAGTCGGATCAGTCGGATCCGGCGGCCCCCCCGGCCGAGGCGGGGGTCGACCCGGCCGCCGCACCCTCGGAGGCGGCCGGGCCGACCGCCTCGTCACCGCCCGGTGAACCCGGAGCCGCGACCCGGTCGTGAGGAAACCGGGCGTGGGCCGGCTCCTGCTCCGCTCACAGCGAATTCACCTTGTGCTCCCTTTGTAACGGCGTAATCATGTAATTAATGATGCATCGACAGAAGGAGCCCCTCATGAGACCCCCATTCGCCACCGCTGAATTCGGCCCCGGCATGCGCGGCGGACGCCGCGGCGGACCCGGCTTCGGCCCCGGCCCGGAAGGTGGCCGGCCGGAAGGTGGCCGCCCCGAGGGCGGTCGCGGTCGTGGTCGCGGCCCCGGCCGTCCGCAGGCCGAGGTCCCCGACGCCACCGACGCGGCGGCCTGGTTCGCCGGCCGCCTGCCCGACGGCCTCTACGTCGGCACCCCCACCGTGACCGTCGACCGTGAGGAGATCACCGTCGTCGGTGACCTCACACCGTTGACCGAAGCGCAGGCCGACGCAGCCGCCCAGGCTGCCGCCGAGTCGGGTCGGATCGCCCGCTTCCGCGAGGAGACCCGGGAGACCCGGATCGAGGTCGCCCGGCAGGCCGAGCACCTCTACCAGCGCCACGTCACCTGGGGCGCGCGCCTCGGGGGTACCGAGCAGCTGTTCACCCAGCTGTCGGTCCCGGTGATGACCCGGCTGGCCCAGGCCGAGCGGCTGGTGCTGGACACCCTCATCGACGCGGGCGTGGCCCGCTCCCGTTCGGAGGCGCTGGCCTGGTCGGTGAGCATCGTCGGCGAGCACGCCCAGGCGTGGCTCGGCGAGCTGCGCGACGCCATGGAGCAGGTCACCAAGGTGCGCAGTCAGGGCCCGGGATTCGACGCCGGGACCGCGGGCCCGGCCGCGGAGTAGTGCCACCCACCGGATGATCGACGGCCGGGACCGGACAACACGTCCGGGCCCGGCCGTCGTCGTTCCGGTCGTAGGTCACGCCCTGAAGAGGACCAGCCAGATCGCGACGCAGTGGCAGGCCGCGGCCAGCGAGACGCAGGCGTGGAAGACCTCGTGGTAGCCGAACACCCCGGGCCAGGGGTTGGGCTTGCGGATCGCGTACATGACCGCACCGATCGAGTAGAACAGTCCGCCGACCAACATCAGCACCACCGGCGCGGCACCGGCCGAGGCCAGCAGGTCCGGGATGATGAAGACGGCCACCCAGCCGAGGGCCATGTAGATCGGCACCCCGAGCCAGCGCGGCGAACGCGGCCAGCCCAGCTTGAGGACGACCCCGCCCAGGGCCCCGCCCCAGACCACCCCGAGCACCCACCTGCTCGAGCCCGACGGCAGTGCGAGAAGCGCGAACGGGGTGTAAGTGCCGGCGATGAAGATGAAGATCATCGAGTGATCCAGCCGCTTCATCCACATCCGGGCGCGTTCGGAGGTCCAGGTGTGCCGGTGATAGGTGGCACTGACACTGAAAAGCGCGATGATCGTCACCGAGTAGACGCCACAGGCGAACGCGGCCGGCGCTCCGGACCTGATCGCCGCCACGGTGGTGAGGCTGATCCCGACGACGACGGCGACGATGGCCGAATAGAAGTGGATCCAGCCGCGGGCTCGTGGTCTCGTCGGCCGTACCGGCACCAGAATCGTCACGATTCGAGGCTACCGGCGCACGGTGTGCCGGGACTCCGGCCGTCGGGTGACGTTCGTCCCCGGACGGTCGGCGCCGGACCGCCGGAGAAGGCGGGCGGTGCTGTGCGCGACGGCCCGAACCCCCGGAATATCGGTTCTGAATATCTTCCAGGATCGTGTCGAGAACGGCGGCGGCCGTCCGACGTGTTGACGAGAGCCGGAACCCACCGGCTCGGGCCGGGGACCACCACCGCCGCCGGACCACAGACGAAGGAGAACCCTCATGCGCTTCCTGTCGATGCTCAAGATGGACGAGAACCTGTCGGACACGATCGGGAACCCGCCGCCCGCACTCTTCTCCGCGATCGGAGCGTTCGCTGAGGAGGTGGCCCGGGAAGGCCTGCTGGTCGAGCAGGGCGGGCTGCTGCCGTCTGCGGCCGGCGCCCTGATCCACGTCGACAACGGCCGGCTGGAGATCCAGGACGGGCCCTTCGCCGAGGCCAAGGAGCTCGTCGGTGGGTACTCGATCGCGGACTTCCGGAGCAGGGAGGAGGCCGTCGCGTTCTCCCGACGCTTCATGCAGGTGCACATCGACACCTGGCCGGGATTCGTCGGCACCTGTGAGATCCGTCAGCTGATGGACTTCGACGGCCAGGGCTGATCCGCAGCGGGCGGCCCGGGTCCGTTGCCCGGGTCGGCGCGGCATGGTGTCATCGACGGTGATGACCACGCCCGTGAGGACCACCACCTCCGCTCAGCTCGACGCCGTCTGGCGATCGGAGTCGGCGCGGCTGGTGGCCGGCCTGGTGAGGGTGGTGCGTGACGTCGCCCTGGCGCAGGACCTGGCCCAGGACGCGCTCGTCGCCGCCCTCGCCCAGTGGCCGGACACCGGAGTACCCGCCAACCCGGGCGCCTGGCTGATGACGGTGGCCAAGCGACGCGGGATCGACACCTTCCGCCGCGCAGACGTGGCCGACCGTGGCCACCGGGAACTCGCCGCCGCGCTGCCGACCGGCTTCACCCCCGACTTCGACGCCCGGCTGGACGACACCGTGGACGACGATCTCCTCCGGCTGATGTTCATCTGCTGCCACCCGGTGCTCACCCCGCCGGCGAGGGTGGCACTGACCCTCCGACTGCTCGGCGGCCTCACCACCAGCGAGATCGCCCGGTCGTTCCTCACCTCGGAGGCGACCGTCGCCCAGCGCATCTCCCGGGCCAAGCGCTCCATCGCCGACGCCGGCGTCCCGTTCGAGGAGCCCGACCGGGCGCAGCGGGCCGAGCGACTGACCGCCGTCCTCGGTGTGGTGTACCTGATCTTCAACGAGGGGTACTCGGCCACCGCCGGCAGCGACTGGATGCGACCCGACCTGTGCGACGAGGCGCTGCGGCTCGGTCGCTCGTTGGCCGCGGTGGCGTCGGATTCCGCCGAGGCGCACGCGCTGGTCGCGCTGATGTCGATCCAGGCGTCCCGGACGGCGGCCCGCATCGCCCCCGACGGCCATCCGGTGCTACTGCTCGACCAGGACCGCCGACGGTGGGACCAGCTGCTCATCCGCAACGGGTTGGCTGCGTTGGGTCGGGCCGAGCAGCTGACCGGGGAGGGGCCGCCCGGCCGGTATCAGCTGCAAGCCTCCATCGCCGCCTGTCACGCCCGGGCAGCGGTCGCCGCCGACACCGACTGGTTGCGGATCTGTACCTACTACGCCGAGCTCGCCGTGCTGACGAATTCCCCCGTCGTCGAGTTGAACCGCGCCGTCGCGGTCGGAAAGGCCTACGGTCCCGCAGCTGGGCTGGCGGTGACCGCGGCCCTCGTCGGACTGCCTCAGCTGGCCGGGTACCACCTGCTACCCAGCGTCCGCGGCGACCTGCTGTCCGCTCTCGGCCGTCACGCGGAGGCGGCGGTGGAGTTCCGGCGGGCGGCGTCGCTGACCACCAACGAGCGGGAACAGGCCCTGCTGACGGCACGCGCGACGCCGACCGGTGAGGCGACCGACGGGTCCGGAGCAGGTCCCCGTCAGGCGTGACGTCCCGGCGGGGGGCCCAGGGTCGCGACGCGTAAGGTCTCCCGCGTGAGGTTGCCTGCCCTGCTCTACCGGGTGTACGAGAAGCGGTTGGCCCACGGCTTGCTGGGTGCCGACCTACCCCACCACGTGGGCGTCATGCTCGACGGCAACCGCCGCTGGGCGCGGGAGAAGGGTTTTGTCGACCCCAACGCCGGTCATCGTGCCGGTGCGGCCCACATCGACGAACTGCTGCAGTGGTGCATGGAGTCCGGTATCCGGGTCGTGACCCTGTGGCTGCTGTCCACCGACAACCTGCACCGGTCACCGGCCGAGCTCGAGCCGTTGCTCGAGATCATCACCGACGTCGTCGACGAGCTCGCCGCCCCCGGGCAGCCGTGGAAGCTACGGATGGTCGGTGCCCTGGACCGGCTGCCGCCGGAGATGCAGGCCCGGCTGTCCGCGGCCGAGGAGCGCACCGCCGGCCGGGACGGCGCCGAGGTCAACATCGCCGTCGGCTACGGCGGCCGCCAGGAGATCATCGACGCGGTGAAGTCATTACTGCGCGACCACGTCGAGCAGGGGCAGACGATCACCGAGGTCATCGACTCCCTCGACGTCGAGTCCATCGGCCGCCACCTCTACACCTCCGGCCAGCGCGATCCCGACCTCGTCATCCGGACCTCCGGCGAGCAGCGCATCGGGGGCTTCATGATGTGGCAGAGCGTGCACACCGAGTTCTGGTTCTGCGACGCGTACTGGCCCGACTTCCGGCGGGTGGACTTTCTTCGCGCGCTGCGTGACTACGCGGCCCGGCACCGCCGCTTCGGGTCCTGAACGCCTCCTCTCGGCGTGAACATCGTCGATACCGATGGTTTCCACGCCGGAAGTGGGGTTCGGGACCCAGGCCGACCAGGCCCGCCACCGTCCGCTGAGTAGGGTGCCCGGCATGGACCTCGTACGCGAATACCTGAAACTGGGGCTGCGGTTCGACCGGGTGGTCCAGGGCTACGTCGACGCCTACACCGGCCCGGCGGCGCTGCGCGCCGAGGTCGCCGACGAGCCCTCCCCGGACCCGGCCGACCTCTCCCGGCAGGCCGCCGCGCTGTCCGCGCAGGTCGCCGACAGTGATCTGGCGCCCGCCCGGATCGGCTTCATCACCGCGCACCTGGACGCGCTCGCCGTCGGCGGACGTCGCCTCGCCGGGACGGAAATGAGCTTCGTCGACGAGGTGAGGAGCTACTTCCAGGTCGACATCGCCCCCGTCCCCACCGACGTGTTCGCCGCCGCCCACGACGAGATCTCGTCGCTGCTCGGCGGCTCCGGTGACCTGATGGGCCGCTGGACGGCGTTCCGGGAGGCCGACACCTGCCCGGTGGAGCTGGTGGAGAAGGCGGTTCGCGGGCTGGCCGCCGCGCTCCGGGAGCGGGTCGCCGGTCCGGTCGGCCTGCCCGCTGCCGAACACATCGACTTCGAGATCGCCACCGACGCGGCCTGGAGCGGGTTCAACTATTACCTGGGCAGCTACCGGTCCCGGGTCGCGGTCAACGCCGGCGTCGGCCACCGGATCAGCCAGCTGCCGGTCCTCACCGCACACGAGTGCTACCCGGGTCATCACACCGAGCACTGTCGCAAGGAGGATCTGCTCATCGAGCGCGGCGGCGAGCTCGAGCACAGCGTCTTCCTCGTCAACACCCCGCAGTGCGTCATGGCCGAAGGCCTCGGTGACCTCGCGCTGGCCGCGGCGATCGGTCCCGGCTGGGCCACCTGGGCGCAGCAGGTGCTGCAGGGCATCGGCCCGGCGTTCGAGCCGGAGCTCGTCGAGTCGCTGGAGGTGGCGTGCCGACCGCTGAACTCGGTCCGGCAGAACGCGGCGATCATGTTGCACGACCAGGGCGTCGACGAGGCCGAGGTACTCGACTACCTGCAGCGCTGGTGGCTGGTCAGCGAGTCCCGCGCCCGGCAGATGCTGCGCTTCATGAGCGACCCGCTGTGGCGCGCCTACACCTCCACCTACGTCGAGGGGGAGCGGCTGCTGCGGCCGTGGCTGGCGGCGCGGCCGTCCGGGCAGTCGGCGATGCACCGGTTCCAGCGGCTGCTCGACGAGCCCCTGACCCCGGCGATGATCCGGGCCGAGATGGCGGCGACGACGCAGACGGGCTGAGGTTGCCCCGTTCGGGGGAATCCGGTGACGACGCCCGTGGTCCCATCCGTTTCCCATCCCGCGCCGATAGGTCTGACGCCGTGGTCTGATGTGGTGATGCACGGTGGACGCACCCGTCCGGGCGCAGTCCATTCCCGTTTCCGTGTTCGCCCGACGGCGGACCGGACCTCGACGAAGGTGACGCGATGCCAGGCACGACCCGATTGCTGGTGGTCGACGACGAACCCTCGCTGCAGGACATCGTCGCCACGTCGATGCGGTTCCTCGGCTACCAGGTCAGCACCGCTTCCACCGGACGCGAGGCGGTCAAGGTGGCGATTGCCGACCACCCCGACCTGCTGATCCTGGACGTGATGCTGCCCGACTTCGACGGCATCGAGGTGATGAAGCGGATCCGGGAGGCCGGCCTGGACTCCGGGGTGGTGTTCCTGTCGGCCCGGGACACCCCGGCCGACAAGATCGCCGGGCTCACCGCAGGCGGCGACGACTACGTGACCAAGCCGTTCGGACTCGAGGAGCTCGCCGCCCGGGTGTCGGCGGTGCTGCGTCGGGTCCGTCCGGACAGCGGTGGCGGGTCGGTGATGCGGGTGGGCGACCTGGAGCTGGACGAGGAGACCTACGAGGTCCGGCGGGCCGGTCAGATCATCGAACTGGCCCCGACCGAGTACAAGCTGCTGCGCCATCTGATGGTGAACGCCAACGTGGTGCTGTCCCGCGGACAGCTGCTCGACGCCGTCTGGGGAACCGACTTCTACGGCGACGACTCGGTGGTCGCCAC
>JBDSLP010000202.1:0-16411 GCA_039916325.1 Nakamurella sp. | reverse complement strand
GGTGCGTCCTCTCGTCTCTTCCCGTCCGCGCTCGCTGCTGTTCCTGGTCGCGGTCGTCGTCGCCCCGCTGCTGACGGTCGTGTCCACCGCGGCAGCCGCGGGCACGGTGTCGCTGTCTACTTCGTCGGTGGGTGTCGCCCCTGATTTCGCCTCTCAGCGTTACGCGGACCAGTGGGACTACTCCAACCCCGAGGACCTTTCCCTGGTGCCGGGGTTCAACGGCTCCGGCAGCAGCGGGATGAGCTATCCCGGGGACGGCACCGTGCGCGCCACCGTCGCGCGTGGGGGCTGGCTCAATCTGGTCAGCGCCATCCCCGGTTCGGTCTTCTACGGCCGCGACGGCGGTGCCATCCCGATCGACGCCGGCCAGTACACCCGGTTCTCGATCCGGATGTGGTCCGATCGCGACAACGTCGCCCAGGTCTGGTGGCGGACCTGCACCGAGGCCAACACCGCGTGCTACGGCGCGTTGCAGTTCCCGACGAAGGCCGGCTGGGGCACCTACGACGTCGCCCTGCGCAAGATCCCGCAGACCTCCGCCGAATGGGCGGGACCGATCCTGGGCCTGCAGATCAACCCGACGGGGATCGCCGACGGACGCATCGCCATCGACTGGACCCGGCTGTACCAGCCGACCGCGCCGGCCCGGGTGCAACTGGCCCAGGCCGGGGCCGGCAGCGCCGGCGACCTGGTCATCAGTTCCGACCTCGACCCGAACAACGCCACCACCCTGCGGGTCGACAGCTCCACCGTCCGGGTCGCGGCCAACGGCACTGTCACGGTGGACGCGTCCATGCTCCCGGCGGGGAACTGGTACATGGGCGTGCGTGCCGACAGCATCGGCACCGTCACCTACGCCCGCACGCCGCTGACCGTCGCCGACACCCCGATGCCCGTTGTCCTGGATCCCGACATCAGCGGCGGTGCCGATGTGCACGAGGTGATGGGCGGCAGCGCCTGGGACTTCAACGAGATGAGTGACGTCAAGGCGTTGACCAACGTGCAGAACGCGTCCGTCTCCGGCGGGGTGCTGCGCGGGCAGAACGGACTACCCGACAACTGGGATCCGCAGGTCGACCTGACGATGCCCGGATTGATCGACGGCAGCCGATTCCACCGGCTCACGGTGAAGATCGGGTTCGACGGCCGCTGGGGTCTGGAGAACGCTCCGGGCGGTGGCATGGTCAGCCGCCTCATCTGGCAGACCAACGGCAACCCGGCGGCCTATCAGGACCTCAACGACATCGTGGTGATGCCCGGCGACCAGACGATCAGTCTCGACCTGGCGACGAACCCGTCGGCCGCCGTGGTCGACGCCGACACCCGCACCAAGATCGGCTGGGCCGGCCAGCTCATCTCCAGCCTCCGTTTCGACCCCGAGGAGGACCCGAGTCAGGCCCGCACCTGGCGGATCGACGACATCCGGTTGGCCGAGGACGACCGCGGGGCCGGCTCGTTCGCCGTGAAGTACAAGGACAACAACTGGGCGCCCGGCACCGTCGCCGACATCTACGTCGACCGGGGTGCCCCGGGTCAGAACCGCACTGCCGTCGCTTCCGGAATCGCGGTCGACCAGGGGGTCAACCAGTTCTCGTGGTCACTGGCCGGTCTCCCGGCGGGTACCTACTGGGTTCTCGTGGGGATGCGCCGCGGCGCGGTATCCTCGTCCGCCTTCTCCACCGGTCCGGTCCAGATGGCCGGTTCGACCACCGCTGCGTCGCCTGCGCCGCGCGCCGTGGCCCCGGCGTCCGTTCCGTTCGGCAACCTCGACGGGGTCAGCCAGGTCGGCTCCGACGGGGTGCGGTTGAGCGGCTGGGCCATCGATCCCGCACTCGGGGCGGCGGCCGCGCCGGTCCACCTCTACGTCGACGGAAGAGCCGTCGTCACGCAGGCGAACCAGGGGCGCTCGGACGTCGGTTCGGCGTTCGGCCAGGGTGACTACCACGGGTTCAACGGGGTGGTCACCGGGATCGGGGTCGGCGGGCACACGGCCTGCGCGTACGCCTATCGCGCCGCCGGGAGCACGCTGCTCGGCTGCCGACAGATCACCGTCTCCGGCGACACCATCGGTCATCTCGACGCGGTGCTGCCGACGAACGGTGGGGTACGGGTGGACGGTTGGACGCTGGATCGGTCCACCGCCTCGCCCGGAGCCGCGCACGTCTACGTCGACGGTCGGTTCGCCGGTGCGGCCACCGCAAGCCAGCTCCGGGGCGACGTCGCGGGGGCCTTCCCGGAGTACGGAGCGGGGCACGGCTTCTCCTTCGCTGTCCCGGCGGGCGCCGGTGTGCACAACGTCTGTGTCTACGGCATCGATCAGGTGGGTCCCGGCGCCAACGTGCTGCTCGGCTGTTCCTCGGTCACGGTCGCGTCCGCTCCGTTCGGCGCGTTGGACGCCGCGAGCCGCAACGGCAACCGGGTGGACGTCAGTGGTTGGGCGTTGGATCCGCAGTCACTGAGCCCGTCCGCGGTGCACGTCTACGTCGACGGGGTCGGCGCCGCCGTCCTCGCGGCCGACTCCCGACGGGCCGACGTGATGGCGGCCTTCCCCGGCTACTACACCTCGGCCCAGGGTTTCCGCACCCAGATCAGCGTCGGAGCGGGCGGGCACACCGTGTGCGCCTACGGGGTCGGTTCCGGCGGGGGCAGCCTGCTGGGTTGCCGCAGGATCTGATTTCGACGGGGCCCGACCCCACTCAGCCGCGCAGCGCCGCCAACGCCGCCAGCAGACTGGGGTCGGCGGCGGCCACCCCGGTCGGCAGTCCGTCCAGCGGCCAGAACCGCAGGTCGTCGGATTCGGCCGAGATCCGGGCCACCGCGCCGACCGGCGCCACCACCCGGTAGCGGACGTCGTAGTGCCGGGTGGCGACGCCGAGGCTGCAGGTGATCGGGTGCACGTCCAGGTGCAGCGGCTCGTCGTCGAGCCGCAGCCCGTCGATGCCGGATTCCTCGGTGGCCTCCCGCAGGGCGGCCCCGGCCAGCGTCGTGTCGGTGTCCTCACAGTGACCGCCGAGCTGCAGCCAGCGTCCGACCCGGGGGTGCAGGGTGAGCAGCACCGAGGTCCGGGTGGCGTCCAGCACGACCGCGCTGGCGGTCAGGTGTCCGGGTCGGCAGCTGCGGGCGGTCGCGTCCTCCCGCGCCGCCAGGAAGCCGAGGAAGGCCTCCCGCAGCGCGCGCTGAGCGTGGTCCGGTGGCTGCCAGTTGGTCAGTTGCCGGGTGGTGTCGGCGTGCAGGCCGGCGTGCGTCATCGCTGCACGAGTCCGTCGGGAACCGGCGCTCGGACCTGCAGCGGCTCGACCGGATGCCCGACGGCGACCGCACCGAGCGGCGCCCAGTCATCAGGGACGTCCAGCACCTCCCGGACGACGGCCGGGACGAACATCGTGGACGAGATCCACGCCGAGCCGAGGCCCTCGGCGGCCAGGGCCACCAGCAGACCCTGCACCGCCGCGCCGCCGGCGATGGTGAACATCCGCTCCTCGGCGCTCGCCCGGCGCCCGTCCGGGTAGCCGTGCCGCCCCGCACCGGTGATGAACGGGACGATGATCTCGGTCGCGTCGTGCAGCACCGCGCCGCGGGCGACCCGCCGTTCGATGCGGGCCGCATCCCAGCCGTCGGCGGCCAGGTCGGCCTCCCAGGCCCGGCGCATGGCGGTCAACAGAGCGGCCCGTCGGGCATGGACCCGGACGAAGCGCACCGGCCGGGTGTGGTGCGGAGCGGGTGCGGTCAGCGCGATGCCGGCGGCCCGCTCGAGGACCGTGGGATCCACCGGCTCGCCGGTGAACGTGCGCACCGTGCGGCGCAGCAGGGTCGCCTCGGCCCGGCCCTGGGCGAGTGCCAGGTCGGTACCGAGTCGGAACAGGTCTTCCGCAGCGGGTCGCAGCATGGTCCGCGCCGGCTGCTCGGCGCCGGCCGTCCAGCCGCGGATGACCGCGACCGGCACGGCCGCCAGCTTGCCCTTGACCAGTTCGGCGGCGGCCGCCAACTCGTCACCGACCGCGACCTGGGTGACGACCAGCAGGTTCCCGAACGCGTCGACCTTCTCCCGGTGATCGGCCAGTACCTCGATACCGGCCGCGCCGATCGTCACGTCGACCACGCCGTTGCGCCAAGCCCGGCCCTGGGTGTCGGTGATAAGCACAGCGACGTCCCGCCCGGCCGCGGCGAACCGGGCCCGGAGCCGCTGCGCGGAGGCGTCCGGATCCAGTGGCAACAGGGCGATCTCGTCGGTCCGGACGTTGGACGCATCCACCCCGGCCGCCGCGGCGACCAGCCCGAGTCGGTTCTCCACGATGCGGGTGCGGCCGTGCACGGCAACCACCCGGACCGTCTCCTCGTCGACCAGTCGACGTCGGATCGTCTCCCGGGCGTCGAGGTCGGAAGGGGTGGGGACCAGTCGGCCCTCCACCTTGGAGATCGCTTTGGACGTCACCACCACGATGTCGCCGTCCCGCAGCCACGGGGTCCGTTCCAGGATCGCCGCGGCCAGATCGTCACCGGGACGAAAGTCGGGTAGTCCGGTCACCGGGTGGACGCCGACCCCGGCCGGGGGGACAGCGGTCGGCTGAGCCGGATCAGACACGCACACCGGCCACATCCAGCGCGGCCTGGACCATGGCGGCGGTCGCCTTGGGGTCGCTCATCAGCAGCGGGACCCGGCTGACCCGCACCCCGGGGACCTCGGCGGCGTCGTCGGAGGCGACCAGCCAGCCGTCCAGCAGACCCCCGGTGGCGCGGGCGCCGTAGTGCCGGCCGACCGCCTCGGCAGTGGTGTCGACGCCGATCGCGGCCAGGCACGCGTCTGCGTGGCCCCGCACCGGCGCGCCACCGATGATCGGCGACACCCCGACGACCGGCGCCGGGGTGGCCGCCAGCGCCGACCGCAGGCCGGGTACTGCCAGCACGGTGCCGATGCTGACGACCGGGTTCGACGGCGCGATCAGCACGATGTCGGCCCCGGCGATCGCGGCCAGCACGCCGGGGCCCGGGGTCGCGGTGTCGGCGCCGATCGGGGTGATCGCATGGGCCGGCAGGCCGGCCTGGTAACGGATCCACCACTCCTGGAAGTGCAGCGCCACGAGCCCGGGGTCGGTGCCCGCCGGAGCCTGCGGGTCGTCCACCACGACATGCGTCTCGACCCGGTCGTCGGTCATCGGCAGCAGCTCGACCCCGGGCGTCCAGCGTGCGCACAGCGCCGCCGTGACCTGCGACAACGGGTAGCCGGCGTCGAGCATCCGGGTGCGCACGAGGTGCGTCGCGAGGTCCCGGTCGCCCAGCCCGAACCACGGCGCCTCGGCGTCGTAGGCCCGCAGCTCCGCGGCGGTGGCGAAGGTCTCGTCCTGCCGCCCCCACCCGCGGGCCAGGTCGGCGCCGCCGCCGAGGGTGTACATACAGGAGTCGAGGTCAGGGCAGACCTGGAGGCCGTGCAGCCGGATGTCGTCCGCGGTGTTCACCACGGCGGTGATGTGGTGCGGGTGGTCCTCGGGAGCGGGGCCGAACGGGTCCATCCCGAGCAACTGCTTGCAGCCGAGCAGGAACCGGGCGCCGCCGATCCCGCCGACCAGAACGGTCATCTTCACTCGCTGTGATCCTGCCAGTTCAGCCGACGGGTACCCGCCGGGATGATCGAGGGGGCGGGTCCGGTCGCCGGGAGGGTCAGCTCCGGTCGGAACCGGGGCCCGGGTGGTCCGCCGTGGGCGTCAGCGCCAGAACTGGAACAGTACGCCGCCGAACGAGGCGTAGGAGGCGCTGCCGCCCGCGAGGTCGAGCAGCCTGTAGCCCGCGTCCCAGAGCGGCTGGACGATGTGCGGACTGGAGAACAGCAGCAGGATCAACACGAACGGCGCCCAGGGGGTGAACGGCCGGACGACCTCCAGGGTGCGGGCCGACAGGAACGGGGCGATGACGCCCCACCCGTCCAGGCCGGGCACCGGCAGCAGGTTCAGGATGGCGGCGATGAACTGAAGCAGGGCCAGGAAGGACAGCGCGTAGGCCAGCGGCGACTGGAACTGCCCGGCGAGCAGGGCCAACAGCGCGCCGGCGACGAGGTTGACCAGCGGACCGGCCACCGACACCAGGGACCGCCACGCCCTGGACCGGAGCCGGCCGTGCTCGATGAGCACGGCCCCGCCGGGCAGGGGGATCCCGCCGATGGCCAGCACGATCAGCGGGATGACGAAGGTCATCGCGCCGCTGGTGTAGCGCAGTGGGTTCAGCGTGAGGTAGCCGCGGCCACGCACCGACGTGTCACCGCCGGTGAGGGCGGTCACCGCGTGCCCGAACTCGTGCAGGCAGAGCGTGATGAGCCAGCCGCCGAGCACGGTCAGGAAGACCCAGAGACCCAGCGGCGACGTGTCGGCGGCGGTGGCCCAACCGGCACCCAGCGTCACCGCGACGACGGCGGGGAAGATCCAGGCGCCGGCGCTGACCGACCGCGGCCCGCTCCGTCCCGGGCGGCGATCGGCGGCGTAGCCGTGGCCGGCGGTCATCGGGAATTGTCGCGGGTCATCGGTCCAGTGTGCCGACGGGCGGGTCGTCCCGGGCACGCTTCGGGTGAACTCACAGCCGCCTCTGATCGACCGACGGCGAGAGTCCGCAGGGCCGAGTGGGCGGGTGCCGGACCCCAGAGGGGCATCAGCGTCCGATTTTCCGTCACTTTGATCACATGGCGTAGATGTTTCGTCACTCCCTGGTTGACCTGCACAAACAACCCGGGATCGGGGCGACACGCCGGGACGACGCGCGGCGGGCTCGGTCCATATCAGGAGTTGGGGCTTGACGTGCGCCATGACACACGGGTGTAATTCCACCACTGTGATTCATCACCGGGTCAGCGACGATCGGTGTGGGGTCCGGTACCGGGGGTCTGTCGGGCGATCGGGAGCAGCGGCTCAGCCGTCTCCATGGCCCCCGTTCGCACCTTCTCCATCCTGACCACCGCCCGCCACCCTGTCGTTGCTGCTCACAGCGTCACCACCGGAAGGATCTGCTCGTGCCGACCCAGATCGATCTGACCCTCTCGATCCTTCCCGCCCCGCGGACCGGGTCGCCGGACACCGCCGACGGTGAGCTGCGCGCCGCCGACAGCATCGTGCTGGCTGCCGTCGCCGCACTGCGGTCGGACGGGTCGTCGTTCCAGGGCCCCATCGAGGACCAGGACTGGCACGGCCAGGCGTTGTGTGCGCAGACCGACCCGGAGGCGTTCTTCCCGGAGAAGGGCGGCTCCACCCGGGACGCCAAGAAGATCTGCACGGGCTGCGAAGTGCGCTCGGAGTGCCTGAGCTACGCGCTGGCCAACGACGAGCGCTTCGGCATCTGGGGCGGCCTGTCCGAACGTGAGCGCCGTCGCCTCAAGCGCCTCGCAGGCTGAGGCCCCGGGGCTGAGCCCCGGCTCCGTTCGGCGCTACCGCCGGTTCCGGGTCACCCGGGGCCGGCTTTCGCGGTTCCGGGGACGGTTCGTCGGCTGTCAGCAGCTGTCGGCGGCGCCCAGCAGAGGGGTACAGGGCGCGGCCAGGTCCGGCCGGCCGGTGTCCACCACGGTGACCCGGGCCACCGCGAAGCTGGTGTTGCCGTCGACACCGAGCGCATCCGGCCCGGGCGACAGGGTGAAGTCGGTCCGACCTGGCATCGCGTCGAACTCCAGGGTGATCGCGCTGGCCGCCGCGGACGACAGGTTGACCACCCAGCTCTGCGTGCCCGACGTCAGCATCACCTGGGTGGCGTTGGTCGGGGAGGTCAGCACCATGCTGAGGGTGATCGGAACTGCGGCGCCGCGGGCGTTGTCCAGGATCAGCGGGGCGGTCGGGTCCTTGGTGGTCCACAGGGTCTGCCGGGAGGCGTTCTGGCCGAGGGTGTAGTCCGCACCCGCGTAGAGGAACACCGGCTCCAGGACGGCGTCCCGCGCGTAGTCGAGTTCGGCCGGCGTATAGGTCGCGGCCAACCGCTGCCGCTCACCGACCAGGCTGTAGTAGGCGTACCGGGTGGTGGAGCTGACCAGGTCGGGCCCGTTCGTACCCAGGGCCATGTCCAGTGCGGCCTCCAGCACCGCACCGCCGTCGGCGTAGGTCCGACGGTCGATCATGATGCCCTCGAAGCCGGCCACCGCCACGTCGGCCACCATCTGCGGCGCCTGCTCGGCGGCGACCAACAGTGGCCAGTCGTTCTGGGCCCGGCCACGCAGGCCGGCCCCGGACCAACGCAGCGTCGTCGAGTGCAGATAGGGCTTGAGCTGATCGGTGTACACCACCCCGTTCACCGAGGATGCCTCGGGGAACGCCTGGTAGGCGAGCTGGAACACCATCGCGCCGTCCGGGAGGGCGGCCTCCAGCTGGTCGGCCCACAGCTGATCGGCGTTCCACTGGGCGCTCACCGCGGCGTAGGCGGGCTCGGCCCGGTGCGTCGACTGGTCGTACACGCCGAGGATCAGCAGGAGGCCGGCCGTCACCCCGGCAGTCAGCCGACGCCGGCCGACCCGGTGCCGCCGCCGCCGGGCCCACCTCGTCAGCACCGCGTCGATCGCCAACCCCACCGCGGCCAGCGCGAACGCCACGATCAGGATGGCGAGCCGGTTCCAGGACCGCAGACTCTGGGTGAGGAAGCTGACCAGGGTCTCCAGTCCGCCGATGGTGGAGAACAGCAGGGCCACCAGGGTGAGCAGGGCGAGGTAGCCCAGCGTCTCACGGAGCCTGCGCTGCCGGGTCGCGCGGAGGCCGTCCCCGGGGATCGCCCGCAGCGGGCCCATGGTGCCCAGCCGGACCACGATGTAGCCCAGCAGGCCGAGGAAGCCCAGCGCACCGACCAGGCCCAGCGCGGGCCGTTCGGAGACGTAGGGGTAGGTGAGGTCGTACCAGGCCCGGAGCTCGCGGAACGGCTTGTACGCGTGATCCGGCGCGGGCAGGATCAGCTGGGCGATCTTGAGCGCGAACCGCTCGGACTCGTTGTCGTAGCGGACGAGGGCACCGACGTTGTTGCCGTGGACCGCCGAGTACAGGATGTCCGGCAGCATGTTGACCAACATCACCGTGGCCAGCGTCGCGCCGGCCGCGACCGCGCCGAGGAAGCGTCGCCAGTTCCGGGTACGGATCAGCGCGACCAGGCCCGCCGTCGCGAGCATCAGCAGGATGAACACCGAGAAGTACGACGACGCCGTCCCCAGCAGGGCCAGGATCAGTACGGTCGCCGCGCCGCGGCCGGTGAACAGGGCCGGGACCCGCGACGTCCAGCGGGGTCGCCGATGGGCCGGTCGCCGGTCGACACCCCAGAGCGCCTCGCCCCGGATCGACCACACGACCAGCACCAGGGCCAGCGGCACCGGGAAGTAGGCGGCCAGGAACAGGTGGTTCTCGCCCTTCTCCCAGTGGAAGGGGGTCATCGCGTAGAGGACCGACAGCACCAGCGTCAACAGCTTCGAGACGCCGATCCGGCGGAACAGCCACACCGATGCGGCGGCGGCCAGCGGGAAGCCGAGCAGGTACCAGACGTTGACCGCGACCGCGGCGTTGTGGGTGAACGGCCGCATCAGCAGCGCGAACATCATGTGCAGGTTGTCGGCCTGTGGGAAGTCGTGGTAGGTCTGCCCGAGCGGCGCGCCGAGTCGCGGCTCGAACTCGTACCAACCGGTGTTCAGCACCGCCTGGAAATGGGCCAGGACCGCGACCGCGTCGTTGCTGTACACGAACGGGACGCCCAGGTCCGCTGCGAACAGGTTCATCGCGCGGCCGGCGGCCAGGCAGGTCAACAGGATGCCGGCCAGGTAGACCGGGACCTCGGAGCGGACCCACCAGCTCACCGCACCAGGCACGAACCGCCGTGGCCGGCCGGTGTCGGTGTCGGGGTCGGCGGCGGTGTCGGCTCGGTCGACCGCCACCGGCGACGGGCCTCCCGGCGGTCGATCGCCTGGACGTGACAAGCCGGTACCCCTTGCGTTCTGTGTCGTGACCCCGGCCGGCCCGGTCGGGTGTGTCGGACTGGGCCGACATCCGGCCGGACATCACTGCCCGGCCGTCCCCGAGGGTATCGGCCGAACCGGGGTAACCGGCTCATCAGCCAGGTCACGGCACGCCGGGTCAGCCGCGGTCCGCGTTGTCCTCGGAGTCCTCGTCCTGCTCGCCGAGAACTGCGGTGACCTGCTCCACCAGGACCTCCTCGACGAGGTCCTCGAGGTCCCCGGCATCGGTGGCCCGGATCTCCAGCGGACGGCGGTAGACCACCACCCGGGCCTTGGTCGGTCGGCCGGCCCGGTCGATGCCCGCGGTGAGGAAGCGGGCCAGCGGCACCCCGCCGTCGAGGATGACCTCAGGGCCGGGGGTGAGTTCGTCCGCGTCCACCGACGGCACCTCGTCGACGGCGAACTCCACGTCGGCGAGCTTGGACGACCAGCGCAGCTCGACCGCGGCGACCGCGGCCAGCACGACCTGGTCGAACTGATCGGCGCGGGACCGAGCGGCCGGCAGCTCGGGCGGTAGCAACGGAGACCGCAGTCCCCGACCGTGCCGGTCGCGGCGGGTCGCCGGGGTGCGTCGGGGCGTGGGACTCACAGCGGTCACCCTAACGCCGTGGCCACGGGTCGTCGGTCGGCGGCGCGGTCGCCGAGCTGGGTGGCCCGCAGCAGGTCCGACGCGGTGGCCTTCATCCCGACCCCCAGCGGCGTCAGGCTGCGTCGGTCGAGTTCGGGCCACACGACGGACCGCAGGCGTAGGTCCCGGACCTGGAACTTCGCGAACGGTGACGAGCCGAGCACCACCCGCGGGGCCCGTTTGAACAGTCGACGCATCTCGGCGAGGAGCGTGCCGATGGTGACGCCCTGCTGGCTGGCCAGGACCTTGATGACCGGTGCGGTGGGCCGTTCCCGGCCGAGCCGGTCCAGCCCGTCGCAGATCATCGCCGCGCAGTCGTCGACGTAGAGGTAGTCGCGGGTGGTGTCCAGGGGAACGTAGACCGACAGCGGTTGACCGCTGATCTGCGAGCGGCACAGGTGCGAGACCAGGCCCTGCGGCTTGTCCAGGTTCTGGCCGGGGCCGTAGAGGTTGGCGATCCGGCCGATCAGAACCGGCGTACCGGTGCGGCCCGCGAACGCACGGACGAGCTGTTCGGACCGCAGCTTGGCCTGGCCGTACGGCGAGATCGCGGCGGGCTCGTCGAGTTCGGTGAACGGCGCCCGCCCGGAACCGGCGTAGACCCCGCCGGCCGAGGATGCGTAGAACAGCCCGCTGCCCGGCGGCGGTTCCCCGGCCTGCGCCGTCACCTCGTCGAGGAAGGCGGCGAACGTCGTGATCTCCTGGTCCAGCGCCGACGCCGGCGTCCCGGTCACGCCGGCCCCGGAGCACCAGGCGATCCGCCACGGACCCGTCCCGGCTCTGGTCAGGAGATCGCGGACGGCCAGCGCCAGTGCGTCGGTCGCGGCGGCGGGGCGGTCCCACGGGATCGTGTGCACCAGCGACGGCTGCCGACGAGCCGTCAGCCGGCGGACCACCGCACGGCCCAGCAGCCCTCCCGCACCGACGACCAGGGTCGGTGCGCCGGTCACCGGATCCGCGGTCACAGGCGTCCGGGACGGATGGCCGCCGCCGGCTCCGGTAGCGGTCTCGCCGCGGCCGCGCGGCCCAGCGGGCCGTCCGCGGGGTCGCTGACGATCAGGTAGGGCGGTTTGCCCATGGCCATGTTGACCGACACCCCGATGTACTCGGCGATCACCCCGAGGGAGAACAGCACCGCGCCGGTGCCGAGCAGGAACACCGCCATCAGCGACGGCCAGCCGGCCGGGATGTTCTCCGCCCCGGACAGCTTCGCGATGAGCAGGAACATGGCCAGTACGACGCCGATCACCGCCGCGACCACCCCCAGGCCGCTCACCACCCGCAGGCCCTTCGTCCCGCTGGAGAGCACCATCCGCCAGAAGTGCGAGGTCAGGGTGCGCAACGAGTAGCCGGACGGCCGGCCACCCTCCTCGCGCAGCCGGACCGGACAGGTCGCCACCCGGCCGGCGACCCAGCCCATCGCGACATCCAGGTAGACGCCGGACCCGGCGTAGGCGGCCACACTGCGGCCCACCTCGCCCAGGATCAACCGGTAGGACTGGAAGTCCGAGGCGTTCGCCCCGGCGGAACCACCCAACAGCCGTTTGGCGGTCTTGGACGCCAGGTTGCGCACCGGGCCGTGCGGGGCGGCGTTGGTGGGTTTGGCGTAGACCACCGCGGCCCGCTCGGCGAGCGCGGTGTCCAGCATCCGGCCGATCTCGGCGGGGTCGTGTTGCCCGTCCTCGTCCAGCGTGACGATCCAGTCACCGCCGGACGACGCCATCCCGGCCAGCGTCGCCGGGTGTTGACCGAAGTTGCGGCTCAACCACACGGGCCGGACGACGCGGTACTGCCCGGCCAGCCGTCGGAGCACCTCGGCCGATCCGTCCGGGCCGTTGTCGTAGACCGGCAGCACCTCGGTGACCACCGCCACATGTCCCGCGGGGGTCCGGAAGTCCTCGGTCAGGATGATGATCTCGGCCATCAGATCGGACAGGGTGTGCTCGCCCTGGTACACCGGGATGACGACGGAGATGGTGTGCCGGGGTTCGTCGATCGGATGGTCCTCCACCCGCCGAACTATAGGCGTCGTCCATCGGCGCAGGCGGGGAGCGGACCACCGCCGCCGACCGCGTCAGGCGCGGCGTACGCCGTGGCGTCAACCCCGCAGTCGACGCCGGAACCAGACGTAGACGGCCCGCCGGAGTACCGCGTTGAGGTCGGCTCGCGCGTTGCCCAGCCGCAGGTCGACCGCCGAGAGCAGCCCCGGCCGCGCCGTGGCCAGCTCACGGTGGAACGCCTTGGCCTCCCGCGCCTGGGTGCGCATCAGCCGCACGCTCCACTGCTGATCGCTCACCCGGAAGCCGGCGAGCGTGCGGGGGAGGGCGATCAGGGCGCCGTGCCGCAGCACCCGAAGGTAGCTGGCCTCGTCGATGAGGAAGGCGTACCGGGCGTCCCAGCCGCCCTCGGCCAGCAGGGGCTCCCGGCGGAGCAAGACCGACGCGGGCTCGCCGAACAGGTTCGTGCCGGCCCGGACGGTCGCCCGGATGGCGACCTCACCGGGCACCCGACCGCGGAGCCCGCCCAGTCCGCGGTCGCGGATCAGCGGGTGCCCGGCGGCGTCCACCACCGATCGTCGGGCGGCGACCATCACCGCATCCGGGTAGGCGTCCATGGCCGCGACCTGTTCGGCCAGGCAGGTCGGGTGGACCAGGTCGTCGCTGCAGACCAGCTTGACGAACTCGCCGCGCGCCTCCCGGGTGACGAAGTTCCAGTTCGCGGCCGCCCCGCCGCCGGCGGGCAGACGGAGCAGCCGCACCCGGGGGTCGGTGGCGTATTCCTGCAGGATCTCCCACGTGCCGTCGACCGACGAGTGGTCGGAGACCACGAGCTCGAAGTCGGCGAAGGTCTGGGCCAGGATCGAGTCCATCGTGGCGGCGACGAACCGGGCGCTCGCGTAGGCCGGCACGACCACGGAGACCCGCGGGGTGGCGGCGGGTTCGCTCACGCCGGTCCTGCGGTGTCGCGGGACGCGTCGGCCGGTGTGTCCCGGCCCGACCGACGAAACGAAAAGCCGCGGTGCCCGAAGAAGCTGATCACCATGGTCGCACCGGTGATGACCAGCTGTGAGAACAGGACGGGCCACCCGGCCAGCTCCACGAGCAGGGGCAGCGCGACCAAGTTGAACGCCAGGGCGGACAGGTTGACCACCTCGAAACGGGCCAGGTCGCGCCAGACGTGTCCGGTGACCCGGAAGACGAACCGCCGGTACAGCACGAAGGCGCAGAGTACGGCCGCCACGTGGGCGCAGAGCAGGACGACCATGTAGCCCAGGCGTGCCTCCAGCAACTGCTGGAACAGCACGAACCAGGCGGTCCCGACCGCCGTGTTGGTCACTCCGACCAGCAGGAAGGCGATCCGCTGGTCGTGGATCAGCCGCAGCAACGGTCCGGGCTCGCCCGCCATCCCGGCGGGGGGCGCGATCTCGCGGTCACCGCCCGGGAAGTCGTCGATGGTCATCGGTGGGAAGTCTATTCCGGCGGCCTCGGTGCTTCCGGCGGCTTCGGTGCTTCCGGCGGCCCCGGTGGTTCCGCCTACCGACGGCGTCCGGCACGAGGACCCCTTTGGCCTACGCGACCTTCTCGACGACACTGCGCCGCCGGCCCGCGGGTCGTCCTCTGCGTGTCGCGCCGGCGGGTGAGATCGGCCCGGCCTACTCTGCCGAGGTGGCCAGACTGCGGCATTGCTCGAGGACCGGATGCGGGCAGCCCGCGGTGGCGACGCTGACGTTCGCCTACGCCGACTCGACCGCTGTGGTGGGTCCGCTGGCGACGGCGGCCGAGCCGCACTCCTACGACCTGTGTGCCGACCATGCGGTGGGACTCAAGGCACCCCGTGGCTGGGAGGTCGTCCGGCCGGAGGCCGAGTTCGATCTGTCGGCTCCGTACGCGGACGACCTCGAGGCCCTCGCCAACGCCGTCCGGGAGGCCGGTCGCGGGGAGCGGGCCGAATCGACGGCATCGGCGTCGAGTCCCTCGACCGGCCGCCGCGGGCACCTCCGGGTTCTGCGCTTTCCCACCGACGACGCGCGCTGACCGCCCGCGCGCACCGCTCGCGGTGGACCGCGTCGCCAGGGTCCGATGCGGCGTGGTACCAACATCAGGGGCAAAACGTGGCTCCCGTGCGTCCTGCGACCGGGTCGGGCCGCATGACCCCTGGAACGGCACTCGCTGCGTGCCCCATGCCGAATCGAGGAGAACTGTGACGTCACCAGGCACCAAGCTGCGGGCCATCGCGAAGGCGTACGACGTGCGCGGGCTGGTCGGCGACGAGTTCACCGAGGACACCGCCCGGGCCCTGGGCATCGCCTACGCCCGGCTGCTGGCCGACGAGGCCGGCCAGGTCGTCATCGCCTACGACATGCGCGAGTCCTCACCGGCGCTGGCGGCCGCGTTCGCCGACGGCCTCGCGAGCCAGGGCATGGACGTCCTCGACGCCGGCCTGGGCTCCACCGACCTGCTGTACTACGCCTCCGGCGCGTTGAACCTGCCCGGCGCGATGTTCACCGCCTCGCACAACCCGGCTATCTACAACGGCATCAAGTTCTGCCGCGCGGGGGCGGTGCCGGTGAGCTCCGAGACCGGGCTGTCCACCGTCCGCGACGAGGCCGCCGACATCCTGGACGGGATCCTCACCGTCGAGCCGGCCGTCACCCGCGGCGCCATCACCGAGCGCTCGGTCGTCGCCTCCTACGCCGCTTACCTTCGCAACCTGGTCGACCTGTCCGGCATCCGGCCGCTGAAGGTCGTCGTGGACGCCGGCAACGGGATGGCCGGCTACACCGTCCCCGAGGTGCTGGGCGGGCTCCCGTTGGACATCGTCCCGATGTACTTCGAGCTCGACGGCAGCTTTCCCCACCACGAGGCGAACCCGCTGGACCCGAAGAACCTCGTGGACCTGCAGGAGAAGCTGCGTAGCCTCCACGGCACCGACGGTCAGGCCGATCTCGGGCTGGCCTTCGACGGCGACGCCGACCGCTGCTTCGTGGTGGACGAGCGCGGCGAGCCGGTCTCGCCGAGCGCGATCACTGCGCTGGTCGCGGCGCGCGAGCTGGCCAAGCAGCCCGGCTCGACCATCCTGTACAACCTGATCAGCTCGCACACGGTGCCCGAGGTGATCGCCGAGAACGGCGGCGTCGCGGTCCGGACCCGGGTCGGGCACTCCTTCATCAAGGCCGAGATGGCCCGCACCGGTGCCATCTTCGGCGGCGAGCACTCCGCTCACTACTACTTCGCGGACTTCTTCAAGGCCGACACCGGGATGCTCGCCGCACTGCACGTGATGGCGGCGCTGGGCAGCCAGGACGGCGTGCTCTCCGACCTGGTCGCGAGCTACAACCGCTACGCCGCGTCCGGCGAGATCAACTCCCGGGTCGCGGACGTGCCGGCCAAGCTGGCCGAGATCCGGGCCTACGCGGCCGCCCACGACGCGACTGTGGACGAGCTCGACGGCGTCACCGTGGACCTGCCGAACGGCAACTGGTTCAACGTCCGGGCCTCCAACACCGAGCCGCTGCTGCGCCTCAACGTGGAGGCGGCCACGGAGTCGGACATGGCGACACTGCGCGACGACCTGCTGTCACTGATCAGGGGCTGACGTGACGACCCCGAGCCGGGACCGTGACCCACGGCCGGGCTCGGTGGTGGACACTGTAAAGATGTCTTCCTCCTCTACCGGCGGCGCTCCGGGTCGGCATCCGCTGGCGTCCGTGTTGGACCCGCTGCTGCTCGACGTGCTCGCCTGCCCGGCCGACCACCACACCCGGTTGAACGCCGGGGAGCCCGGCGACCCGCTGGCGATGTCGCTGTCCTGCCCGGAGTGCGGACGGATCTTCGACG
>JBDSLP010000201.1:0-14962 GCA_039916325.1 Nakamurella sp. | reverse complement strand
TCGAGATGCGTTGGCGTTGCCCGCCGGAGAACTGGTGCGGGTAGCGGCGCAGCACCGACGTGTCCAGTCCGACCTCGCCCAGCACCTCCCGGACGCGGGCCTGGACGTCACGAGAGGTCCACGCGTGCAACGGCTCCGCGACGATGTCGGCGATCCGCATCCGGGGGTCGAGCGAGCCCATCGGGTCCTGGAAGACCAGCTGCAGCCGACGTCGCAGCGGCCGCAACCCGCTCTCCGGGAGTCCGCCGATGTCGGTGCCGTCGACGGTGACCGTGCCCGACGTGGGCCGGTCCAGCGCGGCGATCAGCCGGACCAGGGTGGTCTTGCCCGACCCGCTCTCACCGACGATGCCGAACCGGGACCGCCGCGGCACGACCAGCGAGACGTGATCCAGCGCGGCCACCTCCGACGCCGCCCGGAACGGTGCGGTGCGGCGGCGGAAGACCCGGGTGACGTCATCGACGACCACGGCGGCCACGCTGTCCGCGACCGGCCCGGTCATGTCGTACTCAGTTCGGCGTCGGCCAGCAGGGCCCGGGTGTGCGGATGGTCGGGACTGGTCAGCACCTGCTCGACGGAACCCGACTCGACGACCCGCCCCTCGAACATCACCAGCACCCGATCACAGACCTCGGCGACGACGGCCAGGTTGTGCGAGATGAACAGCAGCGCGGCATTCTCCTCCCGGACCCGGCGATCGATCAACGCCAGCACGGTCGCCTGGACGGTGACATCCAACGCGGTGGTCGGCTCGTCGCAGATCAACAGATCCGGCGAGTTGGCCAACGCGATGGCCAGCATGATGCGTTGGCGCTGACCACCGGACAGCTGGTGCGGGTAGCTGCGCGCCACGCGCTCGGGCTCGGGCAGACCGGTGGCGGCCAGCAACTCCAGCGTCGACGCGGCGGCGTCCCGCCGACCGACCGAGGTGTGCAGTCGGACCACCTCCGACACCTGACGGCCGATCCGCATCGTCGGATTCAACGCCGTCATCGGCTCCTGGAAGACCATCCCGATCCGGCTACCGTGCAGCCGGGCCAGTTGTCGCTCCCCTGCCGTGACCAGGTCGAACGGCACCCCGTCGAGCCGGATGGAGCCGCCGACGCGCAACTCGGGGGGGAGCAGGCCGGCCACCGCGAGACAGGTCAGGGTCTTGCCGGAGCCGCTGGCGCCGATGATGCCGACCCGTTCGCCGGCCGCGAGTTCCAGGTCGACGCCGTGCACCAGCTCGACGCCGGCGGTCACGGTCAGCCCGGAGACGCTCAGCAGTGGTGGGGTCGGCAGTGGTGGGGTCGGCAGTGGTGGGGTCGGTGCCATCAACGCCCCAGCAGCCGGGGGTCGAGCCGGTCACGGAGACCGTCCCCGAGCAGGTTGAAGCCCAGCACAGCCAGCGCGATGGCCGACCCCGGCCACACCGCGGTGAGCGGTGCGGTGGTCAGTTGCGACTGTGCCTCGGCCAGCATCCGTCCCCAGGACGGCACGCTGGCCGGGGCGCCGAGCCCGAGGAACGACAGGCCCGCCTCGGCCAGGATGGCGATCGCGTACGCCGACGACGCCTGCACGATGATCAGCCCGCTGACGTTGGGCAGCACGTGCCGCACCGCGGTGGCGGGCCCGCTGCGGCCGGCGACCCGGGCCGCGCGGACGTAGTCGGTGCTCATCACCTGCATCGTCCCGGCCCGGATCACCCGGACGAAACCCGGTACGGACGCCACCCCGATGGCCACCATCGCGGTGGTCACCGAGCCGCCGTACTTGGCGGCCAGGATGATCGCGACCAGCAGCGCCGGGAAGGCCAGGAGGATGTCGTTGGTCCGCATCACGAACTCCGAGATCCCGGGCCGGACCATCCCGGCCAGGATGCCGATCGGGGTGCCGACGAGGGCGGCGATACCGACCGCGACGATGCCCACGTAGAGCGTGGTACGGGCGCCGACCATCAGTCGGGAGGCGATGTCGCGGCCACGCAGGTCGGTACCCAGCCAGTGCCCGTTCACGCCCGGACCGGCACTGCGGTGCTGGTAGTCCAGGTACAGCAGGTCGAACGGCGTCCAGAAGAAGGACACCACCGCGGCCAACGCGATGAATCCGACAAGGACGGCTCCGACCACGATCAGCGGGCTCACCCGTCGGTCGGACCGACGGCCCGGAGGGGTGGACAGCAGTTCGGTCACGACGCCGCCCGGGTACGCAGCCGCGGGTCGATCACGGAGTAGGTCACGTCGACCACGAACGAGATGAGCAGCGCGATCAGTACCAACGTCACCACGATGGCCTGCACCGTGAGCAGGTCACGGCGGTCGGCCGCATAGGCGAGTCCGTTGCCGATGCCGGGGATGGTGAAGATCCGCTCGATGATCACCGCCCCGACCAGCACGGTCACCAGGTTGACGCCGATGACGGTCAGCACCGGGATGGCGGCGTTGCGCAGGCCGTGCCGGATGAGCGCGCGCACCGGCGTCAGACCCTTGGACCGCGCGGTACGCAGGTAGTCCTGACCCAGCTCGTCGAGCACTGCGCTGCGGACGAACCGGGCCAGCACCGCACCCTGCACGACACCGAGGGACACCCACGGCAGCAGCATGTGCGCCACGAACCCGAGCGGGTCGGCCGCGGGCACCACGTATCCGTTGGCCGGCAGCCACCCCAGGTTCACCGCGAAGACCAACACCAGCAGGATCGCGGCCAGGAAGGCCGGTACCGCCACGCCGACCTGGGACAGGCCCGACAGCAGGTACCCGGTCGGCCGGCCGTTGCGCAGCGCGGACGCCATCCCGAGCGGCACCGCGATCAGCAACGCGACGACCATGCTGCCGAATACCAGCCAGAGGGTCACCGTCAGCTGGTCCAGCAGGCCCGGTCCGATCGGAGCCCGGGTGACGTAGGAGGTGCCGAAGTCGCCCCGGACCGCCCCGCCCAGCCAGTTCAGGTACTGCACGACCAGCGAGCGGTCCAGTCCCATCTGGGCGCACAGGGCCTGCACGCCCGCCGGGGTCCCGCCCGTGCCCAGTGCGACCCGCGCGGGCTCGCAGCCGTTGTCGAGCACCCAGAACACCAGCAGCGACGCGACCAGGGTGCTGACCAGGAAGATGAGCGCCCGGCGGACGACCGGCCAGAGCATCAGCTCTGGGAGATCGTGGCCAGCTCGAACGCCGCACTGATCTGGTTGGCCACGATGCCCTGCACCTGCGCGTCGGCCACGATCAGATTCGGGAACGACCACAGCCACACCACCGGGGCATCGGTGGCGATCTGGTCCAGGGCCTGCTGGTAGTCGGTGTTGGCGGCGGCGTCGGTCGTCGCCCGGTCGGCCTGGGCGAACAGATCGCGCACCGCCGCATTGTCGTAGCCGATGTAGTAGTCGGGGTTGCCGAACAGCGTCGGGGCGTCCCGCGGCTCGACGTGGTTGATGATCGTCAGGTCGAAGTCGTGGTCGGTGAAAACGGACTTGATCCACGTCGCGAAGTCCACGTCGGAGTCCTGCACGGTGATCCCGACCGCGGCCAGCTGGGAGATGACGATCGGGGCGGCCGCCGCCGCGTATCCGACCGGCGGCAGCGCGAGCCGCAACGTCAGATCCGACTGGCCGGCCTCGGCGAGCAGGGCTTTGGCCTTCTCCGGGTCGTAGGGGTACTTGTCGACGTCGGCGAACCACGGGTCGGTCGGCGCTTCGTGGGTGCCGATGAGGGTGCCGTAGCCGCTCCACGCCGCATCCAGGATGGTCTTCCGGTCCAGGGCGTAGGAGATGGCCTGCCGGACCCGGAGATCGGCCAGCGCGGGAGTGCGGTCGTTCATGCTCAACAGCACCTCGCCGGTCGTGGATCCGTCGATGACCTGGTACTTCGCGGTGTCACTGAACTGCGACAGCGCCTCCGGCGTCTGCACGGTCGAGACGACCTGGATACCGCCGGTGAGCAACGCGTTGTTCATGGCGTTCGGGTCGGCGAAGTACTTCAAGGTCATCGTCTTGATCGGCGCCGGGTCACCCCAGTACGTGGTGTTGCGCTCCATCACGATCGAGTCACCCTTGTTCCACGCCTGCAGCGTGTACGGTCCGGTCCCGATCGGGGTGTTGGCCAGGTCAGCGACCCCGGTCCGGGAGAACATGGCCCCGATCCGGGTGGTCATGTTGAACAGCCAGGACCGCGACGGTGCGCTGAGCACCACGGTCAGCTCGGTGGGCGAGGTCGCGGTCGCGCTGCTGACGACGTCCATCCCGGCCTTGACCGACGGCTTCCAGTCCGACTTCACCCGGTCGATGGAGAACACCGCGTCCTCGGCGGTGAACGGGGAGCCGTCGGAGAACATGACGTCCGGGCGCAGCTGGAAGGTGTAGGTCAGCCCGTCCGGGGATGCGGTGAAACTCTTCGCGAGCAGCGGCACGATCTGGCCGTCCTGGTCCTGCTTGACCAGGGTCTCGTAGACGTTGAGCAGCAGCGCCTGGGTGATCGCGGCGCCATCGGTCTGGGTGAAGTCGAGGCTGATGGGTTCGAGCACGAACCCGATGGCCATCGTGCCGTCACCCGCCGGAGCCGACGTCGACGCCTGCGAGGTCGGCGGCCCCGAGCTCGTGCCACCGTCGGTCGCCGAGCCGGAGGCGGCGGTCGACGGGGACGACGTCGAGGTGCTGGGGGTGCTTGTGGAGCCCGCCGAACACCCGACCAGCCCCACGGTCAGGACGGTCAGCAACGCCGTGAACGCGCCGGAACGCTTGCCCCTCATCGGGTCTCCTCTGGATGGACGAAGTGGGAGAACTCTAGGCCCACTACGAGGGGTGACGCATGGGGACCGGCCCGGCTGCTGTGACGCGGACGGCTCGACGGATTCAGCCTTGCGGCGGACCCTGCGTGTCCCGCGGCTCCTCCGTGCGTGCCGGGATCTGTGGGGTCGAACGTAGCGGCTCGTGGCTGAGGCTGGCGAAGTTGATCGGCGCCGCCGCGTTGAGCTGGGCGGCGGCGAGCATCTCGGCAGCCTGCTCGGCCGCCTCGGCGGCCCGCTGCCGGTCCATCTCGGCCAGATCGGTGCTGGTGACGCCGGTGAACCAGTCCTTGACGTCGTCGTCCATCGCACCGGCCGGGGTGGTCTCCTCCTCGACCGGGCTCGGCTCGTAGCGGAACACCCCGTCCGAGCCCTTCTCGCCGAACATGGTGGCGAACTGCTCGAGCGCCTTGTCGAAGCCGCTGGGGATCATCCACACCTTGTTGGAGTCGCCCTGCGCGAGCTGCGGCAGCATCTGCAGGTACTGGTAGGCCAGCAACTCCGGCGTCGGCTTGCCGTTCTTGACCGCGGTGAACACCTTCTCGATGGCCTTGGCCTGACCCTGGGCCTGCAGGTAGCGGGCCGCGCGGTCACCCTCGGCGCGCAGGATGGCGGACTGCCGCTCACCCTCGGCGGACAGGATTGACGCCTGCTTCTGGCCTTCCGCGGACAGCACTGCAGCCTGCTTCTGGCCCTCGGCGGTGGTGATCGCCGCGGTCCGCTGGCCCTCGGCGGTCAGGATGATGGCCCGCTTGTCGCGGTCGGCGCGCATCTGCTTCTCCATCGAGTCCTGGATGGAGAGCGGCGGGTCGATCGATTTGAGTTCGACGCGGGCGACCCGGATGCCCCACTTCCCGGTGGCCTCGTCGAGCACGCCGCGCAGCTGCCCGTTGATCTGGTCCCGCGAGGTCAGCGTCTGCTCAAGCGTCATCCCGCCGACGACGTTACGCAGGGTGGTGGTCGTGAGCTGCTCGACCGCGACGATGTAGTTCGCGATCTCGTAGACCGCCGCCCGCGGCTCGTTGACCTGGAAGTACACCACGGTGTCGATGGACACCGTCAGGTTGTCCTGGGTGATCACCGGCTGCGGTGGGAATGACACGACCTGCTCCCGCATGTCGATGCGGGCCCGGATCCGGTCCAGGAAGGGCATCAACCAGACCAGGCCGGCCGAACTCGTCTTGTTGTACCGGCCGAGCCGTTCGATGACCGCGGCCTGCGCCTGTGGGATGACCTTGACCGAACGCAGGACGATCACCACCGCGAGGACCGCGATGACGATGGCGACGATGGCGATTGGATCCACTGCGTTTACCCCCAGATGACGACTGCGGTGGCGCCACGGACCTCGACGACCGTGACGGGCGTACCCGGCGGCAGCGGGCGGTGGCCGTCCACACCGGTGGCCGACCAGATCTCACCGCCGATCTTCACCTGACCGCCGTGAGCGTCCACGGTGGCGATGACGGTGGCCTTGGAGCCGACGATGGCGTCGACCCCGCTCCTGATCTGGGCCACCGTGTGGAACCGCTTCAACAGCGCCGGCCGGGCCACCATCACCAGCGCGACCGAGGAAATTGCGAAGACCAGCAGCTGCAACCAGAGGATCTCCGGCAGGAAGATCGAGACCCCGGCGGTGACCAGGGCGCCTGCGCCCAGCATGAGCAGCACGAACTCTCCGCCGAGCGCCTCGGCGATCGAGAGGGCGACGGCGCCGCTGAGCCAAATCCATCCGGGCATGACCTCATCCTGCCACGGTGGCCGGGGGTGACCGGGCCGCCGTGTCCCCTGACGCGATACCGAGACCAGTCCGTGACCAGCACAGACGACGCTCCCGGAGGTGATTGGTGCAGCGTCGGGACGGTCATTCCGGGACGTCGGTGACGAAGTCGATGAGCCGTTCGACCGCGGTGATCAGCGGCGTCTGCACGTCACGGAACGTCTTCACCGAGCCGTTCACCCGGCCCCACATCACCGAAGGATCCGAGATGCCGAGCCGGGCACAGACCCCGTGCTTCCAGTCCTCGCTGCGCGGCACGTCCGGCCACGCGGGGATACGGACCGCGGCCGGCCGGACCGCCTGCCAGATGTCGACGTAGGGATGTCCGGTGACCAGGACGTGGACGGCGTCGGGGCGGCGGCCGATGTCGGCGGCGATCCGGGACTCCTTGGAACCGGCGACGAGGTGGTCGCAGAGCACACCGACCCGGCGGTGGTGGGTGGGACCGAACACGTCCAGCCGCTCGGCCAGGTTGTCCAGGCCGTCGATCGGCTCGACCACGATGCCCTCCACGCGCAGGTCGTGGCCCCATACCCGCTCGACCAGCGCGGCGTCGTGGATCCCCTCCACCCAGATCCGGGCCGCCCGGGCCGTTCGCGCCGGGCGCTGCTCGACGGTGACCGATCCGGAGGCCGACCGTCGGAGTCCGGTGGGCGGGGCGACGACAGGCCGGACCAGGGTGACCACGTCACCGTCGATCGCGAAGGACGCCGCGTCCAGCGGGAACGTCCGGGTCCGGCCCTGGCGGTCCGCCAGGGTCACCGTGCTCGCCGTGCAGACGGTGACCGCGCCGCAGAAGCCGGACGCGATGTCCTCGGCCACAAGGTCCGGGGTGGCGGGCACCTCGGGGACGGCGCGCGGCCGACGGTCCGTCACATCTGCGCCGTACCGCCCGGCGCCCGCCGGGTCGATCGAGCGTCCGCGTAGCCGGGGGGCCGGCTCACCGGCGTCCAGCTGGATGGTGCGGGCGCGGGACCGCGGCTCGGGGTCGGGTCCGGGCAGCGGACGGCGAGGGGTCGACACCCGGCGACGCTACGACCCGTCGACGGTTCGCCGCGGGACGTCGGGTGGTGGTGTCGCGGCGCCGTCGCCGGCCGCCGACACCGAACCGACGTGGTACCCACCGCTCCGACCGGATCCGTCTCGGATCACCCCGACCGGCAACGGTCCGTCGCGTACCGTGACGCCATGTCTGGAGTGCGGGCCGCCACGGTGTTGGCGTTGTGGGGTGCGGCGTTCCGCGCTGCCGCCGCGTCGCCGGACGAGGTCCTCGAGGAGTTGGCCGGGGCCGGCCGGTCGGCCGGGATCCGGGCGTCCGACGCCGCCACGGCCGACCGGGTGGACCTTCCCGGCCCTGGTCAGGCCAGTGCCGGATCGGTGGCGTTGCTCGACCTGTTGCGTCGCGGCGGCCGTCCGCAGCTGGTGCTGCCGGTGGCCGGTGACGTCCGTGGCTTCCCACCGCGGTCGCCGGCCCTGGTCCCTGGTCTGGACGCCGGCGCCGCCGTCGTGCTCCCGCAGGAGCGAATCGTCGTGGTGCCCAGCGAAGGTCACTGGCGGGTCTTCGCACTCGACCGCGAGGGTCATGCTCCGGCGCCGCCCACACCGGCGCCGGCCGGCGCACCCACCCTGTTCGAAGCAGAACGCGATCTGGACGCGGCCATCCGGACGGCCACCACCCAGCTCATCCGGCTCGATGTCGCCCGCGACGCCGCCGGCGTCCGGGCCCGGATCGCCGACGCGATGCGGGCCGGGGCGGTCGACGTCCCGCACGGATCTGGTCCGTCCCATCGGCACGGGTCGATGCTGCTGGCCAAGGTCGTCTCGCTGGAGGCGCTGCTCGAGGTCGCGGCGGACCACCAGACGACGGCAGTCACCCGGCATCAGCTGGCGTCGTTGGACGACGCCCTGCGGCCGCTGGCGTCGGCGGTCCGGTTCGGCCGGATCGCCGCGGTCAACGAGCTGGTGGACGTCCTGAGTCCCACCCGGCAGGCAGCCACCGGGTGCCCCGATCGGCAGCGGGTGGTTGCCGACCGCGAACGCGGGGACCGGGCCGACTGAGCGTTCCGGGCGATCCGGCCGGTCGAGAGGTCAGACCGGCTGGTCGATCTCGTCGGCGGAGAAGCCCAGTGCGTGGAAGCCGCCGTCGACCATCACCATCGAGCCGCTGGTCGCCGGGAACCAGTCCGAGAGCAGCGCGACGACGGCCTTGGCCACCGGGGTCGGGTCGCTGGTGTCCCAGCCGAGCGGCGCGCGGGACTTCCAGGCGTTCTCCAGATCGCCGAAACCCGGGATGGATTTAGCCGCCATCGTGCGGACCGGCCCGGCCGAGACCAGGTTGACCCGGATCCCCTTCGGCCCCAGATCGCGGGCGAGATAGCGCGAGCACGACTCCAGCCCGGCCTTGGCCACGCCCATCCAGTCGTAGGCCGGCCAGGCCTGCCGGGCGTCGAAGTCCAGTCCCACGATGCTGCCGCCCCTGGTCATCAGCGGCAGACACCCGACCGCGAGCGCTTTGAGCGAGTAGGTGGACGCGTGCACCGCGGTGCTGACGTCCTCCCACGGAGTGTTCAGGAAGTTGTTGCCCAGCGCCGAGGCCGGGGCGAAGCCGATCGCGTGCAGGACACCGTCGAGGCGGTCGACGTGCTCACCGACCCGGGCCGCCAGCGAGTCGACCTGGGCGGGGTCGGTGATGTCGAGCTCGACCACGGGGGCCGGTGCGGGCAGGCGCTTGGCGATGCGCTCGACCAGCGACATCCGGCCGTACCCCGTCAGCACCACGGTGGCGCCCTGTTCCTGGGCCATCCGGGCGGCGTGGAAGGCCATCGACGCCTCCGTGATCACCCCGGTGATCAGCACGTTCTTGCCTTCGAGGAGTCCGGTCATGGGTCTGCGCTTCTTTCGTCCGAGCAGTGCGTGGGTCAGAGATACATCAGGTGGTGCGGGTGGATCGAGGTCAGTGGCCCATACCCAGACCGCCGTCGACGGGGATGACGGCGCCGGTGATGTAGGCCGCCCCGTCGGAGGCCAGGAACGCGACGACGGAGGCGATCTCGCCGGTGTGGGCGTAGCGACCCAGCGGCACCTGCGTCAGGATGTCCGCCCGGCGGGTCTCGGGCAGCTCACGGGTCATGTCGGTGTCGACGAAACCCGGGGCGACGACGTTGGCGGTGATGTTGCGGGACCCGAGCTCGCGGGCGATCGAGCGGGCAACACCGACGAGGCCGGCCTTGGACGCGGCGTAGTTGACCTGCCCGGCTCCGCCGGACAGTCCCACCACCGAGGAGATGAAGATGATGCGACCGAACCGCTTGCGCAGCATCTGGCCCGCCGCCCGCTTGGCCACCCGGTAGGAGCCGGTGAGGTTGGCGTCCAGCACCCTGGTGAACTGGTCCTCCGACATCCGCAGCAGCAGCGTGTCGTCGGTGATGCCGGCGTTGGCGACGAGCACCTCGACCGGACCCTGGTTCGCCTCGACCTCGGTGAAGGCGGCGTCCACGGAAGCGGCGTCGGTGACGTCGCACCGCACTGCGGTCAGGCCGTCCGGGGCCTGGCCGTTGCGGGAGGTCACGGTCACCCGATGCCCCGCGGCCATCAGCTCCCGGGCGATGGCCAGGCCGATCCCCCGGTTCCCGCCGGTCACCAGGACCGATCGGCCGGTCTGCTCGCTCACGTGTGTCCTCCTGGGAAGCCGGCCGCCGGGGCAGGCGCCGGTCGTCGTGGATCGCCTCGGCTGGTCGTGGGCACCGCCGGGTGCTCCCGGACGGCGCGGGCTCTCACGTTAGTGCCGCCGAGGCTCGCCCGCCGACGGCTCGCCGCGCAGTGGCCGGGCCCGGAGCGCAGTGGCCGGGCGCAGGGCCCAGGGCTCAGCGGCCGGGCTCGGCGCTGACCCGCGGCTGGTGGGCGACCGGGAAGTTCAACGAACGGGCGATGAAGCACCGCCCCCCGACGTCACCGTGCAGCGCCTCGGCCACGAGTACCGTCCGCGGATCGCTGACGGTGACGGTCGGACGCAGGGTGATCCCGACGAACTGGCCACCGCCGCCCGCCGCCTCGTCCTCCTCGACCAGCACGCCGATCGGGTCGTCCCGGTAGGCGCTGACGATTACGCCGGCGGCGGAGCACAGGTGCAGGTACCAAAGCATGTGGCACTGCGCGACGGCCGCCACCAACAGGTCCTCCGGGGTCCACCGGCTCAGATCGCCGCGAAAGGCCGGGTCCGACGATCCGAGGATGTCCGGCTTGTGCTCGGCACTGACCACGTGGTTGCGACTGAACGCGCGGTAGTTGCTGGTCCCACTGCCCTGGTTCCCGGTCCATTCCAGGCCCAGCCGGTACTGGCGCTCTCGACTCACCGTCGCAGTGTCGCAGCTCCGACGATCGCGGGGACGGTCAGGGGATGCGTTGGGTGACGACGAGTGCGGCGCCGGCGGCCAGGATGACCAGCAGAGTCCCCGCGATCAACCAGGGCCGGGAGTTGTCCTGGTCCTTGATCTCGTAGCCGATCTGCTCGCCGAGCTGCGAGTACACCGTCCGCAGCTCTTCGGCGGTCGCGGCCGAGTGGAAGTCACCGCCGGAGATGGCCGCGATCTGGCGCATCGACTCCTCGTCGATGGCGACCGACTGCTCGGTGCCCCGGATCTGCACCGTGCCGTGGGTGGTGCCGAAGGAGATCGTCGAGATCGGCACGCCGGCGTCCTTGGCTGCCTGGGCGGCCTCCAGCGCCGAACGACCGGTCGTCTCCTTGCCGTCCGACATCAGCACGATGCGGGCCGGCGGCGGCCCCTCGGCCCCGGCGATGCTCGAGGTGAAGGTCTCGATGCTCTTCAGCGCCGACGTGATCGCCTCGCCGGTGGCGGTGCGTTCGTCCAGCTTGAGGTCGTCGATCGCCCGGACGGCGACCGCCCGGTCGGTGGTCGGTGAGACCATCACGTTGACGACGCCGGCGAAGGAGATGATCCCCAGGTTCACCCCCGGGGTCAGGTCGGCGGCGAATTGTTTGGCCGCATCCTGGGCGGCCTGCAGACGGCTCGGGGCGACGTCGGTGGCCATCATCGACAACGACACATCGATGGCCAGCACCACGGTGGCCCGGTTGCGGGGGACCTTGACCTCCTGGGTCGGCCCGGTGACCGCCACGGTCAGCAACACCATCGCGACGAGCATCAACGCGGTCGGGATGTGCCGGACGCGGCCGGGCCGGGTCGGCGCGACGCGCTCGAGCAACTCGAGAGAGGCGAACCGCAGCAGGTGACGCTGCCGTCGGCGGTTGACCAGCAGATACCCGACCAGCAGGGCCAGTACGGCGCCGCCGAGGGCGAACCACAGCGGATGGGCGAAGGTCACCAGGCTTCTCCCTCGTGCGACACCGGCGAGGCGGTCGCGGTGGCGCCGGTCCAACCACGTTTGCGGCTCATGACGAACCGGAGCACGTCGGCGATCCAATCCCGATCGGTCTGCAGGGTGAGGTGGCCGGCACCCGCTCGACGCAGCGCGACCGACACCTCGTGCCGGTGCGCCAGCGCCTGGTCGGCGAACCCGGCCCGCAGCGCCGAGGTGGTCTGGACCTGCCGGGTCCGGCCGCTCTCCGGGTCGAGCAGGGTGGCCAGCCCGATGTCGGGCAGGGTCAGGTCCAGCGGGTCGAGCACCTCGACGGCGATCAACTCGTGCCGGCTCGACAACGCCCGCAACGATCGCTGCCAGTCGACCGGACCGACGAAGTCGGAGATGACCACAGCGAGCCCCCGCCGCCGGGGTGGCCGACGGAGCTGCTCGATCGCCGAGCTCAGGTCGCCGCGTTGGCCGACCGAGGCCCGCGGGGTGGTGGCCAACGACCGCAACAGGTACTGCAGGTGCGCCCGCCCCCCGCGCGCGGGAACCCGGACGATGCCGCCGCCGGTGGCCAGGATCGCGCCGACCCGATTGCCGCCGCCCTGGGTGAGGTGGGCGATCGCCGCGGTTGCGGCGATGACCAGGTCACGCTTCTCGCACCGGGCAGTGCCGAAGTCCAATGACGCCGACAGGTCCGCGACGATCCAGGTCTCGAGTTCGCGGTCGGCGACGGTCTGCCGGATGTGCGGCTCGGTGGTTCTGGCGGTGACCGACCAGTCCATCCGGCGGACGTCGTCGCCGGGGTGATAGGGCCGGGCGTCACCCGGTTCGGAGCCGGGACCGGGCACCAGCCCCAGATGGTTGCCCTGCAGCAGGCCGTCCAGCCGTCGCCGTACGGTGAGCTCGAGGTTGGCCAGCGCGCTGTCGATCCGGGCCGGGTCGGCGAAGCGCGGCGGCGCGCCGAGCAGCTCCGCCGGACCCCGGCCGGACCCTGCCGCCGACGTCTCGCCGCGGCTGCGCTGGCTCATCCGATGATCCTCAGTGCGCTACCGCGTAGGGGCTGACCTGCGGCAACGGGATCGCCTGCAGCAGCCGGGTGAGGATGGTCTCCACCTGCACGCCGTCGGCGAGCGCGTCGTAGGACAGCACGAGCCGGTGCCGCAGCACGTCGGCGGCGACGTCGATCACGTCCTGCGGGATGACGAAGTCGCGACCCCGCACCAGCGCCAGTGCACGGGACGCAGCGATCATTCCCAGGCTGGCGCGGGGCGACGCACCGTAGGACAGCCAGCTCGCGACCTCGGTCAGGCCGTGTTCGGCCGGCGTGCGGGTGGCGAAGACGAGCCGTACGACATAGTCCACCAGCGCGTGGTGCACGAAGACGTTGGCGGCGACGTCCTGCAGCCGCTTCAGGTCGGCGATGGGGAGCACCTGGGCGGCGGTGGGAGGGGTGACGCCCATCCGGTAGATGATCTCGCGCTCCTCGTCCGGCTCCGGGTAGCCGACCAGCAGTTTGAACAGGAAGCGGTCGCGCTGGGCCTCCGGCAGCGGGTAGACACCCTCGTTCTCGATGGGGTTCTGGGTGGCGAGCACGAGGAACGGGTCGGGCATCTTGTAGGTCGTCCCGCCGATCGAGACCTGGCGCTCGGCCATCACCTCGAGCAGGGCCGACTGCACCTTGGCCGGCGCGCGGTTGATCTCGTCCGCCAACACGAAGTTGGCGACCACCGGACCGAGCTCGGTGTCGAACTGCTCGCGGCCGGCCCGGTAGATCCTGGTTCCGAGCAGGTCCGACGGCACCAGGTCGGGGGTGAACTGGATACGGGAGAAAGTGCCGCCGACGGCCCGCGCGAAGGACTCCACAGCCAGCGTCTTGGCCACTCCGGGTACGCCCTCGATGAGGATGTGACCCTTGGCGAGCAGACCGACCAGGATGCGCTCGACGAGCCTGTCCTGCCCGACGATGACCCGTTTCACCTCGAATACGGTGCGCTCCAGCAGCGCCGCATCGGCGCCGGGAGGCCCTGCCGGAGCGTGGCCGGCCGAGGGGGAATGGCCGTTGGTCGAGTCCGGGGTCACCGGCGTCTCTCCTCGCTGTGGTCCGGGATTCTGGGAAGACCAGATCGGGGTGCCGGTCGCGACGCCCGACGTGCTGCATCGACGCCACGAGCTCTGATGTCGCCTACGGTACGTGACACCTCGCTGACTCCGGTCCGCCTGCGCGGTCCTGGCGTCTGCGTCAGCGATCCGACCAGCGCCGCCACTGCTCGGGGGTGTCGATGTCGGCGGCCTCGTCGTCGAGCTCGGGCACGGCGACCCTGCGCAGCGGGGCCAACAGCTGCCGCAGCGGCACATCCGTCCAGGACGAACGCTGTGCGCAGGCCCGACGCAGCGACCCGATCCGCCAGACGCCGAGTAGCAGCTGTTCCTGGTTGCCCCGGTCCAGCAGCACCGCCCCGTCGGTGTCGTCGGCGTCCGGATCGGCGGCCGCCCTGGCCAGGCCATTCACCAGTCGATCGACGGTGTCGCTCGAGACGGCCGGCAGATCCGCGGCCAGCAGGACGATGACGGTGTCGTCGTCGAGCGTCCGCAGGGCGGTGACCCCGGCACGGACGGCGGCCGCCGGTCCGGAACCGGGTGGGTCCTCGACGACGAAGGTCACGGGTCGCCCCGTCCGGCGTCGGGTGCCGACGACGACGACCGGCGTATCCCCCAGGGCCACCAGCGCCCGGTCCAGCAGGGTCGAGCCTGCGATGATCAGCCCCGGTTTGTCGACCCCGCCCAGACGACGACCGGCCCCGCCCGCCAGCACGATGCCTGCGGTCGCGGCCGGTCGCCGATCGGCGTGACGGTCGTGGTCTCGGCTCATGCGTAGGGGGGGGCCGCACCGATGTAGTCGGCGCTCCCCAGCGGCATGATCCGCACCCACGAACCGGTGTAGGGAGCCTCGATCATCTGGTGGTCACCGATCTCCATGCGACGTGGTGGATGGACTTCGGATCGGAGGTGTCGTAGGCGCCGAACACCAGGTCACCCGGGCCGAAGGTCGGACCTGCCACCGGTCGGGCCGTTGAAAGGCGTGCGGCCGGATCTGGA
>JBDSLP010000200.1:0-4625 GCA_039916325.1 Nakamurella sp. | reverse complement strand
GGGTTCGAACCACCCCATCCCTGAGCAGATTCCCCGATGATCGTGGAGGTCCTCTCGTGACTGTTGTCGTGGCCGGATCGATCGCCACCGATCATCTGATGCACTACCCGGGTCGGTTCACCGATTCGCTGCTACCCGACCAGTTGCATCGCGTCTCGCTGTCGTTCCTGGTCGACGACCTGGTGGTCCGCCGCGGCGGATGCGCGGCCAACATCACCTTCGGGATGGGGCTGCTCGGCACCGTCCCGGTCCTGCTCGGCACCGTCGGCGCGGATTTCGCCGAGTACGAGGCCTGGTTGCGCCGGCACGGGGTGAACTGCGACTTCGTCCGCACCTACAGCGACGTGCAGACGGCCCGCTTCGTGTGCACCACCGACGACGACATGAACCAGATCGCCACCTTTTACGCCGGTGCGATGTCCCGTTCGCGCGAGCTGGAGATCCTCCCGGTCACCGCCACCCACCCGGTCGACCTCGTCGTGATCAGTGCCGACGATCCGGCAGGGATGCTGCGGCACGCCCGGGAGTGTCGGGAGCGCGGTTATCCCTTCGCCGCCGACCCGTCGCAGCAGCTGGCCCGGATGGACGGCGAGCAGGCCGCCGCGCTGATCACCGGCGCTGCGCTGTTGTTCAGCAACGACTATGAGCTCGGACTGCTCACCGCCAAGACCGGGTGGACGGTCGACGACATCATGGGCCATGTCGGCTATCGGGTGACCACCCACGGTAAGGACGGCGTCCAGATCGTCACCGGTGACGGCACCGTCATCACCGTCGGGGTCGTTCCCGAGATCGTCAAGGTCGATCCGACCGGCGTCGGTGACGGTTTCCGGGCGGGCTTCCTGGCCGGCCGGGAGCGGGGTCTGGACCTGGAACGGTCCGCCCAGCTGGGTTCGCTGATCGCCACGCTCGTGCTGGAGACGGTCGGCACCCAGGAGTGGACCCTGGACTGGGAGCTGTCCTACCCGCGGCTCGAGGCCGCATACGGCACCCCGGCGGCCGCCGAGATCATGGCCGCCCTCGGGTTGCTGGTCCCCGTCTCCTGACGCCGAGCCGCGACAGCGGTCAGAGCTGCACCGGGTAGTGCTCCGCCGGGATGGCCGGGGTGATCGCGCCGGTGACGAAGATGCCGTGCCACAGCAGGAAGACCAGGATCGTCCAGATCCGTCGGGAATGGTCGGCGTCACCGGCCTTGTGGGCGTCGAGAAGCGCCAGCGCGGCCGTGGGATCCAGGAACTCACCCGCAGCCGAGGCGGTGATGATGTGTCGCGCCCAGTCGTACGCCTCGTCGGCCAGGTAGTGCCGGATCGGCACCGGGAAGCCCAGCTTGCGACGGTTCAGCACATGCGCCGGGACAATGTCCGTCAGCGCTTGGCGAAGCGCGAACTTGCTCGTCTCCCTGGTGATCTTGAGCGCGGAGTCGACCTTGCGGGCCACCTCGAACACCTCGACGTCCAGGAACGGCACCCGCAGCTCCAGCGAGTTGGCCATCGTCATCTTGTCGGCCTTGACCAGGATGTCACCACGCAGCCAGGTGAACAGGTCCACGTGCTGCATCCGGGAGATCGGGTCCCAGCCGGCGCTGGCGGCGTACACCGGGTCGGTGACGTCGTGGAAGGACACGTCGGAGCGGTATGTCCGCAGCAGACCGGACAGCTGTTCCTCCCGGAAGATACGGGCATTGCCGTAGTACCGGTCGTGCAGGTCGATCGCCCCGCGCCGCAGCAGGTCCTTACCGCGGAAGCCCTCGGGCAGCGCCCGGCCGACGGCGCCTAGCCCGCGGCGGAGTTGGAGGGGGAGTCGGGTGATCGGACCGAGGCTGAGCGGCTCGCGGTAGATGTTGTAGCCGCCGAACAGCTCGTCGGCGCCCTCCCCGGACAACACGACCTTGACGTGTTTGCGCGCCTCGCGGGCTACGAAGTACAGCGGCACCAGCGCCGGATCGGCGACCGGGTCGTCGAGGTACCAGACGATCAGCGGCAGGGTGTCCATCAGCTCCTGGGCGGACACGGTCTTGACGACGTGCCGGACACCGAGCGCCTGCGCCGTCTCGGCGGCGACGTCGACCTCGGAGTAGCCCTGCCGTTCGAAACCGGTGGTGAAGGTGATCAGGTCCGGGTTGGTCCGCTTGGCCAGCGCGGCGATCGCGGTGGAGTCGATCCCGCCGGACAGGAACGATCCGACCGTCACGTCGGCCCGCATGTGCTTGGCCACGGAGTCGGTGAGGACCTCGGCGATCTCGGCGTACAGGGCGGGCCGGTCCGGGCCGGTCGTCGACCGCGACTCCGGTGCGAACACCGGGTGGAAGTAACGCTCGGCGGTGAAAGTGTCGTCGGCCGGGGTCAGCAGGAAACGGGTGCCGGACTCGACGCGACGCACGTCCGTGTCCATGGTGGCGGGCTCCGGGACGTACTGCAGCACCAGGTAGTGCTGCAGCGCGGTGGCGTCGACGGTGGCCGGGTCGGTGAGTTCGCGGACCCCCTTCGCCTCGGACGAGAACACCCAGCCCGCACCCGGCACCTGCGCATAGAACAACGGCTTGATCCCGAAGTGGTCCCGGGCGCCGAACAGTCGGCGCGTCTGGGTGTCCCAGATCAGGAACGCGAACATCCCCCGCAGGTGGTCGACGACGTCGGGACCCCAGTGATGGAAGCCGGCGACGATGGCTTCGCCGTCGCCCTGGGTGAGAAATGTCGCACCGAACTCTGCATCCAGTTGGGCCCGGAGTTCCAGGTAGTTGTAGATCTCGCCGTTGAACACCATCGCATAGCGGTCCGGGTTGTCCGCCGGTCCCCACCGCAACGGCTGGTGGCCGTGCTCGATGTCGATGATGGAAAGCCGGTTGAAGCCGAAGACCACGTCCTGGTCCTGCCAGGTGCCGTGGTCGTCGGGTCCGCGATGCCTGGCGCACTGCATGCCGGCCGCCACCGCCGGCACCCGGGACGCAGCGTCGCCGATCGTGGACAGGTACCCCATGAGTCCGCACATGGAGTTAAGTCTTCCGCATCAAGGGCCCGGTGCCCGTGCGCGCCCGGCCACGTAGGAGTTCCGTGTGTGAAGTAGATTGAAATGACTTGGACGATGAAAGGCGTGACTGTGTCTGGATCTCGACTGCGTCGGTTCACCCTCGCGGGTGGCCTCGCGGGCGCTTCGGTGCTGCTCAGTGGGTGTTCACTGGCCGACCTGCCGCGCTTCGGCTGGCCGGAGGGGCACACCGACGAAGGTGCCCGGATGCAGTACTTCTGGTCGGCGATGTTCTGCGCCGCGCTGGTGATCGGCGTCCTGGTGTGGGGGCTGATGTTCTGGTCGTTCGCGATGCACCGGAAGAAGAAGGGTTCGCCCCTCTACCCGAAGCAGACGAAGGAGAACCTGCCCTTGGAGATCGTCTACACAGCGATCCCGATGGTGCTGGTGATGGTCATCTTCTACTTCACCGTCACCACCGAGAACCAGGTGCTGAAGATGAGCGCCAACCCCGACGTCACGGTCAACGTCACTGCGTTCAAGTGGAACTGGGACTTCTCCTACCAGGGCAGCACCAGTCCGGACGCGCCGGCTGGTGCGACCGGCAAGGACGCCGAGGTGCACACCGTCGGAAGCAGCTCCGAGATCCCCATGCTCGTGTTGCCGACCAACAAGATCATCCAGTACCAACTCGAGTCCAAGGACGTCATCCACTCGTTCTGGGTGCCGGACTTCCTGTTCAAGCGCGACGTCTTCCCGTACCCGGAAGCCAACCAGGTTGACAACGGCGACAAGTTCCAGAACACCATCACTGTCGAAGGCCCCATGGTCGGTCGGTGTGCCGAGCTCTGCGGGCAGTACCACTCGATGATGAACTTCGAGGTCCGGGCGATGCCCGACAACCTCTTCAACCAGTACCTCGAGCTCCGTCAGACAGTGAACCCGGCCACCGGCAGGGGTTACACCAACTTCGATGCGCTGACCGCGATGAACTGCGGTGAGCTGTGCGCGCCGACGGCCACCACGACGCCGACCTTCGACACCCGTCGGACCGCCGACAACATCTTGGCCGGAGGCAACTGACCCATGAAGGTCGAATACCGCCTGTTCCTGTTGCTGGCTGTCTTCTTCTTCGGGATCGCCGTCGTGTACGCGATCTTCGCCGGAGCGGATGAGCCGGTAGGTGTGGTGGGCTTCGGCCTCACCGGTGGGTTGTCCCTGATCGTCGGGTCGTTCCTGTGGTTCTCCGCACGGCGGCTGCAGCAGATCCGCCCCGAGGACAACGTCGAGGCTGAGGTCTCCGACGGTGCTGGTGAGCTGGGTTTCTTCTCTCCCGGCTCGTACTGGCCGATCTGCATCGCCGGTTCGGCGGCAGTGTTCGCCGTCGGTACCGCGTTCCTGCAGGTCTGGCTGATGCTCCTGACCGCAATCTTCCTGGTCATGAGCATCGCCGGTCTGCTGTTCGAGTACCACCGGGTCCCCCAGGACCACTGACCCGAGGTAGCACTCCACGTCGAACCCCCCGGCCGGTCCGGCGGGTTCTTCGTTGTTCAGGCTCAGCGCCCCTGCTACGCCGGCCCCGTCAGGGGTCAGTAGGCGAGGTCGCGCTCTGTATCGGCGATCTCGAGGAGTCGGTTGTACTTCGCGACGCGCTCACCGCG
>JBDSLP010000199.1:0-7777 GCA_039916325.1 Nakamurella sp. | reverse complement strand
CAGGTCCTCGCTGAGCGTGGAGTTGACCACCGGGTACAGCTTCAGCGCCTCGATCGCGGCCTTCACGAAGAACGGCAGGAACGACAGGTTCACGCCCTCCCTGGACGCGAAACCGGACTTGGCCTTGGCGCGCAGGGCTGCGACCCGGGTGACGTCCACCTCGATGACGGTGGTCAGCTGAGCCGCCGTCTGCAGGCCGTACACCATGTTCTTGGCGATGGACTGACGGATCCTCGGCAACTTCTGCGTCGTGCCGATGAGCGCCTTGGCGGCCTCGCTCGGCTCGGCCTTGGGAGCGGCAGCGGCGGTCGGAGCCCCGGCCGGCGCAGCGGCCGCCGACGAGGCGGCGGCCGCTTCGGCTTCGGCCTTGGCCGAGATCGCCGCGTTGATGTCCTCGCGGCGGATCCGGTTGCCGACCCCGGTACCGGTGACCGACGCGAGGTCGATGCCGTTGTCCGACGCCAGCTTTCGGATCACCGGGGTGACGTAGGTGCCACCCGTGCTGGGCGCGGGCTGCCAGTTGGCCTTGGGTTCGGTCGGCTTGTCCGCCGCCACTGCGGGAGCATCGGCGGGGGCGGCGGTGCGCTGCGGTGCGGCCGGTGCCGGGGCGTCGGCGTCCCGGGGCGCCGGATCGTGCGGCTTGGCCGGGGTGGGTGACGGCGCCGCTGCGGCGGGGGCCTTGGCCGGCTCCGGCGCCTTGTCCTCCGGGGCCTTGTCCGGCGCGGGAGCGGGCGCGGCACCGGCGTCGCCGATGACGGCCAGTTCGCCGCCGACCTGGACTGTCTCGTCCTCACCGACGGTGATCGACAGCAGAGTGCCGCCGACCGGCGACGGCACCTCGGTGTCGACCTTGTCGGTGGAGACCTCGACCAGCGGCTCGTCCACGGCGACCTCGTCGCCGACGGCCTTCAGCCAGCGGGTGACGGTGCCCTCGGTGACCGACTCGCCCATCTCGGGGAGCTTCACCGACGTGCCGGAGCCCCCGGCCGGAGCCGATCCATCCGAACCGCCACCGGATCCACCGGACGGGGCCGGGTCGGCGGGCGGTGCAGCAGCGGGCTCGGGAGCGTGCGCGGTCTCCGCCTCGCCCGGTGCGGGGGCGTCGGTGGAGGGAACCTCAGGGACGCCTTCGTCGGCCGGCGCGAATTCGGTCGGGGCCTCGGCGGGAGCGGCGCCGTCACCGGATCCGGAGCCGTCACCGATGATGGCGAGATCGGCACCGACCTGGGCGGTCTCGTCCTCGGCGACGAGGATCTTCTCGAGCACACCCGCGTAGGGGGAGGGGATCTCGGTGTCGACCTTGTCGGTCGACACCTCCACCAAGGGCTCGTCGACTTCGACGGAGTCGCCTTCGCTCTTCAACCAGCGGGTCACGGTGCCCTCGGTGACGCTCTCTCCGAGCGCCGGCATCTGTACTGATTGGGACATGCGGCGGATCTCCTACCTGTGCGTGCTGGTGGGTGTGCAGGACGTGCGACGGGGCCGGAGCGGAAGCTCCGATCCCCGCTGGATCAGTTGTGGACGTGCAACGGCTTGCCCGCCAGCGCCAGGAACGCCTCGCCCAGGGCTTCGGTCTGCGTCGGGTGGGCGTGGATCAGCGGCGCTACGTCCTCCGGGTGCGCCTCCCAGTTCACCGCCAGCTGGGCTTCGCCGACGAGCTCACCGACGCGGGCCCCGACCATGTGGATGCCCACCACCTCGGCACCGGCCTTACGGACGATCTTGATGCCGCCGGCGGTCTTGAGGATCTGCGACTTGCCGTTGCCGCCCAGGTCGTAGACCAGCGTCTCGATCTCGCCGTACAGCTCCTTGGCCTTCGCCTCGGAGACCCCGACCGAGGCGATCTCGGGATCTGAGTAGGTGACCTTGGGGATGTTGGCGTCGGTGATGACTCGCGGGGCCAGCCCGGCGATCTCCTCGGCGACGAAGATGCCGTGCTGGAAGCCGCGGTGGGCCAGCTGCAGACCGGGGACGATGTCGCCGACGGCGTACACGTTCGGCAGATTGGTGGCCAGCCGTTCATTGGTGATGACGAAGCCACGGTCCATGGTCACGCCGGCCTCCTCGTACCCGAGGTTGGCGGTCGCCGGGCCACGGCCGACGGCGACCAGTAGGAGGTCGGCGGTGTACTCCTTGCCGTTCTCCAGGCTGACGGTGACCGAGTCGTCGTCCTGCACAGCCTTGCTGAACCGGACGCCGGTACTGAACTTGATCCCGCGCTTGCGGAACGCCCGCTCGACGATCTTGGAGGCCCATTCGTCCTCGACCGGGACCAGCCGGGGCAGGCCCTCGATGATGGTGACGTCGACCCCGAAGGACCGCCAGACCGAGGCGAACTCGACGCCGATGACGCCGCCGCCGAGCACGATGACCGACTTCGGGACGTAGTCCAGGTCCAGCGCCTCGGTGGAGCTGATGATCCGGCCGCCGAGGTCCAGCCCCGGCAGCGTGCGGGAGTAGGAGCCGCTGGCCAGGATGACGTTCGTGCCGGTGTAACGGTCGCCGCCGACGGAGACGGTGGTGCCACCGTCGAAGTGGCCCTCACCCGCGACCACTGTGATCTTGCGCGACTTGATCAGGCCCTGCAGGCCCTTGTAGAGCCGACTGACGATCCCGTTCTTGTAAGTGTGCAGCGCGCCCATGTCGATGCCGTCGAAGGTCGACTTCACGCCGAACTGCTCGCCCTCACGGGCGTTGTCGGCGACCTCCGCGGCGTGCAGGTACGCCTTGGTGGGGATGCAGCCCCAGTGCAGGCAGGTGCCACCCACCTTGTTCTTCTCGATCAGGGCGACCGACTGTCCGAGCTCGGCGGCGCGCAACGCGGCGGCATACCCGCCCGAGCCCGCACCGAGAATCACCAGGTCGAAGTTCGCGTCCGTCATCGTCGTTGAAGCTCCTCTGATCAGGTACGTCGGCGGCACACTCCCCGAGTGGAAGCGCCGGTCCGCTGACTCCGACGACCATCTTGGCATCCTTTACCCACAGCGTCACGGCGAGGTCGCGCGGGCGGGTGACCGGTCGCTCACCCGGGAGGGTCGTTCGCCCCCCGGGCCCGTGGGATTGGGCGACACTGGAAGAAGCGGATGACCAGAACGGGGGAGACATGGCGTGGTTCCGACGGAAGCGACGGGACGGGATGACCGCGTCGGAGGCCCGGGACGTCGAGCGGGAGGCCGTGGCGCACTTCGTGGAGTGGATGAGTACCAGGCGCGGGATCGAGATCTTCACCGAACCCCGCACGACGATGCAGGTTCCGACGATGATGCTGGTCGCCCACGACGGTGAGTTCACCCGGCGCCCGGTGCGCTCGCCCGAGGACGCGGAGAAGTTTGCCCGGGAGCACGCACTACCGATCTACGACGCCACCGTGATCGGCTACCCGCAGCGGATGCGGGACTACTCACGGCGGCAGACCCTGCAGAAGCGGCGCGACGCCCGGGGGTGACGTGCCCGATCCGGGCCGCTCAACCCGCGGCTGAACCCGCTGAACTCGCCGCGATGTCCTCGAGCACGGCCAGTAGCGTTCGGACCGGCACCCCCGTGCCGCCGAGTCCGGTGTAACCGTGCGGCTTCCCGGTGTTGAACGCCGGGCCCGCGATGTCCAGGTGCGCCCACGTCAGGCCCTCGGGGACGAACTCCTTGAGGTACAGACCGGCGACCAGCATCCCGCCGAGGCGGTTGTTGGCGACGTTGGCGATGTCGGCCACCGTCGAGTCCAGCCCTTCACGCAGCTCCGCGGGCAGTGGCATCGCCCAGCCGCCCTCGCCGGTCTCCCGGGCCAGCTCGGCGATCCGGTCGCGGAACGCGTCGGTGCCCATCACACCCATCGTCCGGTCGCCCAGCGCCACCAGCTGCGCGCCGGTCAGGGTCGCGGTGTCGATGAGGTAATCGGGGTTGTCCTGGGTGGCCCGCACGATCGCGTCGGCCAGCACCAACCGACCTTCGGCGTCGGTGTTGAGCACGTGCACGGTCTTGCCACCGAAGTGGGTCAGCACGTCGCCGGGGCGGTAGGACGTGCCGGACGGCAAGTTCTCGGCCAACGGTGCGTAGGCGATGACCGTGACCGGCAGCTCCAGCGCGGCGGCGGCGATGACGGTGGCCATCACGCAGGCGGCCCCGGACATGTCCGACGTCATGTGGTCCATGTTCTGCGCAGGCTTGATCGACAGCCCGCCCGAGTCGAAGGTGATGCCCTTTCCGACGAGCGCGACCGTGGCCACCGGGTTCGCCGGCGTGTAGGCGACGCGAACCAGCCGTGGCGGCCGCGCCGAGCCACTACCGACGCCGAGGATGCCGCCGTAGCCGTCCCGGGCCAGGGCCTGCTCGTCCAGCACCTCGACGGCGAGCCCGGCCTCGTCGGCGGCGGCGCTCACCCGGTCGGCGAAGACCGCCGGCGGCAGCTCGTTGGGGGCGGTGTTGATCAGGTCACGGGCCAGGCAGACCGCCTCGGCGCCGATCATCGCCCGGCGCAGGACGGCCTCGGCGGCCGCGTCGGCATCGGTCACGAACAGGGTCACGGACTCGGGGGTGGTCTTCGTCGGCGCGGTGTAGCGGTCGAACTGGTAACCGCCGAGCAGGTGTCCCTCGGCGGCGGCAGCCAGGTCGATCGCCCCGAGCAGGCTGCCCAGGGTGGCCACGCCGGCCACCGCCCGCGTGGCCGCGCCGGCCGCGCGGCGGACGGTGTCCGGGGTGACGTCGGCCTTCGCCCCGAGGCCGACGCCGACCAGACTCGTCGCGGCCGCGTCGGCGGGCGCGGGGATGCGGGTGACCTCACCGGCCTTGCCGGTGGCACCGACTCCCGCGAAGCCGGCGGTCGCGGCGGCGAACCGCTCGTCGGCCACCACCGGACCGTCGTCTTCCTGGTAGAGCCCCACCAGCAGGGCGTCGACGGGTGCGTCGACGGGGTTCGCGGCGGACAGGGACAGCTCGGTCATGAAGGCTCCATCAGATAGAAGGCGAGGCAGGCTCACGCTACTCAGGCCGTGGCGCGCCGTGGGCGGGCCGGTCGATACGGTAGCGGGCATGGACGACACCACTCTGCTCACGTCACCGCTGGACTCCGCCCACCGTGCACTGGGCGCGAAGATGGCGGCCTTCGGCGGCTGGTCGATGCCGATCTCATACCCGGGCGGCGGCGTCGTCGGCGAGCACCAGGCGGTGCGCACCGCGGTCGGCTTGTTCGACGTCTCCCACCTGGGCAAGGCGCTGGTCCAGGGGCCGGGGGCCGCCGACTTCGTCAACCGCTGCCTGACCAACGACCTGGGCCGGATCGGTCCGGGCCAGGCGCAGTACACGATGTGCTGCACCCCGACCGGCGGCGTCGTCGACGATCTGATCGCCTACCTCGTCGGGCCGGACGAGGTCTTCCTGGTCCCGAACGCCGCCAACGCCGATCTCGTCGTTGCCGAGATCGCCGCAGCGGCCCCGTCGGGGGTCACCGTCACCAACCTGCATACCGCCTACGGTGTCCTCGCGGTGCAGGGACCGCTGTCCGCGGACGTGCTCGCCGCGGTCGGCCTGCCGGCCGATCTGGATTACATGGCCTGGGCGGACGCGGACTGGAATGGCGTTACGGTGCGGATCTGCCGGACCGGCTACACGGGTGAGCACGGCTACGAGCTGCTGCCGCCGGCGGCCACCGCACCCGCGCTGTGGGATGCGTTGCTCGCCGAGGTGACGGCCCGCGGTGGACTGCCGGTCGGACTCGGGGCCCGGGACACGCTGCGCACCGAAATGGGCTACCCACTGCACGGTCAGGACCTGTCGCCGCAGATCAGTCCACTGCAGGCGCGCGCGGGCTGGGCGGTCGGCTGGTCCAAGCCGGCGTTCTTCGGTCGGGACGCGTTGCTACTGGAGAAGTCGACCGGCCCGGCCCGCACACTGTGGGGCCTGGAGATGATCGACCGCGGCATCCCGCGCGCGCACCAGAGCCTCGTGCACGACGACCGGGCGGTCGGTGAGGTGACGTCGGGGACGCACTCGCCGACGCTGAACCGGGGGATCGGGCTGGCCCTGGTCGACGCCGTCAGCGGACTGGGCGCGGGCGACGAGGTCACCGTCGACGTCCGTGGTCGCCGGTTGGTCGCACGCCTGGTCAAGCCGCCGTTCGTGCCCTCCCATGTCCGCTGATCCCTACCCGCCGGTAATGGTAGGACCTCCTACCACATTCGCTAAGGTGACAGCCATGTCCCTGGAGTTCAGCTACACCGCACCGGCAGCACCACTGCCCGCCGCCGACCGGGAGGCTCTGCTGGCCGCTCCCGGGTTCGGCAAGTACTTCACCGACCACATGGTGATCATCGAGTGGAGCACAGACAAGGGCTGGCACGACGCCCGGGTGGTTCCGTACGGCCCGTTCCAGCTGGACCCGGCGACGATGGTGCTGCACTACGCGCAGGAGATCTTCGAGGGCATCAAGGCCTACGCCCAGCCCGACGGTGGCATCGCCACCTTCCGGCCGGACGTCAACGCGGCCCGGCTCAACACCTCCGCGCGTCGACTCGGGATGCCCGAGCTGCCGCCGGAGCTGTTCATCGAGTCGCTCCAGCAGCTGGTCACGGCGGACCGCGACTGGGTGCCGACCGGCGGGGAGAGCTCGCTCTATCTGCGGCCGTTCATGTTCGCCAGTGAGGTCGGGCTCGGTGTGCGGGCGGCCAACCGCTACATCTACGCGGTCATCGCCTCGCCGGCCGGTGCGTACTTCGCCAAGGGCGTGCACCCGGTCAGCGTCTGGTGGTCCACCGAGTACGTCCGGGCCGCCCCGGGTGGGATGGGCTTCGCCAAGACCGGCGGCAATTACGCGTCGTCGCTGGCTGCGCAGGCCCAGGCGGCGGAGCAGGGCTGCGACCAGGTCGTCTGGCTGGACGCGGTCGAGCGTCGCTGGGTCGAGGAGATGGGCGGGATGAACCTGTTCTTCGTCTTCGGCTCGCCCGGACCGGACGGCACCGGCCACGTCGAGATCGTCACCCCCGAGCTGTCCGGCACGCTGCTGCCCGGGGTCACCCGGCGGTCCCTGCTGCAGCTCGCGCGGGACAACGGCTGGACCGCGACCGAGCGCCGCATCTCCACCGACGAATGGGACAAGGGCGTCCAGTCCGGCGAGCTCACCGAGGTCTTCGCGTGCGGCACCGCGGCCGTGGTCACCCCGGTCGGTTCGGTGAAGCACGCTGACGGCGGTTTCGCCATCGGGGACGGCGGCTCCGGTGCGGTCACCATGCAGCTGCGGGAGTCGCTGGTGGCGTTGCAGCGCGGGGCGGCTCCGGACCCGCACGGCTGGATGCACCGGTTCGACTGAGGCTCGGGGCTCGGGGCTCGGGGCTCGGGGCTCGAGCTCAGGTCGGGAGGGAGCCGTCCGGCGGCTCGGTCCGGTCGAACTCGAGGGCCAGCGGCACCAGGTCGACCACGGGAATCCCCGACAGTTGATCCAGCGGCACCCAGCGGGCGTCGTCGCTGCTCCCGTCGATCTCGACCACGAGCTCGCCGGGCTCGACGGTGGCTCGGTAGACGACTCGCATCGCGTGCAACGGGACGCCGCTGCCGTTCATCCGCTCCGCACCCGGGATGACGATCGTATGGATGCCGAGCAGGCGGTCCAGGGTCGCCGTCAGGCCGGTCTCCTCGTGGATCTCGCGGATCGCGGCGGTGGTGGGCTCCTCGCCGAGGTCCAGCCCGCCGCCCGGCAGCGTCCAGGCGTCGCCGGCGCTCCAGTGCGTGAGCAGGATGGCGTCGTCGACGATGACGAGGCCGTAGGCCCCGATGCGGATGTCCATCACCGGAC
>JBDSLP010000198.1:0-23406 GCA_039916325.1 Nakamurella sp. | reverse complement strand
CATCGTCGACAACGGCCGGTCGACACCGTGACGAGTACCCACCGCGACCTTCGCAGTCACCGGTCAACCCCTACCCCGAGCACCGCCACCGACTCCCCCACCGCCGCTTCGTGGCCCGCCGCCGCCGCCGCGCCAGACCCTTCCGAGGACACCATGACCATCATCCAGACGAGCCGTCCAGACACCACCGGATCCCACCGCAACCGCCCGCTGCGCGTCCTGCAGGTCGTGCACCGCTTCCTGCCCGAGCTCGGCGGCACCGAGACCCACGTCGCCCAGGTCACCCAGCGGCTGGCCCAGCGATCCGACGTCGAGGTCACCATCCTGACCACCGACCGCTCCGGCAAGCTGCCACCGCGGGAGCTGATCAACGGTGTCCCGGTCATCCGTAGCCGGGCATGGCCGGTGGAGCGTGACTACTACTTCTCTCCGCAGATGCGCAACATCATCACCTACGGTCAGTGGGACGTCATCCATTTCCAGGGCACCCACACCCTGGTTCCTGTCCTGGGCATGCTCGCCGCCCGCCGGGCCGGTATCCCCTATGTACTGACCTTCCACAGCGGCGGACACTCGTCGGCCGCCCGGACCTCCGCCCGTGGGCCCCAGTTCCGCGCCCTGGCCGGTCTGCTGGCCGACAGTGAACGACTCATCGCGGTCAGCCGCTTCGAGCGCAACCGCTTCAGCGAGCTGACGGGGATCCCGCGGGATCACTTCGTCGTGATCGGCAACGGGGGCGCCCTGCCCGCCGTCGCCGCCGACGAGGTTGCGATACCTGGACGCATCGTCTCCAGTGGCCGACTCGAGCACTACAAGGGCCACCACCGCGCCATCGAGGCCCTGCCCGAGATCCGCCGCCAGATCCCGGGGGCCTCGCTGCTGGTCCTGGGCTCGGGACCCTACGAGGCGGAACTGAACGCGCTGGCCGCCCGGCTCGGAATCAGCGACGCCGTCGAGATCACCCACTTGCCGCCCGCCGAGCGCGGAGCGATGGCCACCGAGCTCGCCCGGTCGTCGGTGATGGCCGCGTTGTCGTCCTACGAGGCCCACCCGGTCGGCGTGATGGAAGCCGTGGCCAGCGGGCTGCCGGTACTGGGCTTCGACGTCGCCGGGATCGGCGACCTGGTCGAGGACGGTCTGGTCACCGGGATCTCCCCGGCCTCGACGACCTCCGAAATCGCTACGGCTCTGGTCGGCATGCTGCGCGTCGCCGCCACCGCCGGGCCCCGCACCCGCCCCGACATCGCACTGCCCACCTGGGAAGATTGTGCCGACGGCATCGCCGCGGTGTACCACCAGGTCGTCCACGAGCGCATCCGATGACCGCGCCGCGCACGGCCGGCACCGTCCCCGTGACCGATCACCCCAGCGTGGTGCACATCATCACCGCACTGGGGACCGGGGGGGCTGAACGTCAGTTGGAATCGCTCGTGACCCACAGCGCCGGCCGGTCCCGGACGATCGCGCTGTACGACGGCGGCGTCGTCGCCGACGCCATGCGGGCCGCGGGTCACCGGGTGGACGAGCTCGGCCTGGGGTCACGGACCGGGGTACGCAAACTCCTCGCCGTCCCGGCGCTGCTCCGTCTGATCCGGGAGGACCGGCCCGACATCGTCCACGTCCACCTGCTCGCCGCGCAGCTCTGGGGCATTCCCTCCGCGCGACTGGCCGGTGTCCGCCACGTCCTGTCGTCGGAGCACTCACTGATGGACACCACCATCGAGAGCCGGCCGCTGACGCCGATGCTCCGGCGGGTGTACCGGGTCCTGGAACGGTTGACCAGCCACACCGTCGCGGTCTCGGAGACCACCAGGTCGCGACTCCTGCGGTGGGGCATCCGGTCCGACCGGATCTCCGTGGTCGACAACGGCATCGACTTCGACCGGCTCGCCTTCTCTGCCGCCGATCGCGAGATCGCCCGGGGCGCATGGGGTGTCGGACCGGGGACCACCGTCGTCGGCGCGGTCGGCCGGCTCGAACCGGTCAAACGCTTCCCCGCCCTGCTCGACGCGCTGGCCCCGTGGTTGCGCACCGGTGACCGCCACCTCGTCCTCGTCGGAGACGGTCCGCTGAAGGCTGCCCTGATCGAGCGGGCCGCTGCCCTCGGCGTCGCCGACCTGGTGCACGTCCTCGGAGCCCGGCCCGACATCCCAGCGCTGCTCAGTGGTCTCGACATATTGATCAGCCCGTCGCGGGACGAGACGTTCGGGATGGCGGTCGTCGAGGCCCTGGGGGCCGGCCTTCCGGTGGTCTACGCCCAGTGCCCGGCCCTGGACGAGCTGTCCGCTCCGCTACCCACCGCCCACCCGCTCGCGCGGTACGGCATGACCGTCGGCAGTCCTGACGCCGACACGACCGAGGGCCCCGCGATCATCGCCGCGCTCACCGCGGTGCTCGCCGCTCCCGCCGCGGACCGCAGTGGTACGGCCACCCTGCCGACCCTGCGCGACGCGTACGGCATCGACCGGGCGGCCGCTTCGATCGACGCCCTCTACCGGAAGTTGACCGGATGAATTTCTCCCACCCGCACCCCCGTCACGGACGGCTGTGCCGTCGCCGCGCGACCGGACTGTTGATCGGCACAGTCCTCGCCCTGTTGACCGGATGTACGTCCACCCCAGCACCGGCGGTGACTGCTTCGACCGGCGTTGCGTCGACCGACGTTGCGTCGTCGGGTTCCGCTTCCTCGTCCGGTCCGCCGAGTGTGACGAGCGCCCAGCCGGCCCCGACCTCCTTCGTCACCGCCGAAGGCACCCGGTTCATGCTCGATGGGAAGCCGTTCCGCTTCGTCGGGGCCAACGTGTACGACGCCGCGGCCACCGACTTCTACTCCTGCGACAGCGCCGCCCGGATGACCGACCAGGAGCTGCGCGACACTTTCCGCACGCTGCACGATCAGTACGGCGCCAGCGTCATCCGGTTCTGGGCGTATCAGACCTACACCAGATCCGGGGAGGACTGGTCGGGAATGGACGCGGTCATCTCCGCCGCCCGGGACACCGGGTTGCGGGTCCTCCCGGTCCTCGAGGACGGTCCGGGATACTGCACGACAAAGTCCGAGGCAACCCCGAAATCGCAGTACCAGGACGACACCTGGTTCGTCGACGGGTACCGCGCGAACTACGGCACCGCCCCGAGGTCGTTCCGCGACTACGCCAAGATAGTCGTCGAGCACTACCGCAACGAGCCGACCATCTTCGGCTGGAGCCTGATCAACGAAGCCGACACCAGCGCCCGGGACAGCCAGGACCGGTCGGTGCTGGTCGATTTCGCCCAGGACATGGCGCCGGTGATCAAGAGCGCCGACCCGAACCATCTGCTGACCCTGGGGACCCAGAGCAACGGGGCTCGGGGCGCGAGCGGACCGGACTTCGCAGCCGTCTACGGCGTGCCGGGCCTGGATTTCGCGGAGGTGCACGACTGGGGGTACTGGGGCGACGACGCTGCGGCCATGTTCGGCGGCAGCGACGGTGTCCCACCCGCGGCGTCAGCGGCGTCGTGCCAGACCCCGGACGCACCCATCGCCTGCTCCTTCGCACAGATCTCCGGCCTGGGCAAGCCGCTGCTGGTCGGTGAGGCCGGGATAGCCGGTGGCGACAAGGACCAACTGCAGAACCGGGCCGATCAGCTCGGCGCCAAGATGCGGGCGGCCTTCGACGCGGGCGCCGGCGGCTACCTGTTGTGGCGGGTCACCAAGCAGAACACCGACACGTACGACATCACGCTCAACGGGGGTGATCCCGTACTGGGTGAGATGGCCGCTGTTGCCGCCACGCTGCACTGACCGCCGTCGACGACGGGATGAGACGAAGAAGCGGCACCGGCCGGGCCCTGTGTGGGACCCGGCCGGTGCCGTCCTGCGGTCTACTGCCCCCGACAAAGGTCCGTCAGCGGCTGGACATCAGCCGGTAGTCGACGAGCTCGGAGCGGGTGGCTCCCGCGGGCGCCCGCAGGTTGCGCGGCCGGATCGAGGCGTTGGACGAGTAGGTGATCTGCATGACGACCCGCTCGGTGTCGAACGCGAACCCGCCCCGGTGCAGGCCACGGGTGTCGGCGAACACGATGGTCCCGGCCGACCCCTCGGCGACGACGATCTCCTCCGGTGCGTACGTCGCGGCGATGTCCTCGTCGGCGACCCGGTACCCGACCCCGTCGAACTCGGACTGGAACCACTGACGTCGCCCCTCGACGGTGTTCGTCGTGCGGATGTACTGCAGCGGGCCCGCGCCCGGGGTGACGTCGGCCAGGTAGACGAAGCACTTGATGATCTCGAAGTCGTCCGGCAGGTCCCGGTGCCAGCGCTGCGACTGGGTCGGGCCGCCACCGGTGGGCAGGTTGATCCAGACGTTCAAGTCCTGGACGCGGAGCCTCATCTGGGCGTACGCCTCGGCCACCCCGCGGATCTGCGGGCGCAACGCGAAGGCGAACACCGGGTCGTCGGCGGCGACGACCGGGCGGGCGCCGAACAGCTCGATCAAGTAGGGCTTCAGCGGGTCGCGCTCGGTGGTGCGCTCGATCCGAGCCGCGGCCACCGACGCCTGCAACTCGACCAGTGCCTCACCCGAGCCCAGGAGCGATTCCACCGAGGTCATGGCAACGCCGGTGCGGCGCAGTTCCAGGGCGACGCGCTGCATCTCGCCGTCCAGCGGGGTCCCCGCCCGTCGGTACTTCCAGACGGGCGCGGCGTTGAAGACATAGCGCGAGATCGCCCGACTCTCGGTCCGCACGGAGCGCAGCGCCTTGCGCACGTGCCGCAGCGGCTCGAGGTAGGAACGGGGGGGGATCACCGGGGGCGCATCCGCGGCCGAAGCCGGAACGCTGGTGGACGACGCCTGGGGCTCGGACAGCACGTTGCATGACCTTTCACACGGTTGATTCGATGGCGGAACCACCCTCACCGGATGGCCGGTCCCCGTAGGGACGGCGGCTCGGTAGGGGGCGATCGCACCACAGCGCCCACGCAAACGGACACCGGGCACCAGCCGGACAATGGAACTGATGCGACCCCGATTTCGCATCGAAAATGACTCTATCGCGCGAGGCTCGCCTTACCCCCGGCGGACGAACGGTGACCGGCCACGAATCGAGTCGCATTGTCACCGAACGTGTCGAAGAATATCGAAACAGTTACGGATGCGGTCACATAATGACGCATCGACGTCTGCGATGCCGCCTTTCGGTACGAACTTTACTTTTCTCGGAGTGACTGAATCGACAACTGAACCGAGAGGTGACATCAGCTCCACGTCCCATCGCGGGACCTGACCGACGGCCCCTGGGCTGTCGGGCGCCCGACGTTGGGGCTCGACGGACTCTCGCCCGGGTCGCGCCGTCGAAACCTGTCGCCACCACCCCCCGGCCGCCGCGAGCCGTTCATCTGACCGTCATCGCCGGCCCGCCGACGCGACACCACCGGGTGCAGGTCCGTCGCCAGGTTTATGACGTTGTGTCACCGAATGGGCGCATCGCAGCCCGATGTGACCCACCACCTCCCGACTGCAGTTCTCTTCGGCAGGAATGTTCGATACTGTGCGTCATGCGGGGGGCTCGTTCTCGCAGCGAGAGAGTGACGAGTCACCACCATCACCCCCCACCGCGCAACCCCGCGATCGGCCGTACCGGCGAGTTGGTGGCGCTACTACCGGGATCGAATACGGTGCCCATCGACGCGTCCACGTCGGCCGCAGGACCTTGAAGGGTGGGGCTTCGCTGTGATGTGCAGACCCACACCCGGGCCGCCGTCGGAATGGTGCGCGGAATGCGACCGATATCTCATGTGCTGACGCTTGACGCAATCCGAACGAGAGGTATCCGCGGGAGTGAGCGATATCCCGTTGTTCAGGGTCACCGCCAGGCGGGTGCACACCCACCATTCATCGGACGCGATCAATCCGATCCGCAGTGGAGCGCGGCCGAACTGATCGGCTTCGTCTCCCACAGTCCCCACGGCGCTTCGGCGTTCCGACCTGTCCCGTCCCCCACCGCTCTGGAGTATTCATGAACCACACCCACCGTCGGAGGGCCATCACAGCGGCGGCGACGCTGCTGTCCCTGTCCCTGTCCGCCGTTGCCCTGCCGTCCACGGCTCACGCCGACACCTTGGTCGGCAGCACCTTCAGGGTGAACTTCCAGGCCGGCGGTTCCTCGACCCCGGCGGGCTCCGTCGGTGACATCGGGCAGGCCTACGACGCCACCCGCGGTTTCGGCTGGACCACCAACTCCGACGTCCCGTTGGACATGACGGCCAACGGTCGCCAGCGCAACGCCAACAGTGACCCCCGGCTCGACACCCTGGTGATGATGCAGGCCGGCTCCGGCCAGAAGACCCAGGGCAGCTGGAAGGCCGCCATCGCCGACGGCACCTACTCGGTGACGGTGGCCGTGGGCGACCCGTCGTACTTCGACAGCCACTACGTGATCAACCTCGAGGGCGCCACGGTCCTCGACGTCGCCGCGACCAGCGGGTCCCGCTACGCCACCACCACCGCCACCGTCACCGTCACCGACGGCTTCCTCAACGTCAGCGCGACCGGCGGGACCAACACCAAGATCGCGTACCTCGAGATCGCTCCGCAGGGCAGCACCTCCCCGGCCGCGATCGCGGTGAGTTCACCGGAGGACGCCCTGCTGCTCGGCAGCCGCATGGTCTTCAGCACCGTGCTCAACACCTACCGCGCCGGCCATGACCTGACCGTGCGCAACACCGGCGGCAGCCCGTTGAACGTCACCGGGCTGACCTTCGGCGGCGCCCAGTCGGCCGACTTCAAGGTCTGCACCGGCCAGCCGACGTCGTTCTCCGTCCCGGCCGGCGGCTCGGTTGCGGTCTGCGTCCGCTACACCCCGCAGGTGAACGCCTCCGCCACCAACTCGACCGTGGTCAGCCAGGGCAGCCTGACGCTGAACAGCAGCGCGGGCCCGTGGGTCGTCACCCTCGGTGGGCTCAGCGCGATCAAGTACGAGAACGACCGCGAACCGTCGCTGCAGCAGATCTTCGCCGCGCTGGGCTACTCCAGCAACGCCGCGGTGACCTACCGCCCGTTCAACAATGCGGTCTCCGGTACCTCGCAGGCCGTCGGTGACGAGGTCCTGGCGCCCTACTTCAACCGGCTGGACGCCAGCGCTCCGGTCAAGCTCGTGCCGCTGGCCCAGTACTCGGGCAAGAGTGCCGCCAAGTCGGCGTCCATCGGCTGGTACGGCAAGGGTTCCGGTACCAACAACTACCTCTACGCCTACCCGGGTGGAGCGGACGGCTCCAACAGTGGGTACGGCCAGAACCAGATCTTGCTCCCGACGACGACCACCGCCGTCAACGGCGCCAACACGATGAGCTTCACGCCGTCCGGAGCCTTCGGCCTGGTCGACACCTTCTCTTACAGCAACCGCAGCGACGACGCCCGCAACGGCTCCGGATGGCACAATCTGCGTGCCTACCCAGCCAAGGACGCCGCCGGTAACGTCATCCGCGGGGCCTATCTCATCGCCAACGACATCGGCGGCGTGGCCAACAACAGCGCCAAGAACTGGGACTACCAGGACTTCGTCTACCTGCTGGTCAACGCCACCCCGGACGCCGGCAGCAGCCAGCCGACCGCCGGTGAGTACAGCACGACGCTCGCCCCCTTCAGCGGTGCCGGCGGCGGCGTCGACAGCTCCGGTTTCACCACCGCTCAGGGCGCCGTCGATGCGTCCAAGATCAACTACGGTGCCGGCTCGCTGCTGTTGACCTCGAGCAACGACACCAACACCAGCCACACCAACGCGCTGCAGCTGGGCGTCAACGCCGGTACCAAGTTCCGCGTCCAGAGCCGGCTGCTCGGCCCGTTCACGTCGATCAACGCCGGCGCCGAGCAGCAGGGCATCTACTTCGGCCCCAACGCGAGCAACTACATCAAGGCCGAACTCGAGTGGAACTCCAGCGAGAACGCGCGCAAGCTGACCGTCTGGAAGCAGACCACCTCCACCGGTGGGGCCGTCGCGGCCAGTGTGTTGCTCCCCGGCGGCGACTCGCAACGCGTGGACCTGCGGATCGAGATCGACCCGGCGCCGCGCGACTCCGCGCACTACAACGGTGCACCGCAGGTCGTCGTGTCGTACTCGCTGTACGGGACCTCCACCTGGACGAGGGTCAACTCCGGCGAAGTGACGATCCCACCGACCTGGATCACGGCCAACACCCCGGCCGGGATCATCGCCTCGCACCAGCAGGGCGGCTCGCCGTTCGTGGCCAACTTCGCCGACTTCTCGGTGACCCGCGTCAGCGGGTGATCTTTTCACCCGGGCCGCCACGGCCCGGGCCGCGCACCAAACCGGCCGGGGGGCACACACCATGAACAGATCCAGTCGCCTCGGGCGACACCGGAGGGTGCGGCGACGGCTGACGGTGGTGACTGTGGCGTCACTGTTCGTGGGCCTGCTGACGGGGCCGTCGCCGTCCGCAGCGGCGGCGGCGGTCACCGCCCAGTTCGTCTTCCAGCCGGCCACCGCGCCGGCCGTGTCGGGGTATACCGCCGACACCGGGCGGCCGTTCGACGTGACCCGCGGCTACGGGTGGGTCCGGCAGGACAACGCCACGACACCGCTGGATCTGACGGCCAACACCCGGCTGCGCACCCGCACCACGGTGAGTGCGGTACAGAACCGGCTCATCCACCTGCAGTACGCCGACCTGGTCCCGAAACCGACGTCGGGCGGGAACCTGACGCCCGGCGCCTGGCAGTACGTCGTCCCCAACGGGAGCTATACGGTCACCGTCGGGGTCGGCGACCAGGCCGGCCCCGGGCGCACCGGCTGTGCCGCGCCCTGCTACGACAGCTTCCACACCGTTCGGGCCGAGGGCGTCACCGTGGTCAACCGCTTCCGAGGCAGCAACGCAGCGCAGTACACGACCGGCACCGCGACCGTCGACGTGACCGACGGGAAGCTGACCATCGACGCCGTCGGCGGCACCAACACCAAGCTGAACTTCCTCTCCGTGCAGTCCGTGACCGTCCCCCCACCGGCCCCGGGCGTGAGGGTCGACTTCGGTGACGCGACAACGATTCCCGCCACCGGCTACATGGCCGACTGGGGCCAGCCCTACGGGGTGCGGACATCGGCGAACCAGGGCGACGGACTCAGCTACGGCTGGGTTTCCACAACCGACCAGACGCCGGTCTCGCTGACCGCCAACGGGCGCAACCGCAACACCGCATCCCCGTCGGCCCACCAACCCGATCCGCGGCTGGCCACGTTCATGCACATGCAGTGGGGCACGGCGACCGGCCGCTGGGAGCTGGCTGTCGCCAACGGCGCCTACACGGTGACCGTCGCGGTCGGCGACGCCTCCACGGCGACCGACAGCGCGCACTGGGTCGATGTCGAGAACCAGAACGCGATGGCCCGCTTCGTGCCGACGTCAGCGACCCGCTTCGCCACTGTGACCCGCACCGTGATGGTCACCGACGGACGGCTGACGCTGAGTCCCGTCGGTGGGACCAACACCAAGATCGACTACGTCGACGTCGTCCCGACCGACCTCGCCGGCCGTCCTTATTCCGTGAAGGTCACCCCGGCCAACGGCACCACCGGTGCGGTGGTCAACTCGTCGGTGACCGCGGACAACCTGCTCAATTCCGCCGGCGGCGCGGTCGACGAGGCCACCCTGACCGGCGACAACGTGAAGCTGACCCGGGTCGCCGACAATGCCCGGGTCAGCGGCGGCGGGGTCACCAGCGGCGGCGGCGACACGGTCTCCTTCGAGCCCGGCGTCATCCTGGACGGCAACACCCTGTACCGCTTCGAGATCACCGCCGACGTCAGGGACGTCAGTGGCCGGTCGTTCATGCCGTTCAGCACCGTGTTCACCACGTCCAACGGCTCCGGGCCGGGCGTCGCCAACGTCGCGTTCGATTCTCTGGACAGCGGCGCGGCGAAGGGCAACAGCTACAGCTCAGTCGTCGTCGGGCCGGACGACCGGCTCTACGCGGGCAGCATCTACGGGCAGATTTACCGCTGGACGATCAACGCCGACGGCACGCTGGCCGACCAGCAGACCATCACCACCGTGCGCGACCATGCGGTCGCGGCCGGCTGGGAGGGCGCACCGAACCGTTCCGTCATCGGACTGGCCTTCGACCCGGCGTCGACGTCGACGAACCCGATCCTGTGGATCACCGACAACCAGGCGTACCTCGGCGAGCCCACGCCCGACACCACCGGTGCGGTGGCCCGGCTGACGGGGGCGAACCTGGAGAACTATCAGGCGGTCCTGATCGACCTGCCGCGGTCGAACAAGGACCACCTGACCAACTCGATCGCGATCAACGCCGGCAAGCTCTACTTCAGCCAGGGCGCGATGAACGCGATGGGCGCCAAGGACGGCACGTGGGCGCGCGACGAGCACCTGCTCTCGGCCGCCATCCTGCAGCTGGACCCGGCGAAGCTGCCGACCACGCTGCCGGTCGACGTGGCCACCCCGGACATGCCGGTCCCCGCCCGCTCCGGCGTCGCGGCCCACACCGGGACCTACGACCCGTACGGCGCCGGCGCGCCCTTGACCCTGTACGCAACCGGTGTGCGCAACGCCTTCGACCTGGTCTTCCACAGCAACGGACACCTCTACGCACCGACCAACGGCTCGGCGCTCGGCGGCAACACCCCCGGCACCCCGACGCCGTACCCCGCCTCCTGCGCCCGTCGACCTGACGGCGGTTACACCGGCCCGGCCGCGCCGGCCCTGACCGGCGTCCTGCAGGAGGAGACGGATTACGTCTTCGACGTGAAGGGAGGCAGGTACTACGGGCACCCGAACCCGGTGCGCTGCGAGTACGTCCTGGACGCCGGCGACCCGACGAACTACACCGGAAACCCGCTGTTCCGCTTCGGTGACTACCCCGACGGGCAGCCGGCCGACCCGAACTACGACCTCGCCGGGGTCTATGACGCCGGTCTGCACGCCTCGGCCAACGGAATCCTCGAGTACCGAAACGCACGTGTCTTCGGCGGCGCGCTGGCCGGATCGCTGCTGGTGGTCCGCTACCACGCCAACCAGGAGGTGGTCGCGTTCTCGGTGAACGCGTCGGGTGCGTTGTCGCTACCGATCACCGGTATCACCGGTTTCACCGGGCTCCGCCAGCCGCTGGACATCGCCCAGGTGCCGGCCACCGGCAACCTCTACGTCACCGAGCTGACCGACGATCCGGCCACCACGGGCATCAAGCTGCTGCGCCCGCATGGCGGCACGACGCCCGTGACGCCGGTGGCCCGGATCGACTTCACGACCGCGGCCGCCACTCTGCCGACCGGGTACACCGCCGACACCGGCGCCGCGTTCACGACCGCGCGGGGGTTCGGCTGGGTCGGCGTCGGGACCTCGACCGGTCTGGACCTCTCGGCGCAGACCCGGGACCGCGCGGTCACCGCGGACCAGCGGTTGCGCAGCCTGATCATGATGCAGCCGGCCGGTGCACCCGCCGGGACCTGGGAGTACACCGTGCCGGCCGGCCGGTACCGGGTGACGCTCAGCGTGGGAGATCCCTCCTACACCGATTCTGTGCACCGGATCCAGGTGGAGGAGCAACCGGGCCTGACCTTCACCCCGACGAGCACCGAGCGGTCCCGGGCGGTCACGGTGACCGTCGACGTCTCCGACGGGCGGCTCACCCTGGACGCCCTCGGCGGGGCCAACACCAAGCTGCAGTACGTGGACATCGACCGCGTCACCGGCTGAGCCCCGCCCGGACGCCCGCCGGACGACGGGCCTGCCGATTGGGCGGGCCCGTCGTCCGGTTTTCCTCAGGTGCGGGGTGGTCAGCCGAGGCGCTTCCAGGCCGAGGCGACCTCGATCTGGGCGCCGCTGACGGTGGTGGTGCTGACCGTCGCGGTGCTGCCCGAGGTCGGCGCGGCGGGGGTCGAGACCGGGGTGGCGGAGGGGTCGTAGCTGTACACCGACACCCAGTCGATCTGCAGGTGTCCGTCCTGGGTGACCGCGTTCTGGCTGGTGGTCTCGGTCTGCAGGACCCAGTGCATCGGGGTGGCCGGGATGTTCCTGGTGTCGTTGCCGACGACCTGGCCGTCGAGGATGTAGGTGACCCGGGTCGGCGTCCACTCCAGGCTCAGGGTGTGCCAGTCGGTGTAGGTGGTCTGGGTGTCGACCCACGAGCAGTTCTTGCTCGGGTTGCCGACGCAGTGGTTGAAGGCCCACATCGTTCCCTTGAGGCCCCCCTCGGGGAAGTCGATCTCACCCTCGCCCCAGTTGCCACTGTCCGGCCACAGCAGCCAGGCGGTCTTGTAACCCGACAGCGCCTGGGACTTGAAACGGACCGAGTACTTGCCGTAGGTCTGGCCCTGCCACGGCGAGCCGATGATGGGCGCTGGGGCCGCCACCTGGGGGCGCCCGTTCACGGTGTGCAGGAACATGTCCAGCACCCCGTTGTTGGCCGACAGGATGTTGCGGCTGTAGGTACCACCGTTGTACGAGTCCCCGAAGCCGTCATAGGTCGAGAACTTCGTCTTGTAGACGTCACCGAAGGTGCCGGCGGCGGCGGTGGTCGTGAAATCGTCGGAGAACACCTGCCGCCAACCCTGCAGGTTGCCGACCGGCATCTTCGTGTAATCGGGTGGGTCCACCACCGGTGTGGCGCTGACGACGAACGGCTTGGCCTTGTCCAGGGTCAGCCACGCGCCGTTGTAGTAGGCGCACGTCCAGTAGCTGTAGGAGCCGGCGGACAGGGTCTGGGTCGCGGTCTGGGTGTATCCCGCCGTCGACACGGTGACGTTCTGGGCCTTCACGAAGTCGAAGTTGCCCTTGGTGGAGTCCCTGACGCACACCCCGAGCTTGGTGACGAGCGTGGCGGCGGAGGCCTTGACTGTGGTGGTCGCGGTCACGTCGAAGCCGGCGACGCTGGCGGCCAGGCCACTGGACGACAACGTCGGGGCAGCCGCCGCGTGGGCCGGCGCCGCCCCGAAGATCAGCGATCCGAGAACTCCGGCGACAGCGGCGGCACGGAGGCGACGGGCGGTGCAGAGAGGCATGGGCGTGGACCTTCCAGCGTGAGGACTTCGGGATCCGAGAGTCTGTCGATGTCCGACGCGGGTGCCCGATCGTTCCGGACCCTCACTGCTTACTACTCAGTGTGTCGCTGACATGACTGAGAGTAGGTGAGACGTCGCACCTGCAACTGAGTTCAACAAGATCCGACCGCGCGCCCAGCGGTGACACACAGTGATTGCCGACGAGGTCGGGCTCGGCGCGCCGCCCGCCTCCCCGCCCCCGTATCGGTCACCTGGTCGACAGAGTGTGACCCGGCAGGACGGGTCCGAAAATCGGACACCTGTACGCATCAGGGGCACCGAGCTGGATCGCAGGGTCGCCGAGGCAGTAGGCCCACCTGCCCGTCCCGGCCCGACCGGTCTCCCATGACCACTCGGTGTGATGACAGAGTGATTCGCGTCACTCAGTGGCTGCTTCATCCGAATGCCTGCCCAGCACCACGGACCCGAGGTCGGATCGACCTCGGGTCAGAACGGTCTACTGAGGCGGATGGCGTGTCCGCGAGCTGCGGTCCCCGCACGGCAGCCGGCAGTCGATCAGCCGGCGGCCACGTCCTCCGTGGCCGGAGTGTCGCTCGTGGCGGGAGCGGAAGCGGGACGCCCGGGACGCCCGTAGCGGAGCAGCACGTAGCCGTACATGACGATCAGCGACAGCACCGCGATCCCCATCGACAGCACTCCCTCGCCCGTGTCACCGGCGGCGACCGGGACCAGCACGGTGATCACCGTCAACACGATGAACGAGGCGAGGCTGCGCTTACCGATAGTCTCGACCGGGGCCAGCCACCGCGGGGAGATCCGCGCCAGCACCCAGGTCAGAGAGCCGTACAGGGTGATGAACGCGGCCCAGGACAGTGCGAACCGGGCAAGACCCTGGTCGCTCTTGTTGTAGAAGGCGTCGTGGAGGCCGGGCTGGACGGCCGGGATCAGGCCCATCCGCGCGAACAGCACACCGGTGCCGGTCAGTAGGACCCAGGCCGCACCCGCCACCAGCAACGCCCGGCGGGAGGTCAACCGGCTCCGTAGGTCGGCCCGCTTCCAGTACCAACCGACGACCAGCGCGCTGAGGAACAGCAGCTGCCAGGCGCCCCAGTTGAACTTGCTCAGCTCGCCGTCGCCGATGGGCAACGTGAAGGCCGACGGCTGCCCCGACGCGACGATGTACAGCGCCACGCTACCCACGCCGACCAGCCAGGACAGGCCCCGGGCCAACAGGGCGGTGGCCACCATCGCGAACACCAGCAGGATCACGTACAGGCTCAGGATGTCGATGTCCTGCGGGTTGATCTGCAGGAACAGCGTGTCCCGGATCGTGCCGAGGGTGCCCCCGTGGTCCTCGGTATGCGGGAACCACGCCACCGACGGTGCGAAGTGCCCGGCCAGCACTGCGAGGAGCACCGTGCTGACGTGGGCGGCGTAGAGCAACCCGGCCCGGCGCAGCAGCTTGACCTCCGCCGCGAGCAGACCGCTGCGACCGATTCGACCCGGCTGGACGAGGCCGAGCACCAGACCTGACATCAGCACGAAGCCCGAGGCGCCGTCGACCCAGGGCGCCGGGTGGCTGACCTCCTCGGCGACGGTGCCCTCGGCCAGGTGGCTGAACGTCATCATGATGATGCAGATGCCGCGGATGGTGTCGATGGCCGCGTCGCGGCGACCGGCGCGCATCGGCGCGGGTGCGGCCGAGGCCGAGGCGGTCGGCAGAGTGCGGTCGGCGGCGCTGCTGGCGCCGGGCGGCGCGGCCGCTGGGACATCGCGTCCCGGGGCGTCGGTACGGGGCGGCTGACCGGGCTGGGTGATGGTCACTGCGGTACTCCTCTGTGGCGTGTCGGATCGTTCACGAGGGCGGGCGTCGTCCCACTCGCGTGGACCGGGTGCGACCGGGGTGTCCCCGGTCAGGTACGGACGGCGTCGTCCCGGGAGGTGTGTGACTCCGAACTCAGGTCAGCGGATACGGTCGGCGACCCAGCGGGCGGCGGCGCGGGCCACTCCGAGGGAGCTGGTGGTGACCGCGCGGTACACGGCGCCGCCGCGGGTGCCGAGCAGGCGCCAGCCGAGCAGCTTGCGCCCCGGGCCGGTGCGGATCAGGTAGGGCAGGCCCGACGATCGGGCGAGGTCGCTCCAGCGCTGGATGCGCTCGGTGTCGTTGCCACGGTGGGCGAAGACCGCGTGGTCGACGAAGGCGTAGCTCTGCGGCAGCCGCGTCATCAGCGGGACGTAGTTGCCGAGGATCTTCTCCACCGCCAGCAGTCGCCGCTCGATGGCCCGACTGACCTGACCGCCGCGGAGCCGATAGTCGATCAGGTAGCGCTTGTCCGCCCAGTACATCGGGGTGGACGAGCGGTGGGCGATACGCAGCTCGAGGTCGAAATCGGTGGCCGAGGTGTATTCCTCGGAGAAGTATCCGACCTCGTCGAAACAGGATTTACGGAAAAGCAACGACGACCCATTGCGCGCCGGGCAGTTCTCGGCCAGTAGATCGTCCATGTCGTGACGGCCCGGTCGCGCATTCTGGACACCGATGACCAAGCCGTCCTCGGTGATCAACCGCGAGCGACTGAAGACAACCCCGTATTCCGGACCGAGGTGGTCGAGAACCTCGATCTGGTGGGCCAACTTGTCCTGGTGCCAACGGTCGTCTCCGTCCAGGAAAGAGATCAGCGGGGCCTTGGCCTGCTGAATTCCCGTGTTCCTGGCTTGTGAGCCGCCCTGGTGGTCGTTCTGGACGAGACGCATTCGCGGATCACCGTCGAATGCGGCGAGGATCTCCGACACCGTGTTGTCGGTCGAACCGTCGTCCACCACGAGATACTCGAAACGACCTTCGGTCTGGGCCTTCACCGATTCGATGGCCTCACGGATGAAAGACCCCACGTTGTACGCCGGGGTGATGACGGTGACCAGGGGTTCTTCAGGCATATATGGGGACGCTACCGGCGGGACCGGCGTCGATCCAGCTTCCGGGTGGACATCACAATCGGTGACATGACCGGCCGCACCGGGGCCACCACCCCCGGATGGCTCACGAGGAACACGCGCCCGGCACTGGACGATCACTGTGCGCATGATTGTGATGCCGCCGAATACGCTCATTCACCCCGATAGGCTGACTCGGTGCGGAGTCGCCAGTGGCGCCCGAACCGCAACAGGAAGGGTCGCCGCGACGGAGATCACGATCAGGAGAGGCTTCCATGGACCACGTCGAGACGCCGCCGGACGTACCGCCGTTGACGATGCCGGGGCCGGTGTGCTCGCTCGCCGAGCGCTGGGACGAGATCGTCCGGGCGGTACCGGACCGGACCGCCATCCATTCGGCCCCGGGTACCCACCCGAACACCACGACGGCATCCGCCGCTGACGCTGCCGCGTCGTCGTTCACTTTTGCCGCCGCCGACGCCGCCGCCGAGCGGATCGCTGCCCGACTGGAGGGGTGGCTGCCGGGCGACGGCTCGGAGCCTGTCGCGCTGTTCGTCGACAACACCGCGGTCGCGCTGATCGGGATCCTGGCCCTGCTGAAGCTGAACCGGGTGCTGGTCATGCTCGACCGACACCAACCCGCCGACCGCCTCCGACAGATCACCGCCCTTGCCTGCGTCACGCACTGCCTGGCCGACCGGGCAAACCTGGCCCCCGCCCAGGCCCTCCGCGGCGGACTGACCGACGTGATCGGCCTGGACGATCTCGTCGCCGAAATCGAGTCAAGCCCCGACAGCGGGGTCGGCGGTGGAACACAAGCCGCCCCCCGGTCGGTCGGATCGGGCGCGGACCCGGTGTCGATCGTGTTCACCTCGGGATCTACCGGACAGCCCAAGGGTGTCGTCCAGACCCACCGACAGTTCCTCAACGAGGCGGCCAGCAAGGGCGAGCGCTTCGAACTGACCGCGGCAGACCGTGTCGGGGTGCTTTTGCCGTTCGGCTTCGCGGCAGGCTTCTCCGCCCTGATGGCGGCGTTGCTCAACGGCGCCGGGGTGTGGACCTACGACGCCCGGGATCGCGGGGTCGCCCCGTTCGCCGACTGGGCGGCCCGGCACCGGGTCACCGCGGTGCACTGCACGCCGCACCTGATGCGCTCGCTGACCGCGACGCTGCCTCCGGCTGCCCAGCTGTCCACCGTGCGCTATGTCTGCACCCTGGGTGAGCCGGTGTTCGCCGGCGACGTCGCCGGCATCCGGGGCTTGCTGCAGCCGACCGGATCGTTCTACAACGAGACCGGTTCATCGGAGATGGGGACGCTCGCGATCAAGCGGCTACGCAACACCGAGCCGCTGGCCGGCGGGCAGGTGTCGGCCGGGTCGCCGATAGGCAACAAGGAGGTGCGCATCCTGCGCTCCGACGGCTCCCCCGCCGCCGTCGGTGAGGCCGGCGACATCGTGGTCGTCTCGGACTACCTGTCCGGCGGTTACTGGCGCGACGATGAGTCCAACGCGGCCCGGTTCGGCCACACCGACGACGGCCGTCGGATGATCCGGCAGGGAGATCTCGGGCGGATCGGCACCGATGGCGAACTGATGATGCTCGGCCGGGCCGACGCCGCGGTGAAGATCCGCGGCTATCTGGTGGAGCCCAGCGAGGTGGAGGCGGCGATCCTGTCCGGTGACAGCGTCCTGGAGACCGTGGTGATAGCGGCGTCCGAGCCGCCCGGACCGACGCGGTTGATCGCCTACGTGGTGCCCGATCCCACGGTGCGAACCGAGTCGCCTGCGGGGCTGCGTCGACGGCTGCGGGAGCGGCTGCCGGAGTACATGATCCCGGGTTCGATCGTCCCGCTCGCCCGACTCCCCCGCAACGAACGCGGCAAGGTCGACCGCGCCCAGCTACCGCCGGCGCCGTCCCGGGAGAGCACCGAGCGACCGACCGCGCAGTGGGACCTGGTCATCGCCGACATCTGGCAGCGGGTACTCGGCCTGGACCTGATCGGCCTCGAGGACGACTTCATGGCGCTCGGCGGCGATTCGTTGATCGTCGAGGAGATGCTCGCCGCGGTCCGCGAGACGGTGGACGTCCCGCTGGTGTCCACCGATCTGCTGGCCGCACCGACGCTGCGCGCATTCACCCAACGGGTCCGGCAGGGGTCGACGTCACTGCGCAGCCTGCCCGACGTGGTGCTGATCCAATCCGAGGGTGACGGGACCCCGCTGTTCTGCTTCGCCGGCTCCGGCGGCCTGGCGCTGAGCTTCCGGCCGCTGTCGCGCTACTTCCGCGATCGACGGGTCTATTCCTTCCAGGCGCACGGCCTGGAGCGCAGGGCGTTGCCGGATCGCAGCGTGGAAAGGGCGGCCGCGCGCTACCTGGGGTTCATCCGCGCGGTGCAGCCGCACGGCCCCTATCTGCTCCTCGGGCACTCCTTCGGCGGGCTCGTCGCCCTGGAGTTGGCCCGCACCCTGACCGCAGCCGGCGAGACCGTCGACCTGGTGACGGTGCTGGACACCTACCTGCCGCGCAGCTCAGGGGTGATGCCGGTGACGGCGACCCCGGCGCCGACCCGGGACACCCCGCCCCGCGGCGCCGGCGAAACGACGTCGCGGCGGCTGTGCCGGCGGCTCTCCGCGGCGGGCGGGCGGTGGCTCGCCCCCGGTGGCACGCCGCTGCGGCAGGACCTGACGTTCCGGGTGGTCCGTCGACTGCGGGCAGTGACGGCCGGGGTCGTGCAGTTCGCCGGGCAGCGGCATTTCGACGCGTTCTTCGACCAGGGCGTGATGATCAGCGGCCGTTATGAACTGCGGCCCTATCAGGGGTGCACTCTGATGATCTTCGCCGAGAACAATCCGAACGGTCCCGCGGAATGGGAACCACTGTTGCCGGGCCCCCATCGGTTCCTCACCGTCCGTAGTGAACACACCTCGATGCTGCGGGATCCGCACGTAGCCGAGGTGGCAACGGCGGTTCGTGACGCATTGTCGGACTCATTCCGTCAGCGTTCCACCAACGGGTGACCGCGGCGGTCCTACGCCAGCACGATCAGTCGTCAAGGGTGATTTGTCGTGAATCCGAATACCGTGTGTGACGTGTGACCTAGCTCATGTCGACCCGAACGCAACCCCCTTTTGCACACAGAATCTCACAGGATGACGCCGATTCGGCGCAATGATCGCCCTCATCCGATCGACTGATCGCCGCCAGGGCGGCCGCGCGATCGAGTAGAGGCGTCACTCGTCCGGCCCCGAGGTGGCCAGCGGTACCAATTAGCCGAGAATGCCGTCGAATGTCCGATTGTCGCGCAGAGTCACCGATACCGTTTTGTAATCTCTGTGCGAGGTCATCAATCCGGATCGCTCACGGGCGCTCGATCCGACCCCCTGACCACCGCCACTCCCACCACGAACCACTGCATTGCATCTCGATCGACCGCGCCCGATTGTCCGCCGTCGAGGCCTGACGACACAGACTCGCCGGTCGGCACACCGCCTCTGCCAGGAACGCGGCGATCCACTCCCGATGCCCCGACGAAAGGCACCGCGTTCATGACTTCCCCCACCCGTCGAGGCGTTGAACGTGTGTGCGCCGTCACCGCCACGGTCGGCCTGCTGATGGCCGCCCTGACCAGCCCGGCCATGGCGGCGACCCTGTCGGCCGGCTCGCTGAGCAGCACCGTCTCCGGCAGCTCGGTCACCGTCACCACCACGATCTCCGGCGTCACCGGGGTCACCGCCAGCTATGCCGGGGTCTGCATCCGTGACTCCTCCGGCGGCAACCACGACCTCCACGACACCGCTGTCTGGGTCGGGACGGCCGGCACCACGATCACCAAGACCGCGCAGTTCGACTCGGGCACCTATACGTACTGGTCCTGCGCAAAGGTGGCGGGCGGGTGGCTCGACCTCGGCTCCAGCAAGGCCTTCACCGTGGGTGCCACGGCGGCCGTGGCGGCCGCGAGCGGCCAGAGCATGCCGGTGGGCGACCTCCCCCGCTTCAAGCAGGTCTTCGCCGACGACTTCAAGACCGACCTCCCCCGCGGGTCCTTCCCCGGTAGCTACAAGACCAAGTGGGCCAGCTACAACGGCTTCGCCGACACTCTCGGCGGTGGCGTCTACAACAAGGACATCATCTCGATGACCGGCGGGGTGATGGACCTCTACCTGCACAAGGCCAACGGCAAGGGACAGGTCGCCGCCCCGGTGCCGCTGGTCGGCGGCAACTGGAACTCGCAGGTCTACGGCAAGTACAGCGTGCGCTTCAAGTCCGACGCGCTGCCCGGCTACCGCACCGCGTGGCTGCTCTGGCCGACCAGCGGCAGGTGGTCCGAGGGAGAGGTCGACTTCCCCGAAGGCGGCCTGGCCGGCGACATGTGGGGTTTCAACCACTGCGTGGGCAACCCCTCGGTGAACTGCGGATGGGTCGACACGAACACCAGCTTCACCGGCTGGCACACCGCCAGCGTCGAGTGGACGCCCGCGGCGGTCGTGTTCTACCTCGACGGGAAAAAGGTCATGACCTCGACCAACGCCATCCCCAAAACCCCGCTGCGCTGGATCCTGCAGACCGAGAGCGGCACCACCGACAGCGCCAGGATGACCACTGACGGCCATCTGCAGATCGACTGGGTCACGATCTACGACTACACCGGTTGAGGTGCAGCCCCGCACGGAGTGACCTGACCACGATCGGGGCGGGGTGGCCGCCCCGCCGTCGCCGTCACCACCGGTTGACCACTCAGCGCAATTCGGCGTCGATCCGGTCCAGCAGGGCACCGCTGCGATCGGCGGCGAACTTGCGGGCGAACATCGGCTGTGGGCGCGCGGCGTCTACCGACAACAGGTCGTCCGGCGACGCGATCGGTGCCCGCATGGCCTCGGACAACGGCGCCCAGTCGCGCTCCACCAGCCACTCCGGATGATGCGCGCCCCGCTCCGACCATCGCATGAACCACGGGATGCGGTGACACAGCGGCACGGCGGTTCCACCGGCGATGGACGGTGAGCTGAGCACCGAGGCGACGAAGCTCTCTTCCGGGATGAACGTGCTCCTCCAGAAGGCGACGATGTCCGGTCGGGTGTCGACGACGGTCAACAGCCGCTCGGCGTCGTCCCGACAGAGGATCTTCCAGGCGTGGGATGCCCGCAGCTCCTGACCGGCGGGCACCGGGCGGCGCCACGGTAGCCGGGCGGGAATGCCGCGAACGGTGATCAGGTCGTCGCCCCGGGTCAGGAAACGGTGTCGGAAGCGCCAGGCGCCGCCGTCCGGATGCCGCGGCACGCTCCACGAGTCGTACGGGATGCGGGCGCTGAACAGGTAGGACCGACCGGCCCACGGAATCAGCCGATCGTGCAGGGCGGCCACGCTCAGGAGCGGGTAGTCCGCCCCCGACATCACCGCGATGTGCTGCGCGGACGACTGTCGCAGCGCGGCCCGGATTCCCTCCAGCTCGATCTGCATCAGCGACCAGCTGCTCAACTTCCCCGACATCCTGGGTAGGGCATGCACCCGCTTCCCCCAGTCCCGGAGCATCTCGTCGGCGACGTCACCGGCGGACTTCGCGTCGCAGTGCAACACGACGGGCACGCCCGCCAGTGATCCGATCAACCGTCGCACCTGCGCGGGATCGCGGTGCGCAAGTACGACGGCGGCCAGGCCGGTCACGCGGACACACCCCGGATGATGAGCGACAGCGCCGCCGTGATCCCGGTCCGGGTCATGTGAGAGCCACCTCAGGTCCTTTTCTCCGTCGTTGGTGTTGACTACTGTCGTTCCTGGACGCGGTTGTCCGGCGACGCGGGGCGAGCCGGAAGAGCACCCGATCGTCGATTCTGAAGATGATGCCAGTCCGCCGCAGCGACGCAGCCGGACCGTGCCATCACCGGCCGACAACGCCGTATCGCCGACATCACCGACACCGTGTCGGCACCCGAACAGTCGACGACGGCAACGGCGAAAGGAACATACGTGACGAGGATGGTGCCCCCGGTGCGGAGCTCATCGACGGAGGATCCCCTGCCGAACGGTCCCGCGACCCCCGCCCGTCCGGGCCGGTCCCTCGACGCGGCCCTCACCCCGGTGAAGTCCGCACCGCACGTGACACCCGTCGGCCAGGACGAGCCCGTCGCCACCCCGCCCAGCGACCCCTCGACGCCGATCGGTTCTCTCGTCGACGCGGACCCGGCGGCCACCACCGGCGCTGTCGCGCACCCCACCGCCGCTGACCCCGAGCGCGGTCATCACGCCGAGCTGACCGCGGGCACCGGCCTCGAAGGCACCGGATTCTCCCCCGGAACCGGCCCGGCCGACGGCGCCGACCCGGCCGAGTCCGCGACCGACGCCGCTGACAAGGCCGGCGCCAGCAGCTCCGCCCTCTTCGGGCGAGGCATGCTCTACGTCGTCGTCTCGTCGCTACAGCTGCTCACCGGTGCTCTCGCGTCCCCGATTCTCGCGCACCTACTCGGCGACCCGGCTGAATTCGGCCGCCTCTCCTCCGCGATCGCGCTGCACCAATTGCTCATCGTGGTGGCCATCGTCGGGCTGGACCAGGCCATCGTGCTCAAGCGGTCAGAGGACGGACACGACGGCAACGTTCGCGCGCTGGCCAGTACCTCGATCATGCTGGCGACCGCCGTCACCGCCCTGCTCTGGCTGACGGCCGGCTGGTGGGCGCCGCTGTTCGGGTTCGACGCCGGGTCCCAGCTGGCCCTGATCACCGTGCTGTGGACGATCCCGTCAGCGGGGGTCATGGTGCAGTTGGCCCTGCTCCTGACCGCCGACCGGTTGAAGCCCTACGCCGTCGTCAGCGTGCTGGCAGCGGTCGGAGGTCAGGTCGCCGGCATCGTCGCGGTGCTGATCTTCGGTCGGCAGGCCGCGATCTACGCGTGGGGCCTGCTGGGTGCCGACCTCGTCGCCGCCGTCATCGGCTGGTCGCTGACCCGGCCGACGCTGAAGCGCGCGTTCTCCTGGTCGCTGTTGAAGCCGTCACTGGCCTTGGGCACCCCACTGATGTTCGGGGCGTTGTCGATGTTCGTGCTGAACGCCGGGGACCGAATCATCATCCAGCGGGAGCTCGGACCCGCCGAGGTCGGCCGATACCAGGTCGCCTACACGGTGGGCTTCGTGGCCGTGCAGATGATCGGTCTGACCTCGAAGGCCTGGACCCCGCGGTTCGCGGCGATCCGGGATCGGACGTTGCGCTGGCAGATCATCGGCTCGTCCCGCGATTCGATCTACGCGTTGCTGTCGCCGGTGGTGCTCGGCATCATCCTGGCCGCGCCGCTGCTGCTGCGGATCGTCGCACCGTCATCGTTCCGCCCCGAGACGCTGCTGATGGTGACTCTTCTGGTGCTGATCGGGGCGTACCCGGTCGCGGCCAGTGGCGCCAGCAGCCGGATGCTCATCACCTCCCGACGGGCGCGTCCACTGGCCACCTGGATGGCCATCGCGGCGACGGTCAACGTG
>JBDSLP010000197.1:0-3054 GCA_039916325.1 Nakamurella sp. | reverse complement strand
GACCCTGGCCAAGGTCGGCTGGAGCTACGAAGACCCGACCGTGCCGTTCCGGGCGATCACCGGCTTCCTGTCGTTCTATCCAGCACAGCTGGACTGCACGATCGACGGCGAGCGGGTTCGCCCCCAGGAAGGTGGCTTCTACGGCGGCTGGGTCACCGACGAGATCGTCGGGCCGTTCAAGGGTGGCGAGGGCAGCTGGGGCTGGTGAGGTCCGTTCGAGCCGGCCCCGATCGGTCGGCCGCCTCGCCCCTCCGTGGTGGCGCCCTGACCTCTCACGACCCACGACAGGCCCTCCGGCGTCGAGGCACAATCGGGTGTGGCCGTCAACGTGCAGCAGCTGGGTGGACAGGCGTACGGGATCGGGCGGTTCGCCGTCGACATCTACGCGACGCGTGCGCGGAACGCCTACCACGGGGTGGTGCGAGGTGACCTGCCGAGTCAGCTCGGGCTCGCCATGGGGCGCCGAGATCCGCACGCCGTCTACGAACAGATGCGCACGCGTGGCCCGGTGCTGCCCACCCGGCTCGGGAACGTCAGCACGACGAGTCATGCGGTGTGTCAACAGGTCCTGCGCCATCGCGGGTTCGGGGTGAACGACCCGGACGCGCCGCGGCCCGGGGAGGACATGCTCGATCTGTCGTTGCTGGCGCTGAATCCGCCGGACCACACCCGGCTGCGGCGGCTGGCCGCCCCGGCGTTCACCCCGCGCCGGATGGCCACGTACGAGACCCTGGTCGAGGGTGTGATCGACCGGCTGCTGAGTCCGATCGATCCGCGCGGGGGCAGCTTCGATCTGGTGTCGGCCTTCGCGTCGCCGCTGCCGATCGCGGTCATCACCAGAATGCTCGGCCTGGCCGACGAGCCGGAACGGCTGCGCCGGGTCGGTGCGACGGTGGCGTCGGCACTGGACGGGGTGCGCTCGCTCCCGCACGCGGTACAGCTGTATCTCGCCGACCGGCAGATGCGTTCGACCTTCGCCGCCCTGCTGGTGCGGGCAGCGCAGGACCCTGGTGACGACCTGACGTCGGTCCTGGTGGCTCAGCAAGGCGAGGACCTCACCGTCGAGGAGCTGTCGTCGCTCGTCGGATTGCTGCTCCTGGCCGGCTTCGAGACCACCGTCAACGCCATCGGCAACGGGGTGCGCGCCCTGCTCGCCGACCGTGAGCAGTGGGAGTTGCTCGTCGAAGATCCGTCGAGGGCCGCGGCCGTGGTCGAGGAGGTGCTGCGCTTCGACCCACCGGTGCAGCAGACCGCCCGGGTACTGCTGTCCGCCGAGCCGGTCGACCTGGCGGGCGTGACGGTGCACCGGGGCCAGTGGGTGCTGCTGATGCTCGCCGCCGCGAACCGGGATCCCGCGGTCTTCACCGATCCCGGCCGATTCGACCTCACCCGCGCCGACGCGGGCGACCATCTCGGGTTCTCCGGAGGGATCCACTACTGCCTGGGCGCCGCGCTCGCCCGGATGGAGTTGGTCGCCGCCTTCCGCGCCTTGGCCGTCCGGTTCCCGACGCTGCGGCTCGCCGGGCCGGTCGTGATGCGCAGGGGCACCATCCTGCGCGGTCCGCGCCGGCTGCCGGTGTCGTTCTGAGCGCTGGGTTCGGCGCGCGTCCGACGGCACCGGCGGGGCGCGATGATGGAGCGATGCCCCCGCCCGTACCGTACGTCCGCCGCCCGCCCCGGGCCGCCGTGGCGGTGCTCGTCACCGTCCTGTGGACCACGGGCTGTGCGAGCACATCGTCGCCGGGCCGGTCGATGACGACCTCCACCCCGGCAACGGCGTCGAGTTCGGCCGCGGCATCGTCGGGGCCGGGGGTGCAGGAGAGCTTCGAGACCGGCGTCCCGGACGCCGTGATCAGCTTCGCCGGGGGACAACCGGCCGGTGCCGACCGCTCGTCCGCTCGGCGCGACGAGGTCCGCCGCGACGACGAGGGCAACCTTCTGGTGATCACCTGGGGTAGCACCACCTGCCCGCGGATGCCGGTGAACGTCACGGCGGTCGACCTCACCACCATCGACATCGTGACCGGCACCGTGCGGGTCGACCCCGGCTCGAACGCGGGTAGCGCCTCCGAGACCTCGCTCTGCCTCAACGATCTCGGCCCGACCGGATCGACGGTCCGGCTGCCCGACGGCGCCGCCGGAACCGGGCCGCTCACCGTGATCGTCGACGGGGTCGCACACGTCGTCGCGTAGGTGGCGGGACGCTGCGCGGGCCTCGTCGATGGTTGCAGGGCCGCTGTCGTCGGCCGGTGGTCGTCGGTCGTGGGCCAGCGGTCGTCGGCCACTTCGACTCGGAGATCTAACGCGGTGGTGGCGGCGGCCGATCCCCCGGGGGCAGCGGCGGGATCGAGCTCAGACCCGGAGCCGTCCCCGGCCAGACCAGGAGCACCGGGCACGGCGCATGGTCGACGACGAACCGGGTCGCCGGGCCCAGCGAGTGCGGTCCCAACCGGGCGCGGTCGCCGTCCCGGCTGACCACCAGCAGATCAGCGTCCGCCGCAGCTTCGATGACCTCCCGCTCGATGCGGCCACGCCGGGTCAGCTCGACGCAGTCCCGTCCGAGCCGACGACGTGCCGCAGCGAAGAGCTCCCGCTGGGCGGCCGGACCGACGTCCGCCACCCGCGTCGGCGCGGTGCGGTGACGCCCGAGCAGCCCCGCCATCCCACCGCGGATCACCTCCTCCACCTCGGGGGACGTCACGTGCAGCAGGACCATCTCGGCGTCCGACCCCGACACCCGGAGGGCGGTGTCCACCGCTACTTCCCACAACCCCTCACGGAGCCAGATCAGTACCTTCATCGTCATCCTCCAACCAGCTGCCACGACGCCCACAGGCCGGCGACGGAGGCGACGATCCCGATCGGCACCGTGAGGGAACCCAGCCTGAGGAAGTCACCGATTGCCGGCTCGGCGTCGCGCTGCTTCAGCAACCGACGCCACAGCAGGGTCGCCAGCGAACCGACGTAGGTCAAGTTCGGGCCGAGGTTGACACCGATGAGCACGGCCAGCACTCCGACGCTGCCACTGCCGGCGACCACCGACGGCAGCAACAC
>JBDSLP010000196.1:0-4426 GCA_039916325.1 Nakamurella sp. | reverse complement strand
CTCACGGCGGCCATAGCCGCTGGTCCGAGAGCGTTGCTCGGTGCTCCGAACTGGACTCCGTCACCCAACTGGCTTTCATCTCAGGTCTCGACCGTGTGGTCCGGTCGGATCGCCTACGACCTCGGCCTGCTGCTCAATTCGTCGCTTCGCCGGTAGCCGCGTCGGCCGCGGCCTCGCGCTGCAGCACGTCGGAGTAGGAGACGTCGACAGCACGATAGAACTCGTCGTCGTCGATCTCGGCCGACAGGCTGAACGTGTTCCATCCGTACTGGCCGATGTACGGGGCGATCAGCACGTCATCCGGGTAGGCGTCGCGCCACCACTGGCTCTCGTCGCCGTCGCGGCCGCACTTCAGCGTGACCGTGCCGATCTCGGGGCCGAAGACCGCGAACGCATTCCCGTTGACCAGCACCTCGTCGTGGTGGCCCCGCTGGGTCGTGGCCTTCTCGGCGGCCGGTCGGCCGAGGCAGTAGTCGAGCAAAAGGTGGTGATCCATGGCGGTTCTCCGGTTCCTCGTTCTCCGCGGGCGGACGGTCATGGCCGCACCCCGGTCGTCGGCGTCACCCTACCGGCGCGGTGCGTGACAGCCATCCGGGCGAGGATCGCGGCGACCGGCCGCGGCGGTGGCCCGCACTACGCTGGCCGGATGGCCTCCCCGACCCTGCGTGCCGAGCCGGCTGACAACGGAGACAGAGCGGACCCCCGGGGTCTGGGCGGTTTCGGCAGCCCCGCGTTCCGCGACACGATCCTCGGCCGCCGCTGGTCGGGCCGGTGGCGGGCTCTGCGTTCTACCGGTGGACTGCGGATCCTCGGCGCACTGGCCGCCGGCGTCGCGTGGTACCTCAGCACGGCGCCCCGGACCTGGTGGTGGTCGGCCATTCTCGGCTTCGTGCTCCTCGGCTTCGTGCTCCACGGCCGCCGCCTCCGGGCCGCCGCCGGGTTGTCGTTCCTGGCCGGGGCCGCCTACTTCCTGCCGCTGCTGAGCTGGACCGGCGTCTACGTGGGGTCCGTGCCCTGGTTCGGGCTTGCCCTGCTCGAGGCGGCACTCGTCATCCCCCCCGGGATGCTGATCGCCGTCGTCACCCGCAGGCTGCCGCTGTGGCCGGTGTTCGGCGCCGCCGCCTGGTTGGCGGGGGAGGCGCTGCGGGCGCGGTTCCCGTTCGGCGGGTTCCCGTGGGGTGGCATCGCGTTCACCCAGTCCGACGGCCCACTGCTGCCCGCAGCGTCCCTGATCGGATCCGCGGGACTGTCGTTCCTGGTGGCCCTGGCCGGCTTCGGGGCCGCCGACCTGCTCCGCCGGCGGGCCGACCGCGGCCGGCCCGCCGGGTGGGCGGCGGTTGTCCTCATGCTCATGCCGTTCGCCGTCGGGGCCGTCGGACTGCTGACCGAACAGGACACCAGCTCAGCTCCGCAACGTCAGGTGGCGATCATCCAGGGCAACGTCCCGCGGGCCGGGTTGGACTTCAACTCGCAACGACGCGCGGTGCTGGACAACCACGTCGCCCGGACGCACGAGTTGGCCGAGGCGGTCCGCGCCGGGACGTCACCACAGCCCTCGTTGGTGATCTGGCCGGAGAACTCGTCCGACATCGACCCGTACCGTAACGCCGATGCGGCGGCGGTGATCTCCGAGGCGGCCGCCGACATCGGGGTGCCGATCCTGGTCGGCGCCGTCGTCGGGACCGACGATCCGACGCGGAACCTCAATCAGGGCATCGTCTGGGACCCGGTCACCGGCCCGGGCCAGACCTACACGAAACGACACCCGGTGCCGTTCGCCGAATACATGCCGTGGCGGGGCTTCTTCCGGTTCTTCTCCGACAAGGTGGACCTGCTGCGCAACGAATTCCTGCCGGGTGACGCCCCGGGCAACCTGGACGTGGCCGGCGTGAACGTCGGCGACGTCATCTGCTTCGAGGTCGTCGAGGACCGGGTCGTGCGCGACGTCGTGACCGGCGGCGCGCAGGTGCTCGTCGTCCAGACCAACAACGCCACCTTCGGATACACCGACGAGACCTACCAGCAGCAGGCGATGAGCCGGGTCAGGGCGGTCGAACACGGCCGAGACGTGCTCATCGCCGCCACCAGCGGAGTGTCCGCGGTGATCCGTTCCGACGGCAGCGTGGAGTCCACCATCGGGTTGTTCACTCCCGGGTTCCTCACACCGGACATCGGTCTGAATTCCACGATCACGCCCGGTACTGTCCTCGGCGGACCGATCGAGTGGCTCATCACCCTGTTGACCCCTCTTGCCCTGGCGGGCGCGCTGATGCGGCAGCGTCGCAGCAGCACCCCGGCGGGCCGCACCGCCCGCCCGAACACCCAGGAAGGTGTGTTGTAGACATGCCCGACGCGACCCCGTCGTCACCCCGCACGCTCGTGATCGTCCCGACGTACAACGAGCTCGAGAACCTGCCACTGATCCTGGACCGGATCCACGCGGCCGCGCCCGAGGTCGACGTGCTCGTCGTGGACGACAGCAGCCCGGACGGCACCGGCGCCCTCGCTGACGAGCGCGCGGGTGCGAACGCCCAGGTCCATGTCATGCACCGGACCACCAAGAACGGGCTCGGCAAGGCCTACATCGCCGGCTTCCAGTGGGGTCTCGAGCGTGACTACGACATCCTCGTCGAGATGGATGCCGACGGCTCGCACGCCCCGGAGAACCTGCCCCGCATTCTCGCCGCGACCAGCGTCGGTGATCTGGTCATCGGGTCGCGCTACGTCGCGGGCGGGCACGTGGTGAACTGGCCGCTGCACCGGATGCTGCTGTCCAAGGCGGCGAACCTCTACGCCCGGCTGGCGCTGGGCGTCGGCCTGCACGACATCACCGCCGGCTACCGCGCCTATAAGGCCGAGGTCCTGCGCGCACTGCCGCTGAACTCCATCGAGTCGCACGGGTACTGCTTCCAGGTCGATCTGGCCTGGCGGACGGTGCAGGAGGGCTTCATCGTCATCGAGGTGCCCATCACGTTCACCGAGCGGGCGATCGGCGCGTCGAAGATGAGCGGCAGCATCATCCGTGAGGCGCTGGTGAAGATCACCTACTGGGGCATCAAGCAGCGCCTCGCGCAGGCGACGCACAGCGTCCGTGAGTCCCGCCGCAACCCGGTGATCCGCGCCGAGGAACCGCCCCCTGCCGTGTGAGGTGCGCCGTCGCCGTGTGAGGTGCGCGGTCCCCTGCCTGGTCTGAGACGCGAGAACGGCCCGCCCCGGGTCACCCTGGAGGCGGGCCGTTCTCGCTGCGTCTGAAAGCTCAGCCGATGACGCCGCGACGACTGTGCAGGTCGGTGAGGCGCTCGGTGAGGATCTCCTCGAGTTCCTCCACCGAACGGCGCTCGAGCAGCATGTCCCAGTGGGTCCGCGGCGGTTTGACGTTCTTCACTTCGGCGGCCGAGCCGTCGACGAGCTTGGACTCCTGGCCGTGCATCCGGCAGTCCCACGTTCCGGGGACTTCGGCGTCGTCGGCCAGCGGAACGGCGAAGTCGTGGTCACGCGGGCAGTGGTAGGTGGCGGTGCGCCGGGGTGCGAGGTCGTGGTTGCGGTCGGCCTCGTAGCTGGTCGCTCCGAGACGGCTGCCGCGCAGGACGCGATCTGCCATGTCGGTTCCTCTCATATCAGGTGTGCAAGGACGTGCAGGGGGCCGCTGATCCGGTCGAGGACCGGCTCTGTGGCACAGGTGGTTCAACGTCGGGACGGGCTGGTTCGTTCCCCGGGCCGCTGCGGCATGGAGTGCGGGTCGGTGTTCGGCACAACCTTCTCAGTCTAGCCGAGAAGCTGGATTCACCATCAGGGTCCGATGACGGGGATCGAAATGGTTCAGGACTCGACCACGGATGGGTCGGTCGCGGCGCTGCCCAGCTGGGTCACGGCAGTGTTGGTCGGGCTCATGGCCGTGATCATCACGGCGATGTTAGTGGTGACCATCTACAACCTCAGTGCGCCCCGTTCGACCCTGAAGAACTTGCTGGGCATCAAGGGCGTGGGCATCCTGCGGCGTCGGTCCATCGATCCGCCGGCCAGCAAGACGGGGCTACTGACGCCCCGGCTGATGTCGACGTTGGCGCTGTCAGCACAGGTCAACATCAGGACGACCCGGACGACACTGGCGATAGCGGGGTTCGCGACCTCCGCACCCAGGCCCTGGCCGGAGTCGTCACCGGCGGTTCACGGTCGGGACCACGACCAGTTCTGGAGAGCCGTTGAAAAACGCCACAAACGGGTCACAGATCTACCCGTTGCAGATCGTCGCCACCAACGGCATCGAACCCGATCAGCTCCTTACGATCGAGTTGACCATCCAGAACTGACGGCTGGGAATCCGTCGAGGTCACGGCCCAGCTGCGGTCCGGCCGCGACCCTGCCGCGCCCAGGTCACCGCTGCGGTGATGGTTTCGGCAGAGCACCTGGTAGCGCACCCGGTCCT
>JBDSLP010000195.1:0-10253 GCA_039916325.1 Nakamurella sp. | reverse complement strand
GGCGCCGACGTGTTCATCGGGGTCTCCGCGCCGAACCTGCTCACCGGCGAGAACATTGCCACGATGAATTCCGCCGCGATCGTCTTTGCGCTGGCCAATCCGGATCCGGAGGTCGACCCGTTCGCCGCCGCCCAGCACGCCGCGATCGTGGCCACCGGACGGTCGGACTACCCCAACCAGATCAACAACGTGCTGGCCTTTCCTGGATTCTTCCGGGGCATGCTCGACTCCGGCACCCACGCCATCACCGACGCCGCGATGATCGCCGCGGCGACCGCGATCGCGGGCTGCGTCGACTCGAGCGAGCTCAACGCCAACTACATCGTGCCGTCGGTGTTCGACGCCGCGGTCGCCCCGGCGGTCGCCGCGGCGGTGCAGAAAGCGGCGAGCACCTGAGTCGACACAGCTGGGGACCGCGGCCGTGCCGCAGGGTGCCCCGCCGACGAATTCCGGGCGATGCCGCTGGACGACGCGCTGAAGTGGACGCGAGCGTGGTCAGCCCATCGGTAGCGGTTCGTGGGCCAATCCGATGACGCTCCCGGTCAGGACGACCGCCGCCGCCGTCGTCTCGATGAAGCACCGCGGCGGGGGGACCGTCGTGGTGGCGTTCGGCTCGGGCGGGATCGTCTCGGCGACGACCTTGATCGCGCCGCCGTAGGAAAAGTCCGCGGACTTGGTCATCGACTGCATCATCATCGCGCAGCTGACGTGGAGCACGTCCGGGCTCGGCATCGCGATCGTCGACCCATCGGGGTTGGATCCCGCAACGGGGGCCAGAGTCGCGAGAAGTTCAATGCGGTGCGGCTTGTCGCAGCTGATCCGCCGGTTCTCGGCGGCGGCGGTGCGAGTGGTGTAGCAGCTTGCGAGGTGGCCGTCGGGGCGGGTCTCGCCGGTGAAGCCGAGGTGGAGAGAGCCACGGACCCGCACGCCGTCCTCCGCGCTGATGGCGCACGCCGTCCAGCCACCGTAGGCGTCCCGTCCGGCGTCGGGGGCGACCAGCACGATGGTGGAGACGGCGGGTGTGACCCGGGTCCACAGGTTCCACGGCCCGGTCCGGGCGACATCCAGGTAGGTGTCGCGCGTTGTCTTGCAGGAGTCGACAGTCATCGCGTCACCGGTTTCGGTCGGCTGCGTCCCGGCGTCCCAGGAACCGACGACTTCCGCGGTGTGGAGGTCCACGCAGGACGCCACCAGGGTGACTGCGGCTCCGTGCACATCTACGCAGGACCCCACCGGCGGCGCCATCGGCAGCGGATGCGCCGTTCCCGCGACGGCGGGCCGCATCACGGCCGGTCCGGCCAGCGCCATCACGAAGACCGTCAGCAGCACCGCGATCCCCCAGGGTCGATCCGTCCGACGATGTCCGGCCCTCCCGTCCAGGGGGTGGTCGAATGCCGTCAGCGACACGGTCCGCGCGGGACGCATGGGCCAACGGTAGGTCTCCGCCCGGGCCAGGCCCAGGGGTGTCGCCCGATCAGGTCACCGGGTCGAGCACGACCACCGGAATCTGTCGGTCGGTCTTGGTCTGGTAGTCGGCGTAGTCGGGCCACACCGCCACCGCGCGGTCCCACCACGCGGCGCGTTCGTCGTCCTCGGCGGTGTGCGCCCGGTAGGTCCGGACCTGGGCGCCGTCGCGGACGGTCACCTCCGGGTCGGCCAGGATGTTGAGGTACCAGACCGGATGCTCGGGGGCGCCACCCTTGGACGCGATCGCTGCGTAGCTGCCCTGGTGTTCGACGCGCATCAGCGGGGTCCGGCGGATCGCGCCGGTGCGGCGACCGGTGGTGCTGACGAGCATGATGGGCACGCCGCGCAACGTGGTCGCCTCCTGGCCGTTGCTCGCCTCGTACTGCTCGGCCTGGTCGGCCGCCCAGTCGCTGCCCCCGCGCAGGTACTGCCCGCGCGCCGTCTCGTCCGCCATGTCGTCTCCTTCGAGGGTTGCCACCGGGGTGCTCTGTCGGTGCTCAACGCCACCGACCTGCCGACTGTTCCACGCCGACCGGCTCCGTGGGGTGTCCTGGTCCTGACCGTGGGCGCCACAATGGAGCCATGACTCTCTCCACCCGCACTCTCGGAACCGGCGATGCCGCTCTCGTGGTCTCCACCCTCGGCCTCGGCTGCATGGGGATGTCGGAGTTCTACGGCGAGCGCGATGACGCCGGCTCGACCGCCACCATCCGGCGCGCGCTGGACCTCGGCGTCTCCCTGCTCGACACCGCCGACATGTACGGCCCGTTCGTGAACGAGGAACTGGTCGGCCGGGCCATCGCCGGCCGTCGGGACGAGGTGGTGCTGGCGACCAAGTTCGGCAACGTCCGCGACCCGGAGAACCCGAAAGCCCGCCGCATCGACGGCAGCCCGGCGTACGTCCACGCCGCCTGCGAGGCGAGCCTGGCCCGACTCGGGGTGGACCACATCGACCTCTACTACCAACACCGCGTCGACAAGTCGGTACCGATCGAGGACACGGTCGGAGCGATGGGCGAGCTCGTGTCGGCCGGCAAGGTCCGCGCGATCGGGCTCTCCGAGGCGTCGGCCGACACTATCCGACGGGCCCAGGCCACCCACCCGATCACCGCGCTGCAGACCGAGTACTCGCTGTGGACCCGCCACCTGGAGAACGAGATCCTGCCGCTTCTACGCGATCTCGGTATCGGGTTGGTGCCGTACGCGCCGCTGGGCCGGGGCATGCTGACCGGGGCGATCACCTCCACCGACGATCTCCCGGCCGACGACTTCCGCCGCCGCAATCCGCGTTTCGCCGGGGAGGCGCTGGCGCAGAACCTGTCGCTGGTGGCGGCGGTCCGGTCGCTGGCCGAGAGCAAGGGCGTCGCACCGGGGCAGCTCGCGCTGGCCTGGGTGCTGGCCCAGGGCAAGGACGTGGTACCGATCCCGGGGACCAAGCGGGTGACGTATCTCGAGGAGAACGTCGGGGCGGCCGACATCGTGCTGTCTGCGGATGATCTCGCGGCGTTGACCGCCGCCGTCCCGCCCGCCGAGGTGGCGGGGGAGCGCTACCCGGACATGTCCTCCATCGATCGGTGAACCCCCGGTGACGGGGCGGCGAATCGACCTCAACAGCGATCTCGGCGAGAGCTACGGCGCCTGGACGCTGGGCGAGGACGCCGCCATGCTCGACGTGGTGAGCAGCGCCAACATCGCCTGCGGCTTTCACGCCGGCGATCCGCTGACCCTGCTGACCACGGTGGTGGCGGCGGTGGAGCGGGGGGTGGCCATCGGCGCCCAGGTCGGTTACCACGATCTGGTCGGCTTCGGGCGCCGATTCATCGACGTGGAGCCCGCGGCGCTGCGGGCCGATGTGCTGTACCAGATCGGCGCGTTGGACGGGCTGGCCAGATCGGTCGGCGGCCGGGTGTCCTACGTGAAACCCCATGGGGCGCTGTACAACACGATCGGCCACCATGAGCAACAGGCGGCGGCAGTGGTGTCCGCGGTGGCGGCGTGGCCCGGTGGGCTGCCTGTGCTCGGGCTGCCCGGGTCGCGGTTCCTGATGGTGGCCGCCGAGGCGGGACTGCCCACCGTCGCCGAGGCGTTCGCCGACCGGGCCTACTTGGCCGACGGCACGCTGGCGCCCCGGAGCCGCCCCGGCGCCGTGCTGCATGACCCGGCCGAGGTGGCCGACCGGGTCCGCCGGATGGTGCTCTACCACACGGCCGACGACATCGACGGCCGCCCGGTGTCGGTCACGGCGGATTCGGTGTGCGTACACGGGGACAGCCCGGGTGCGGTCGCCATGGCGCGCGCGGTCAGGGCGGCGCTGACCGCCGCGGGCGTGACGATCAGCGCCTTCGGCGGGCATGTCTGACCGCCGGATGCATCGGTACGGTGACCAGGCCGTACTGGTCGAAAGCTGCACTGCCGAAGACGCTCTCGGGCTGGCAGCAGCGTTGCGCGAGCGGCCGACGGTCGGTCAGGTCGAGCTGGTACCGGGGGCCCTCAGCGTGCTGCTGATTCTCGACCAGGCTGCCGACCGGGCGGAAGTAGAACGGGACCTCCTGCTGCGAGAGGGTTCCGGGGTCGATTCGACGAGTGGCGCCACCATCACCGTCGACGTGTGTTACGACGGTGCGGATCTCGCGGAGGTGGGGGACTTGACCGGCCTCGGGGCGGACGGTGTCATCGCCGCCCACACCGGACAGACCTGGACGGTCGCGTTCGGCGGGTTCGCCCCCGGCTTCGGTTATCTGGTCGGTGACGGTCGACTCCAGGTTCCGCGCCGCTCGGTGCCCCGCACCCGGGTACCGGCCGGCGCGGTCGGGTTGGCGGGACCGTACTCCGGCGTCTACCCCGGCGAGTCTCCCGGCGGGTGGCAGCTGATCGGCCGGTCGGCGGCACCGCTCTGGGATCTCGACCGGGACCCGCCGGCGCTGCTGCGCCCGGGGGTGGCCGTGCGGTTCCGGGCCGTGGACGCGTTGCCCGAGTTGGTGGTGTCTGCGGTGCCGCCGCCGCCGACCCCGGAGCGGGGGCTGCAGGTAGTTCGTCCCGGCATCCTCACCACCATCCAGGACGCCGGCCGGCCGGGTTATGCCGCCCTCGGGGTGACGCGGTCCGGTGCCGCCGACCGGGCGGCGCACGCCCGGGCGAATGCGAGGGTGGGCAACGCCTGCGGGTCGGCGGTTCTGGAGACCACGCTGGGAGGGCTGCGGGTTCGGGCGGTCGGTGACCAGGTGTTGGCGGTGAGCGGAGCGCGGGCGCCGCTGACCGTCCACCGCCCCGACGGCACCACTGAATCCGCGTCGGGTCCGGTGATCTCGCTGGCCTCCGACGAGGTGCTGGAGCTGGGCACCCCGCCGCGCGGCCTACGCAGCTACCTCGCGGTGCGTGGCGGTGTCGACGTTGCGGCCGTGCTGGGCAGCCGGTCGACCGACATGCTCTCCGGGCTCGGTCCGGCGGTACTGCGTAGCGGTCAGGTGCTGCCGGTCGGAGTCGCCGACGGCCGCGTGCGGTCAGTGCCGAGTCCGGCTCGCCCGGCCGGCACCGTCGAGTTGCCGGTGACGCCCGGACCGCACCTGGAACGGCTGGCGCCGGCGGCGATGTCGACCCTGACCGGCCAGGAATGGCAGGTCACGCCCCAGTCCAACCGGGTGGGTCTCAGAGTGGCCGGAACTGCCATCGGTGCCGGGGCACCCGCCGAGCTGGCCAGCGCACCGCTGGTGCCGGGAGCCATCCAGATCCCGCCGTCCGGCCTGCCGGTGGTGTTCCTGCGCGACCACCCGACCACCGGGGGCTATCCGGTGCTCGCCGTCCTGACCGACGATGCGATCGATCTCGCCGCGCAGCTCCGGCCGGGTCAGCCGGTGCGGTTCCTCGCCGACTGAACCCCGGCCGCACGCAGCTCCGAGAGACGATGCCGGAGCCGGCGCTGCGGTCGGCCACGCATTCCGGGGGAAGGATTGGCCTCCACCCTGCGTGCACGGCAGCATGGGGGGAGTGACGTCTCCCAGCCGCGCCCGCCTCGCGATCAGCACCTTGTTCCTGCTCGTCGGCCTCATGGTCGGCAGTTGGGCGGCCCGAATCCCGGGGGTACGCGGCCAGATCGGCGTCGACGACGCCCAGTGGGGACTCATCCTGCTCGCCGCCCCGGTGGGCACCCTGACGGCGCTGGTCGTGGTGACCAGGCTGATCCCACGGACCGGTGCCCGGCTGCTGGCCGTCATCGGCGCGGTCAGCGTGGTTGTCGTCGTGCCGGCCACCACGGCGTCGGAGCAGGTGTGGGTGCTCTGTACATTCCTGCTGCTGCAGGGCGTTGCGACCGGGCTGATCGTCACCCCGATGAACGCCCTGGCGGTCGTCGTCGAGCGCGCCTACAAGCGCCGCATCATGTCGAGTTTCCACGCCTGCTTCAGCCTCGGTCAGCTCGCTGGGGCCGGGATCGGTGCGGCCGCGGCGTCTCTCGGGGTGACGCCGGTCCAGCAGCTGGCGCCGTCCGGCCTGGTGATGCTGGCCGCCTTCATCGCCACCCAGCGCTTCATCCCGCGCGACCGTCCCGAACCCCGGGAGGTCGGGACCTCCGCCGGGGCGCCGGTCCCGAAGACCCGCGCCGTCACCCCGCAGCTCGCGTTGCTCGCCGCCATAGCGCTGCTGTCGTCGATCAGCGAAGGGGTGGCGGTCCAGTGGAGTGCGCAGTACGGGGCGGTCACGGTAGGTGCCGGGGCCGGCATCGGTGCGCTGGTGTTCAGCTCGTTCTCGGTCGCGATGACGGTGTCGCGGGTGTTCGGTGACCGGGTCGTCGGCCGGGTCGGCCGGATCCCGTTCATCCGCTTCTCGGCGCTGACCGCGGCCACCGGGATGGCCGTCGGCCTCGGGGTCGGCACCACCTGGGGCGCGTTCGTCGGATTCGGCCTGCTCGGTGTCGGGTGCGCCTGCCTGGTGCCGACGGTGATCGGGCTGGCGGGTAACCAGCCCGGGATGTCGCCCGGGCGCGGGGTCGCGACCGTGTCGTTCGGGCAGTGGCCGGCGTTCCTCATCGGGCCGCCGCTCATCGGCGCGCTGGCCGGGCTGACCGGGCTGCGGGTCGCGCTCGGAATCACCGTGCTGGCCGGATTGACCGTCGCCGTACTCGCCGGTCGGGTGCGGGAGGCGCACCCGGCCGTCAACCGCGCCTGATCATTCCGGCACCTTCAACCCCGGCGCACGCCGGACACCCGCGTCAGCGGCGGACGAACTCCAGGTCGAAGATCTCCCGACCCGCGGTCAACCCACGCCGCTCGAAGCGGGTGCGGGGGCGGAAGTCCGGCCGAGGCGCCCAACCGGTGTGCCGATTCTTCAGCTTGGGCTCGTTGGTGCAGACGGCGAGCATCTGTTCGGCGTAGGGCTCCCAGTCGGTGCCCAGCCGCAGGACGCCGCCCTTCTTGAGCCGGGAGGCGACGAGCGTGGCGAACGACGGGGTCACCAGACGACGCTTGAGGTGGCGCGCCTTGGGCCACGGATCGGGGAAGAAGAGCCAGATCTCGGCGACCGCAGCCGACGGGATCAGCGCCTCGAGGACCTCGATCGCGTCACCGCGCATCAGTCGGACGTTGTCCACGCCGGCCTTGCCCAGGTGATGGAAGGTCTGGGCGACGCCGGGCTTGTAGACCTCGATGGCCAGGATGTTCGCCTCTGGCCGGTTCGCGGCCATCCCGGCGGTGGCCTCACCCATCCCGGAGCCGATCTCGATGATCAGCGGGGCGTTACGGCCGAACAGTGTCTTCAGATTCGGCAGGCCGAGCGTCGGATCGACGTTCCAAGCCTCGGCGTGGGTGTCCCAGGCCTTGCGTTGGACCGGATTCAGTCGGCCACCGCGGGGATGGAAGCTGACCACCCGGCGGAAGTGCAGCGGGAGACCGTCGTCGGGAGCGGTGAGGTGCGGGAGCCGGGTGGCCCCTTCCGGGAGTTCGACGTCGGTGATGTCGACCGGATCACCGGTCCCGGGTCGAAGCGGTCGGCCCTGGGCGCTGTCGATCATCGCTGACGGCGTTCAGGCCGCGACGGATTCCGCCGCGGTGGTCACCGCAGCGAGGAAGTCGAGCATCTGGTCGCCCACCGCCCGGGGGGCGTCGGAGATCGGGACGTGGTTCGCGCCGGGCAGCCAGCGCAGCTGGGCGCCGCGGATGCACGCCCGGTAACGCATGATCTGCGGCGCCATCAGCGGATCCGAGGTGCCCTGGAGCAGCAGGGTCGGCTGGGTCATCGTGCCGAGATGCGTGGGCATGTCGAACATGCTCGCCCAGTTGGCCTTCTCGTACGCCGGCGCGTCCGCGTAGCCGGTGAGCAGCTGTTCGGCGTCGGTGCGGGTCAACTGCCACGGCAGGCTCCGGCTACCGGCGAAGAACACCGACCGCCCGGTCGGCGTCAGGCTCAGGAATTCCCCGACCGGCGCGAGGGTCATGGCCATGCTGCGACCGGCGACGAGGGCGATAAAACCCTGGACGCGCTCGAGCGGGGTACCCATGCCGTCGGGCGAGATCGCGATCACGGACCGGACCCGGTCGGTCTTGGCGAGTTCGATCGCCACCCGGGCGCCCAGCGAGTATCCGGCCACATGGTAGGAGGTGATGCCCAGCCCGTCGAGGGTGCGCTCCACCGCGGCGGCCAGATTGACCGCGTTCGGCGAGACGCGGTCGTCCAGCGGCGCTGAGCCGCCGAAACCGGGGAAGTCGAGAGCGATGACGTCGTAGTCGGCGGCCAGCGCGTCGATGACCGGACGCCAGCCGACCAGCGATTCGCCGAGGCCGTGCAACAGCACCAAAGGCTCCCCGCTACCGGTTCGGTGCATGTGCAAGGCGGTGGGGGCCGTACGAGGAGTGGACATCGTGATCCTTCGAGTTCGGTGAAGCAGTCGCAGCGGGCGCCGGTGTGCAGAGCCGGGATGATCACCACGGCCGGCGGGTCGATGCCACACCACGGTGGAACCGGCGACGCCGGTGCCGGCAGCTCTCGCTGCCGACACCGGCGTCATCGGGGAACGGCATGCGTGGTGTCTCGCCGCCGGGGCAGCGAGACCCGCGGCCGGAGTTACTTGCTGTCGCTCACCGCAGCCGCAGCTGCATCGGCCTCGACCAGGCGGCCCACGAGCTCCTCGACCACGCCGGTCTTGGGCAGCTCGCGCTCCGCCAGCTGGTCGGACAGCTCGGCCTTGGTCAGACCCAGGTACGGGGCGCGCTTGGTGTCGGACTCGACGAGACGGTCGACCAGCTCGTCGACGTTGCCCGACTTGGGCAGGTCGCGCTCGGCCAGCTTCTCCGAGAGCTCGGCCTTGGTCAGCCCCTGATACGGCTCGCGGGCCTTCTGCTGAACTTCCTTCTCCGCAGCGCGCTCAGCGGCACGAACGCGACGGGCCTGGGCCTTGGCCTCGTCCTCGGCCTGCTCCGCCTGGCGCACGGCGGCCTCTTCGACCACCTCTGCCTGGCTGGTGGCCGCATCGGCGACGGTCTCGAGCTGCTTGCGAGCCACATCCGTGACGGCGGCGAAGGGGTTCACCACGGTTACCGACATCGCGGTCACGGCGTCGGCCCACTTCGTGGCCAGGTCACGGTTCGCGTCCACCGCGGTCTGCAGCAGGTCGAAGTAGCGCTGCACTCCGGCGGTCGGATCGATTTTCGCGAACTGGCTCAGCAGGTCGGTCTGCTGCGTCAGCGCCTCTGCGCCCTGCTTCCACAGGTTCGCGGAACGCTCGGTGGCGTCCTTGAGCTGGTGGGCTGCGGTCGTGTACTGCTCGGTGCTGGTCATGTGACTCCCTGGAATCGTGTGCGGCCGGTCACGCAACGACATGAGATGTCTCGTTGCGGCCTCGGCGAGGTCCTGATGCGGGCCCGAGCTGTTTCAGGCATCGACGTCGTGACTGCTGGAGCGGATCATCACGTGCCCGTGAGCACTGCACCAGCGACACCACGTGCTGTTAGCAGGTTAGCAAACCTGTCGGCTAACAAGTGGGTGGTGTGAGATAACCCCTGATTTCGGGCGCCCGACGAGCCGGAACCGGACTGGCGACGACTGGGATCAGGCGTCGCGTCGTTTCGCCGCGGCGAGCGCCAGGATGAGCAGCACGACGGTCGTCCCCAGGAAGATCAGGCCGCCCTGCCACCAGCTCGGAACGGTGCTGGAGAACCGGTTGAAGCTGTCCCCGCCGGTGTAGAAGGCGGTCGAGGCATTGAACGGCAACCAGGGCTGCAGGTCACGGCCGAAGGAACCGAACAGCACGAACAGGTTTTCCACCAACAACGGCCAGAGCAGCACCACGGCGATGGCTCCGGCCGACTGACGGACCAGGATTCCGACCGCGATGGCCAGCACCGCCGCCAGTGCCGCGATGACACCGGGGCCCCAGATCACCCGGTAGTCGGTCGAGGTCGACAGGGTGAACGCCGCGTCCGAGGCGGCTGGACCGTGCACCGCGCGGGCGAGCAGGTAGCTCAGTATCGAGGTGGCCTCGACGACGACGAACGAGATGGCCGCCAGCAGGACGGCTTTCGCGACGAGCAGGCCCGACCGGGACGGCACGGCCAGGAACGAGCTGCGGATCGTGCCGAAGCGGTATTCGGTGGTCACCGAGAGAGCCGCCATCACCATCACGATCGAGGTGGCGAAGCCGACCCATGACTGGCTGGTCTCCAGCGACGCAGCCGACCCGCGGTCGACCAACGACACCAGCAGGGTGATGCCCAGCCCGAGCACCGGGACCAGGCCGATGCACCAGTACGGGGACCGGGTCGAGAACAGTTTGATGCGTTCGACGGTCAGCAACGACATCG
>JBDSLP010000194.1:0-7840 GCA_039916325.1 Nakamurella sp. | reverse complement strand
GGGTTCCAGATGGGCCGTCGGCTCCCCGTCGGTCACCACGAGCACCACCGGCACCGCATCGGGATGCCGGTGCAGGTGACGGGACGCCAGCATCAGCGCGTGGTGCAGGTTGGTGCCCTGCACATAGGCACCCTCCAATCCGATCAGGTCCCCCAGCTCGACCTCGTCGGCCTGCCGGCCGAAGGTGATCAACTGCAGGTCATCGGTTCGGAACCGGGTCGAGATCAGTTGGTGCAGTGCGAGTGCCGTACGTTTCATCGGCACCCAGCGACCGTCCTGGACCATCGACCACGAGGTGTCCACGCACAGGGCTACCGCGGCCCGGGAGCGGTGCTCGGTCTCGATGATCTCCACGTCCGTGACGTCCAGGATCCGCTCGTCACCACCGGCCCTGCGCAGCTCGGCGTTGAGCAGCGTGCGGGGCACGTTCCACGACTCGGTGTCGCCGAAGGCCCAGGGGCGGCTGGCGCCGGTGGGCTCCCCCGCCGAGCCCGAGCGGCGGGTCTGCCGGTCGCCTCGTCGGGAGCCGATCTTGTCGACGACGTCTTTCAGGGCAGTCTGGCCCAACCGGCGTAACGCCTTGGGCGACAACCGGAGTGACCCGTCCGGCGCCCGCTCGAACAGACCCTGGTCCCGCAGCTCGCGTTCGAGGGCGGCGAGGTCACGGACGTCGGCGACGGCCCGGTCGCCGAGGGACGCCGCGAGCTCGTCGAGGTCGATGTCGTCGAGTCGGGCGCCGGGGTAGCTCTGGCCCAGCTGGTCACCGAGACCCTCGAGCTGGGCGAGCTCCTCCATCGCACGGGTGGCTTCGCCCATGCCCATCGGGTTGTCACCGCGGAAGCGGCCGGAACCGGACCAGTCCTCACCGGGTCGCATGTTCTGCAACTGGGCGTCCAGCTGGGCCAGGGCCTGCGCCAGCGCCGGGTCACCAAAGGCCTGCTGACCGAGCTCGGCGAGTTCAGCTCGCTGCTCTGGGCTCAGCGAGTTCATCATCCGTTGCGCGGCAGCGGATCTCGCGGCCAGAAGGTCGACGAGCTCTTCGGTGTTCTGCGGGTTCTCGGGAAAGTAGTCGCCGTGTCGCGCCATGAAGTCGGCGAACTGCCCGGGCGCCTCGGTTCCGGCTGCGTGGTCGGCCAGCAGCCGGTTGAGGTCGGCGAGCATCTGCTGTACGCGGGCGACGTCCTCGGGGGTGGCCTGCTGCAGGGCCTGCTTCATGCCCGCGAAGCGCTGGTCCAGCATCTCCCGGCCGAGCAGGTCCTTGATCTCCCGGTATGCGTCCCGGGCGTCGCTGGACTGCCATTGGTAGTCGTTCAGCGCTGCGACCGCCCGACCGGTGTTGTCCGGCAGGGTGTCCAGGTCCATCTCGCGGAACCGGGCGTCATCTGAGTCCTGCCGGGCCAACGACTCCCGTTCGGCCGCGAGCGCCCTCGCCAACAGCTCGCGCACCTCCTGGAGTGTGCCGTCCACCCGGTTGTCGCGCTGCAGTTCGCGACGCCGCTCCCACAATTGCCGGGTGAGATCGTCCAGGCCCCGGCGGTTCTGCACCCCCTGACGCAGCAGCTCACGCAACGCCTGCTGCGGCGAGCTGCCTTCCATCACGTCGCGACCGATCCGGTCCAGCGCGGCGGCGAGGTCGAACGGCGGGGCGAGCGGATCCGGCCCGTCCAGGTAAGGGCCGTAGGAGTACCCGCGGCGGCGGGCGTGGGGACCCGGCCGACGGGGCTCAGCCATAGCTGATGGTGTCCCCGTCGTCGCTGGGCTCCTTGGTCAATTTGCGGGTGAGGAACAGCAATTCCAGCGCAAGCTCGGCAGCCGACGCCATCGGCCCCGGGTCCTCGGTGCCGGCCGCGCCGAGCCGCTGCGCGATGGTGGCCAGCGTGTCCACCTTCGGCAGCGACGCGACGAGTTCGGTGGCGGTGACCCGGTCCCCGGTGCGCAGCGGATGCCGGGTGACCGCCTCGGCCAGCGGGGTCAGGTCGACCCCGCGCAGCAGGTGACGGGCGGTGTCGGCGGTGGCCCGTCGGAGCAGATGCTCAAGGACCTCGTCCTCCCGGCCTTCCTGGCCGGAGACGAATTCCAGCTTGCCGCGCAGCACTGGCAATGTCGTCTCGAGATCGACAGGCCTTGCGGTGGGGGACTTCTCGCCGGTGATGGCGGACCGCCGCAGGGCTGCGGCGGCGACCGTCTCGGTGGCGGCGACAGAGAACCGCGCGGACACCCCGGACCCCTGGTCCACGGCATTGGACTCGCGCAGCAGCCGGGTGAAGCGGGCGATGATCTCCATCAGATGATCCGGGACGTCGGCGGTGAGCACCGCCTCCTGCCGGATGACGGCGATCTCGTCCGCGAGCTCCAAGGGGTAGTGCGTCCGGATCTCGGCGCCGAAGCGGTCCTTCAGCGGGGTGATGATGCGGCCGCGGTTGGTGTAGTCCTCGGGGTTGGCCGACGCGACCAGCAGCACGTCCAGCGGCAGCCGCACGGTGTAACCACGGACCTGGATGTCGCGCTCTTCCATGACGTTGAGCAACGCCACCTGGATGCGCTCGGCGAGGTCGGGCAGCTCGTTGACCGCCATGATGCCGCGGTGGGCCCTGGGCACCAGCCCGAAGTGGATCGTCTCCGGATCGCCCAGGGAACGGCCTTCACTGACCTTCACCGGGTCGATGTCGCCGATCAGGTCGGCCACGGCGGTGTCCGGGGTAGCCAGCTTCTCGGTGTAGCGCTCACTGCGGTGCCGCCAGACGATCGGCAGATCGTCGCCGAGCTCAGCGGCCCGGCGGCGGCCGGCCACGGTGATCGGGTCGTAAGGGTGCTCGCCGATCTCCGATGCCTCGATGACCGGCGACCACTCGTCCAATAGACCGGTGAGCGTGCGCAGGAGCCGGGTCTTGCCCTGGCCGCGCTCTCCCAACAACACCAGGTCGTGGCCGGCGATCAGCGCCCGCTCGAGCTGGGGTAGGACGGTGCCCTCGAATCCGACGATGCCGGGCCATGGGTCGGTGCCGGCACGCAGGGCGTCGAGGAGGTTGGCGCGCAGTTCGGACTTGACTGTGCGCAGCTGATGACCGGAGGCACGGAGCGCACCGACCGTGGTGGGCAGGTCAACGGGTGGGGTGATTCGCATGCCCGCCCACGGTACCCGCGGCGGTGAGCTGTCCCGGGACCCGCACTGTCGGTGGTCGATGCGAACATGTGTTCGTGTCCGATTCCGCTCGAGCCCCGGATTCCCGCGTCGCTGCTGACGACGCGGCGATCCTGCACGCCGATCTCGATGCGTTCTACGCATCGGTGGAGCAGCGCGATGATCCCCGCCTGCGGGGGCGGCCGGTGATCGTCGGTGGCGGTGTCGTGCTGGCCGCCAGTTACGAGGCGAAGGCGCGCGGCGTCCGGACCGCGATGTCGGGAACCCAGGCCCGTCGGCTCTGTCCGGACGTGGTGGTGGCGCAGCCGCGGTTCGAGGCGTACGTGCAGGCCAGCCGGGCGGTCTTCGCCATCTTCCGGGACACCACGCCGCTCGTCGAAGGCATCTCCATCGACGAGGCGTTCCTGGACGTCGGTGGCCTGCGGCGGCTCGTCGGCCCAGCACCCGCGATCGCTGCCTCGCTCCGGGCCCGGGTCGCCCGTGAGGTCGGGCTGAACATCACGGTGGGGGTGGCCCGGACGAAGTTCCTGGCCAAGGTGGCCAGTGGTGTGGCCAAGCCGGACGGGTTGCTGGTGGTCTCCCCCGGGCACGAGTTGTCGTTCCTGCACCCACTGGCTGTCGAGCGGCTGTGGGGCGTCGGGTCGGTCACGGCGGCGAAGCTGCACGCGGTGGGGTTGTCCACCGTCGGTGATGTGGCCGGCGCCGGCGAGTCGATGCTGGTCTCGCTGCTCGGCCGAGGCGTCGGACATCACCTGCATCGGCTGGCCCACAACCGGGATCCGCGACCCGTCGTCGTCGGGCGGCGTCGCGGGTCTGTCGGAGCCCAGCGAGCGCTCGGCCGGGCCCGCCGTACGCCCGACCAGATCGACGTCATCGCAGTTGGTCTCGTCGATCGGGTCACCCGCCGGATGCGAGCCGCCGACCGGGTCGGGCGCACGGTGACGGTGCGGTTCCGCTTCGACGACTACACCCGCGCGACCAGGTCGCGGACGCTGCGGGAGGCCACGGCCCAGACTGCGGACGTCCTCACGGCGGTACGACTCCTGGTGGCCGCGGCCATGCCGACGATCCGGGAGCGGGGGCTGACCCTGCTCGGGTTGTCGGTGGGCAACCTCCACGGGGACGGGGCCGTCCAGCTCGAGCTGGCCTACGACGGCCGGCCCGGGTCAGGCCTGGACCTCGCGCTCGACGAGGTGCGGTCCAGGTTCGGTGCGGCCGCAGTGACCCGTGCTGTGCTGTTGGGCCGTGACGAGGGGATGGCGGTGCCCATGCTGCCGGACTGAATCGCCATCCCGGGTCGCCGGGCGTCGGCCAAGGGTGCCGGCCCTAGTACGGGGCCGACCCCCACACGTAGACCGTGTCGCCCACCGCGAGTGCGTCGAAGAACGTCGACGAGGCACCACCGGAGAGATGGATGCACCCGTGCGACTGCTGAGACAGGCTGCCTTGGTGGAAGGCGATGTCACGGTTGAAGAACACCGAGTTCGGCATCGGCGCGTCGTCGTAGATGCTCGACCTGTGATCCTTGTCGAACCAGTACGCCGAGAAGGTCCCCGCCGGCGTCCGGTAGCCGGACCGCCCGGACGTGATCGACACCGGGCCGTAGGTGACCTCACCGCCGGCCTGGAGCCAGGCCCGCTGCTGGGACAGGTCGACGCAGGCTTGGGCGGTGGCCGGGCACGGATTGTCGGCGTTGATCGCCGCGCCGCCGTCGGAGTTGGGATTGACCACCGGCGCCTTCACCGTCAGCGTGTTGCTGGCGCTGCCGGCCTCGAAGCGCACGTCACCGCTGTAGCTGACCTTGACGGTGTGGCTGCCGACCGACACCGCGCTGACCGGCGCGGTGATCTTGCCGTCGCCGTTCAGGGCAGCCTCGGCGACGACGGCGCCATCGAAGGTGACCGTCGCGGTGCCGGTCGGCATCTGCGGAGTCCCGATCACCGAGACGGTGACCGTGCCGCTGTCACCCGGCTTCAGTGTCGGCTTGGTGATACTGATGTCGACCGTGGTCGGGGTGGTGGTGACCGTGAAGTCGGACCGGGCCGGCTCCACCATGTCGTTGCCTGCGTAGCTGACGGTGTAGTTCTGCGTTCCGGGGTCGACGGTGTTGTAGAAGTCCAACAACGCGGCGCCGGTGGCGTCCGTGGCGCCCTCGGCCACGGTCGTCCCACCGGTTGAGACGGTGACCGCCCCGGTCAGATCGGCCGGCGCACCGGTCGGTATCACCGAGACGGTGAAGCCCGAGTGATCCCCGTACCGGAGCGCATCGGCGCGACCGGTCGCGAGCACGGCGGTGGCGGTCTTGTTGATCGTGAGTGTCCCGGCACCCGACCCGGCGGCGATCTGGTCGGCGGCATCGGGGGTGAAGTTCGCTGCGACGGCGTGGGCTCCGAGGGTGAGTCCGGCCGGGATCTGGAGGGCCCCGGACCCGTCGGTCAGGGCTGCTCCACCGATCGGCGCTCCGTCGACGGTGAACTCGACGGCCCCTGCCGCGGGAACACCCGTCAGGGTGGTCACCGCGGCCGCCGCGGTGGTGGTGCCGTCAGCGAGCGGGGTCAAGGTGAGCGCGACAGCACTGGCGGCCGGCATCACCGTGATGGTGGCCGTTCCGGTCGCGGCGGCGAAGGCGCTGTCGCCGAGATAGTCGACCGACACGACGTGCGGTCCGGGGGGCAGGTCGGCGGCGTCGAGCTCGACCGATGCGGTGCCGCCCGGGCCCATGGCGACTCGCCGGTTGACCGGGGTGGTGTCCAGTCTGACCACCGCAGTTGCCGATGGGGGCACAGTGCCGTCGGCGGCCTCGAGGGCGAAGGCGACCTGGACGCCGGAGCCGAAGGAGATCGACGTGTCCGCCGCGTGCAGCGTCAGCATGGTGGTCAGGATCGTGGGCACGGTCTGCGCGGGCACGGTCCGCGCGGGCACCGACGGCCCGGCATCGACGTTGCCCGGTCCACAGGCCGCGGTCAGGGCGAGCGCGGCGACCCCCATCACCGTGAGCAGTGATCGGACACCCCGAGTTCTGCGTCCCATTCGTCCCCCCATGTCGTGTCGCCCCGGCACCGAACCGCGTGCCGGAGTCGCCGATCGTCGAGATCCCGTGGGGCGATCATCGCACCGGTGTGGACGGTTCCCGGTGAGTCGACATGCCATTGACGCCACCTCGTGACCTTCTCTCACGTCGCGCCCCGGGTCCGGGGTCCCGGTGGCGATCGGCTCACATCTCGACGGGATGCGGCCTATCCTCGTGATACGAAGGGTAATGGCTCGTCACTGCGAGTGGGACATTGTCACGTCGGCGACCTGCGAGATCTCGAGTCACCGTCCCGATCGGCCCCTCCTGACTCACGACTCCCGATAGAACGCCGCGAAGGAATCCATGATCCGACCCCTGCTCGACCCCAGCGCCGGCCCGGGTGCCGGGGTTGCCGGAGCGGAAACCGCTGCGGCGGGCCGATGGGTGATCGATGCCGACGCATCGTCGTTGCGGGTCAGCGTCACGATCGGCTTCGTGGTCACCGTGACCGGCCGGTTCACCGACGTGCAGGGAGCCTTCGACCTCACGGACGACAGGACCGGCAGCACGATCCGGGTCACCGTCCAGAGTGATTCCCTGACCAGCGGCAACTCGCACTGGGACACGGTGCTGGTCAACGCAGGTGTGGTCGACGTCGCCGCGAACCCGACCCTCTGCTTCGCCTCCACCGGGATCCGGACCGGCCGCGACGGCTGGCTCCTGACCGGATTGCTCACCACAGCCCGCGAGGTTCTGCCGGTGCAGTTCGACCTGCGGTGCGTCGAGGAACAAGCCGACCGCGTGCGCTTCCGGGCGACCGGCGCGATCAGCGCGAAGGACGCGGTCCGGCTGCTCTCCCAGCCGGGGTTCGAGCGGCTGATCGGCAAGAATTTGAAGATCGATCTGCTCGTCGAGGCGACGCCGGCCCGTTGAGCACGAGAGCACGACGGCGGTTGTGCCACGTTGGCTCCACGGGCTGTGTACGAGTCTGACGTCGCCGGCTGAGTCCTACCCGGGTCCGAGCCGCTCTGTCGGTGCCGACCGCTAGCGTCTGCAGACATGGACGACAGAAATCTCGCCCGGATCGCGGCGCTGTTGCGCAAGGCCGAAGGCACTGACAACGAGCACGAAGCGGACGCCTATCTGCAGGCCGCGCAACGGCTCGCGACCCTGGCCTCGGTCGATCTGGCGGTGGCCCGGGCCCATACCGCGCAGCGGGAGCGGAGGGTCGTCCCCACCCAACGCACCATCGAGATCGGCGACGCCGGTAAACGCGGGCTGCGAACCTACGTGCTGCTGTTCCTGGTGATCGGCCGGGCGAACGACCTGATCTGCGACGTCGCCCGCAATTCGACCCGGGTGTTCGCGTACGGCTTCGCGGCGGACATCGACGCCGCCGAGGCGCTCTACGCCTCGCTGGTGGTGCAGATGGTGCGGGCCTCGGACCAGTTCATCAAGTCCGGTGCCCACACCGAGGAATCGGTGATGCGAGAGGTCCGAATCACCGAGCCCAGCGCGCTGCGCCGGGGCTGGACCCGGACCCGGGTCGTCCACGAGAGTCGTCCGGTGCACGCCATCACTGCCCGGATCAACTTTCAGGAAGCCTTTGCGGCGCGGGTGGGCGAGCGGCTGCACGAAGCCCGCACCGCGGCCCGGGCGGAGGCGGTCGCGGCCGACACCGGGCC
>JBDSLP010000193.1:0-26352 GCA_039916325.1 Nakamurella sp. | reverse complement strand
TGGCCCGGGTGGAGGAGATCACCGCCACCGACCGCTGGATCCCGGAATCGTTGTCGCTGGCCACCGCCATCGACAACTCCGACAAGGACCAGACCTACAACACCCCGGCCGTGGCCACCCTGTTCCTGCTCGCCGAGCAGATCGACTGGATCAACTCCAGCGGAGGGATGGCGTTCTCCACGGGCCGCAGCGCCGACTCGGCGAAGGCGCTGTACAGCTGGGCCGAGGAGTCGTCCTACACGACGCCGTTCGTGGCCCGCCCCGAGCTGCGTTCCCCGGTCGTGGGCACCATCGACTTCGACGCGTCCGTCGACGCCGCCGCGGTGGCGAAGGTGTTGCGCGCCAACGGGATCGTCGATACCGAGCCGTACCGCAAGCTCGGCCGCAACCAGCTCCGGGTCGGTATGTTCCCGGCCGTGGACCCGACCGACGTGCAGGCGCTGACCGCCTGCATCGATCACGTGGTCGCCGCGCTCTGACCTGCCGCACCGACGGCACCGGTCCCGTTCCGACGCCGGCCGGGGTCGCTGCGGCGCGCCTGGGCGGACCGTCGTGGCGCAAAAGATACCGTTGTCCCAGACGAGATCCGGGGAGGATTCGATGCGCGCGCTGAAGCTACTGGGACTGTCCGAGGACGGTGCCGGCCTGGTGTGTGAGGAGCCCACCAGCGGTGAGCGCTTCGTGGTGCCGTCGAACGACCGGGTGTTGGCCGCCCTGCGCGAGAACCTGCTGAGCGGCTCCCCGCGACGCGAGACCCCCGATCGAGCCGCCGCCCTCCTGCCCGCTGCGCACCGCGACACCCCGACCCGGGAGACCCCGATGGAACCTCAGCTGCGCCCCCGCGACATCCAGGCCCGCATCCGGGCCGGCGCCACCCTGGAGGCGGTCGCCGTCGACGCCGGTTGCGAGCCGTCGCGCATCGAGCGTTTCGCCTACCCGGTGCTGATGGAGCGCTCGATGCTGGCCGATCGCGGCCGCCAGGCCCGGCCGGTCATCGACGGCGCCCCGGTCAAGGACAGCGTCGAGAAGCTGGTCCGCATCACGCTGACCGAGCGCGGCCAGGCTGACACGATGAGCTGGGACGCCTACCGCACCGAGGCCGGCGCGTGGATCCTGCTGCTCACCTGGAACGCCGGCCGCAGCGAGAACACCGCCCGCTGGACGTACCACCACAGCGCGAGCGGCGGCACGGTCACCGCGCTGGACGATGCCGCGACCGCCCTGATGGACCCGGCCCCACGCCCGCTGCGCACCGTGCGGGAGCCGATCGTCGAGGAGTCGACACCGGCGATCAACCCGCTCGCCACCCAGCATGTCGCCGAGTCCCCGGTCGTTCCGGCGTCCTCGGCCGCCGGCCCCGCTGAGCGCGGCCCGGCGCAGAACCCCCTGTTCGACAGCCCGGCCCCCAGGCCGAACCCGAACAAGGTGGCCGCCGCGCTCGCCCACCACACCGTGTCGTCGCGGGCGGCGCAGGCCGCCGAGGCCCGGGACGCCGTCAGCGCCCCCATCGCCCGGACCGGGACCGACGATCATCGCCGGTCCCCGCGCGCGCCGATGCCGTCCTGGGAGGATGTGCTGCTGGGGACCCGTTCCCCGGGTCGGTGAGCTCCCGAGGTACCGCGGCGTCGATCGGAGCACCCGGCCCCGGCTAAATGACTTCCGCACTGTCGGACCCTCCCCGTACCGTCGATCAGGCCATGACGACTGATCACTCCACCGCCGCACCGACCGCCCTGACGTCCCGGGCGTCCCTGGCCCGGCTGTGGCCCTTCGTCCGCCCCGAGGCGGGCAGGCTGGCGCTCTCGGCGGCGTTGGCCCTGGCCGCGATGGTCTGTGGGCTGGTCATCCCGTTGATCGTGCAGCGCATCGTCGACGGGCCGATCGCCGAGAAGGACCTGGCCGGCCTGTGGTGGCCCGGCGGTCTGCTGTTACTCGCCGGGGTCGGGGAGGCGTTGCTCTTCGGGTTGCGGCGCTGGGTCGCCGCGCGGCCGGCGACCCGGGTGCAGGCCGTCCTGCGCCAGCAGATCTACGACCGCCTGCAGGAGCTGCCGGTGGCCTACCACGACGGGATCGGCTCCGGTCAGCTGCTGTCCCGGGCGGTCTCGGACCTCTCCACCATCCGGATGTTCCTCAGCTTCGGAGCCATCTTCCTGGTGGTGAACGCGCTGACCTTCCTGATCGGCCTGGGCATCCTGTTCAGCCTGTCCTGGCTGCTCGCGCTGGTCGTACTGGCCCAGGCCGTCCCGTTGATCGTCATCTGCGCGCGCTACGAGTCGCACTACAAGGTGCTGGCCCGCCGCTCGCAGGACCAGGTCGGCGACGTCGCCACCACCGTCGAGGAGTCGATCCTCGGCGTCCGGATCCTCAAGTCGTTCGGGCGCTCGGCGCACCTGGGCCGCGAGTTCTTCCGGCAGGCCAGCGCGCTGCGCACCACCGAGATCGCCAAGGCGCGGATGATCGCCAAGCTGTGGGCGACCATCATCGCGTTGCCCGAGATCGCGCTCGGGGTGTGTCTGCTGCTCGGCATCACCGCGGTCGCCGACGGCGCGATGTCGGCCGGCACCCTGGTGGCGTTCTTCACGGTGGCGATGATCCTGCGGTGGCCGATCGATTCGTTGGGCTGGCTGCTGAGCCTGCTCAACGACGCCGCGTCCGCGTCCGAGAGGTACTTCGAGGTCATCGACGCGCCGGTGACCATCACCTCACCGGCGCACCCGGTGCGATTGCCCGACGAGGGGGCTGCCGGGGCGCTGACGTTCCAGGACGTCCGCTTCCACTTCCCGGACGCGGCGGACCGGCCGGACGTGCTGGCCGGCATCGACCTGCGACTGGAACCCGGGGCGACGGTCGCGGTCGTCGGCGCCACCGGCTCGGGGAAGACCGCGCTCACCGCGCTGGTCAACCGGATGTACGACGTCACCGGGGGCCGAGTGCTGCTCGACGGCGTGGACGTGCGTGATCTGGCCCTGACCGACCTGCGTGCGGCGGTCAGCGTCGCTTTCGAAGAACCCATCCTGTTCTCGGCCAGCGTCGCCGAGAACATCACCCTCGGTCGACCGGACAGCACCGACGAGGAGGTCGCGCGGGCCATCTCGGTCGCGCAGGCGGACTTCGTGTACGACCTGCCGTGGGGTCTTTCGACCCGGGTCGGCGAACAGGGACTGACCCTGTCCGGCGGCCAGCGGCAGCGGCTGGCGCTGGCCCGAGCGGTGATCGGCAACCCGCGGGTACTGGTCCTGGACGACCCGCTGTCGGCGCTGGACATCCACACCGAGGCGGCCGTGGAACGGGCGCTGCGCAGCGTGCTGCACTCCACCACCGCGCTGATCATCGCCCACCGGGCGTCGACGGTGATGATGGCCGACCAGGTCGCGCTGCTCCAGGACGGCAGGATCGCCGCGGTCGGCACCCACCAGGAGCTGCTCGCCCGGGTGCCCGCCTACCGGGCCCTGCTCTCCAGCGCCGAACCCGACCGCGAACCCGATCACCTCCGCCTCTCCGAGGGAAGTGTCCGATGAGCACCGCGACCGACCACGGGCACCCCGGCGACCTGCCGGACGACCCGACGGCCGCGACCGACTGGCGTGGCGTCGGCGATGACGGCACCACGGGGGACGGTGACGTCCAGCCGGGCGGTCTCCGTCTCGCCGGCGGCAGTCGGGACCTCATCCGGGAGCTGGCCCGCCCGCACCGCCGCCGGTTGATCCTGGCCGGGCTGGTCATCGGTCTCGACCAGGCCGTCTCGGTGGCCGGTCCGCTCCTCATCGCCTACGGCATCGACACCGCGGTACCGGCGTTCGTGGCCGGCGACCGTGGGCCGCTGTTCCTGGCGGTCGGGCTGTACCTTCTCACCGCGCTGGCCAGCGCGCTCACCCGGCTCGTCTTCGTCCGGATGTCCGGGCGGATCTCGCAGGACGTGCTGCGCGGACTGCGGGCCCGGGTCTTCGACCATGCCCAGCAGCTCAGTGTCTCCTTCCACGAGAAGTACACGTCGGGACGCGTGATCTCCCGGATGACCAGCGACCTGGAGACCATCGGCGAGACGCTGGAGACCGGTATCAACGACCTGATCGCCGGGTTGCTCTCGGTGGTGGTGATCAGCGGCGTACTGCTCTGGCTGGACCCGAAGCTGGGGGCGGTCGCCCTGCTGGCGTTCCTGCCGCTGTCCTTCGTGACCCGCTGGTTCCAGCGCCGCTCGCTGTCGATCTACCGCGGCTCGCGGACGGCGATGGCGTCGCTCATCGTCCAGTTCACCGAGACGATGAACGGCCTGCGTGCGGTGCAGACGTTCCGCCGGGAGCCGCGCAACGCGCGGATCTTCGCCGAGGACAACAACCGCTTCGCCCGCAACGACGGCGACGCCCTCGTCGTCGCCGGCGTCTACAGCCCGACCGTGCGGCTGATCGGCAACGTCGCGCTCACCGCGGTGATGATCCTCGGTGCGATCGACGTGGTGAACGGATCGATCGAGGTCGGCATCCTGGCCGCCTTCCTGCTGTACCTGCGGCGGATGTACGACCCGATGGATGAGCTGGCGATGTTCTACAACCAGGCGCAGTCGGCGGCGGCGGCGCTGGAGAAGATCGCCACCCTGCTCGGACAGCGGCCGTCGGTACAGGAACCCGGCCACCCGACGCCGCTGGCCGAACCGGCCGGCGAGCTGCGCTTCGAGTCCGTCGGCTTCGGCTACTCGGCGGAGCGGGAGGTGCTGCCGCGCTTCGACCTGACGGTGCCGGCCGGTCAGACCATCGCGCTGGTCGGAGCGACAGGTGCCGGTAAGACGACGCTGGCCCGGCTGCTGGCCCGCTTCTACGACCCCACCGAGGGGCGTGTGCTGCTGGACGGGGTCGACCTGCGAGAACTGGCCAACGACGACCTGCGCCGGGCGCTGGTCATGGTGACCCAGGAGTCGTTCCTGTTCTCCGGTTCGGTGGCGGACAACATCGCGCTGGGCAAGCCGACGGCGAGCCGGGCCGAGATCGAGGAAGCGGCGGCCGCCGTCGGAGTGGCCGACTTCGTCAAGGCGCTGCCGCAGGGCTACGACACCGACGTGCGCAAGCGGGGCGGTCGACTGTCCGCCGGTCAGCGTCAGCTGGTCGCCTTCGCGCGGGCGTTCCTGGCCGATCCCGCCGTGCTCATCCTGGACGAGGCGACCGCGTCGCTGGACATCCCCAGCGAGCAGGCCGTGCAGGCGGCTCTGCACCGGGTGTTGCACGGCCGCACCGCAGTGATCATCGCGCACCGGCTGTCGACGGTGTCCATCGCCGACCGGGTACTGGTGATGGACCACGGCCGGATCGTGGAGGACGGCTCCCCCGCCGAGCTGATCGCCGGTCAGGGCCGATTCGCCCAGCTCGACACCGCCTGGCGGGAGTCGCTGGCCTAGGTGCACCCAGGTCGTCGGGCTGGGCGGCAGCGGCGATGTCGAACCGTCAGAAGTGCGGGAAGAACAGCAGCGAGATCCAGGCGACCACGGTGCCGAGCACGCCGCCCAGGCCGACCCAGCGCAACACCGGAAGTCCGCGGGACATCCACAGCGCCGGGGTCAGGCCCGCAGCGACCACGACGTTCGCGGCGACCGCCACCAGCACGTTGTCGGCCAGCCCTACGCTGATCACGTAGACCGCGCAGCCGATGATCAGCCCGGCGAACGTGGACAGGAACAGTCCCGGCCCCCAGGGGGTGGGCTCACCGCCACGACGCCACTCCTCCACCCAGGCCCAGTCGGCCGGAGGTTCCCGATCATCCGGCGCGGCCCGCCGGAACCGACGCCGCCGGGCGGGGGTCGCGGCCCCCGGCGTGGTCCAGGCCGTGACCTCGGCCGCCGACCCCCACGCCGGTCCGGTCACATCGACCGCCCCGTGGTCCGGGTCCGTCGGACGCGCTGCGTCCTCCCACGCGGGTCCGGTCTCCTCAGCCATGGGGACGAGTCTGCCGCACTTGGGCGTCAGCGCGCTCGTCCGCCGCAGCGCCCGGTGGACGTCAGCGACCCGGCGCGGCCAGTGTGGCGAACGCGACCGCACCGGCGGTGGCGACGTTGAGCGAGTCCACCCCGGCGGCCATCGGGATCCGCAGCCACACGTCGCTGGCGGCGAGGGCGACCTCCGACAGCCCCGGACCCTCGGATCCGAGCAGCAGGGCGAGCGGCCCGTCGCCGCGGTCGAACGACAGCAACGGTCGCGCGGCCGGCCGTGGTGTCAACGCCGCGATCCGGAACCCGCTGTCCCGCAACGTTTCCAGTGCGACGTCGACCGGCCCCGTCAACGGCGCGAACGGCACCTTGAGCACGTTACCCATCGACACCCGCACCGACCGTCGGTACAGCGGATCGGCGCACCCGTCGAGCAACACCACCGCATCGACCCCGAGCGCGGCCGCGTTGCGGAACACCGACCCGAGGTTCTCGTGGTCACCCACGCCCTCCAGCACCGCAATTGTCGGCGCGTCGCGCACCAGCTCCAGGGCCGGCGGGAACGCCACCCGGTCGGCCACCGCCAGCACCCCGCGATTGAGATGGAAGCCCACCACGGTCGCCATCAGCTCGGCCGACGTCCGGTAGTACGGCACGTCCACCGCCGACAGCGCGGGCGCCATCAGCTCGTACTTGGAACCCACTCCCAGCAGCGCCCGCACCGGATACCGCGACGCCAGCAATCGCTCCACCACGACGGTGCCCTCGGCGATCACCAGCCCGCGTCCACCCGGCCGATCCGGACGCCGGTCGGCCGAGGTCAGATCGCGGAAGTCGTCCAGCCTCCGGTCGGTGGGGTCGTCGACATCGATGCATTCGGCCATGGCGCCCTCACGCTAATCGGAACAAACTTCCGATCCGACCCATCCGTGGTGGGGTGGGTCACGAATGCCCTGTGTTCGACACCCGCGAAGCGGGTGACACCGGCCCTCGCACGGGTCGGGCTTTCCGGTGGGTGCGACCACCGTCAGTACCGGTTGGGGATTCGTTCCACCTGCTGGTATCGCTTGCCGTTCCGCAGCGGTCGTCGCGGGGCCCAGAGCCCAGAGATCTGTGTACGGGGCAGCGTTCCACGCTGTCCTCTCGTTCCCATGGCCGTGAGACGGCCCATGGCAGAAAGGGATCCATGATGGCCGATCAACTCTTCGGCGGAAAGCCGGTGCTGCAGTTCAGCACCGGACACGACCGTCGTACCTTCTTGAAGTGGGCGGGACTCGTCGGAGTCGGCGCCACCTTCGCCACCGGACTTGTTCCCAGCACCGCCCAGGCGGCCGAGCTGAAGACCGGCATCCTGACCAGCTCCAAGGCCGCGAAGGCCGCCACGGACATCGACATCCTGAACTACGCGTTGACGCTGGAGTACCTCGAGGCGGACTTCTACGCCAAGGGTCTCGCCGCCGGCTTCCTCAGCGGTCGTGAGCTCGAGCTGATCACCCCGATCGGCGACCACGAGAACCAGCACGTCGCTGCAGTCACCCAGACCATCACCACCCTGGGTGGTACCCCGGTCGCGAAGCCCACGATCACCTATCCGGCCGGCATCTTCGACAACCGGGACAACTTCCTCAAGAACGCTTCGGTGTTCGAGGAGCTGGGCGTGACGGCCTACCACGGCCAGGTCCCGCTCATCACGAGCGGGGACATCCTCGGTGCCGCGGCCTCCATCGCCGGCGTCGAGTCCCGGCACGCGGCGGTCATCGCCAGCCTGATCGGCGGGAACCCGTTCCCGAACCAGATCGAGAAGAACGCCTCGATGGAAACCGTCTTGGCCGCCGTTGGCCCGCTGGTCAGCTGAAAGGGATCACGAACATGACGAGCATCTCCTCCGCCCGCGCAGATTTCGTGCGCGGCCAGCTTGACCAGGTCTCTGGCAAGCAGGCCCTATTCGCCCTCAACAACCGTTGGGCGCTCGCGTCCAAGGCGGACTTCGCCAACGACATCGACGTGCTGAACTACGCCCTCACGCTCGAGTACCTCGAGGCCGCGTTCTACCAGCAGGGCAACGCCGCCGGCTTGCTCAGCGGCACCGAGAAGGGCTACCTCGCCACCATCCAGAGTGACGAGGAGTTCCACGTCACCGCGCTGTTCGACACCATCAAGAAGCTCGGCGGCACCCCCGTCGAGAAGCCGGGTGTCGGTTTCGGTGACGCCTTCGCCAGCCGTGACAGCTACCTCACCACCAGCGTGACCTTCGAGAACGTCGGAGTGGGCGCCTATCTCGGTGCGGCCGGCTTCATCAAGGACAAGGGCGTACTGCAGGCTGCGGCCGGTATCTTCGGGGTCGAGGCCCGTCACGCGGCGGTCGTCGCAAACCTGCTGGGGATGCCCGCCGAGGGCGGCGTCTACAAGGGTGCTTTCGAGACACCGATCGCCCAGGCCGACGTGCTGGCCAAGGTCACCCCGTTCCTGATGAGCCAGATGGGCACTGTCCCGGCCGGCGGCGTCCAGACCGGTGGCGGCGCTGCCGCGGGTAAGGACCAGACCGGGATGTTCGTCCTCGGTGGGGCCGCTCTGCTGGGCGCCGCGGGTGCGGCGGTCTACGCCGGCCGGCACCGCGCCGACGAGGCGACCGACCAGATCTGATCCAGATCGGCTCTGCAGCAAGCTGATTTACAGAACGACGTTTTTGCGGTCGAGGGTGTCGTCCCGGATCCTCACCCGGGACGGCACCCTCAATGCCGTTACACCCCGAATTGACCTGACCTGACCGGACCCGTGACCTGACGAGGAGGACACCGTGATCGCCCGCCAGACCCCCACCGCCCGGCGCCCCCGGCGGCGACTCCCCGCCGCGATCGCGTCCTTGCTCGCGTTGGTCGGCGTCGTTCTGATCGTGGCTGCGGCGTGCTCCTCGCAACCCGCACCGCCCGCCCCCTCCGCGGCTGCCGCCGGGACCATCGACGGCGAAACCCGCAGCAGCGCACCGATGGCGACACCGGACACGACAACGTCCGCGACCCTGCCCCCGACGTCCGCTGCCTCGGCTCCGGACGCGACTCCCGGGACCACCGCGGAAGACCCGGCCACCACCACCGCCGTACCGCCCGTCACCGCACCGGCCCCGGCGCCGCTGATCCTGCCGGCGGCCACGCCCGTATCTCTGAACATCCCCGTGATCGGCGCCCAGTCATCGCTTGTCGGCCTCGGCCTGAACAGTGACGGGACCATCGCCACCCCGCCGATCGATGAGAAGGATTCCAAGGCGGGTTGGTATGACCGGTCGCCGCAGCCCGGCACCCTGGGGCCGGCCATCCTGCTCGGCCACATCGATTCCAAGTCCTACGGACCGGCGATCTTCTACAATCTCGGCAAGCTCGTCCCCGGTGACACCGTGGAGGTCACCCGTTCCGACAACACCGTGGCGGTATTCCAGGTCGACGGCGTGCGCGAATACCAGAAAGCCCAGTTCCCGACCCTGCAGGTCTACGGCAACCTCGACCATGCCGGGCTCCGCCTGATCACCTGTGGCGGCGCGTTCAACAACGACACCGGGCACTACGAGAGCAACATCGTCGTCTTCGCCTCGCTGGTCTCCTCCCGGGCGGCCTGAGCCGGCGCACACCAGCGCCCGGCTCAGCGCTGGGCGAGGTGGTTCAGCAACTCCGCGGCCTGCCGCAACACCGCCTTCTCGTCGGGCGTCAACAGGTCGATCTGCAAGGCCAGCCACCGTTCTCGGGCCGCCCCCTCGGCATCGGCACGGGTCGCCCCCCAGTCGGTGAGGTCCACCAGCACCTGCCGGCCGTCGTCGGGGTTGTCCCGCCGCTCGATCATCCCGAGCCGCTGCAGGGCGGCGACGATGCGCGTCATCGACGGCGGCTGCACATGCTCCCGGGACGCGAGATCGCCTGCGCTGAGCGGCCCCTCACGGCGCAACACGTCCAGTGCGGACAGTTGCGAAATGGTCAGGTCATCGCCCAGCTGCTGGGTCCGCAACCGGCGGTTGAGTCGGTTCAGTGCGTATCGGAGCTCCGCGGCCAGCGGTGCGACGTCCGGCATGGCGCGAGCGTACTCCAGGCTCAGGCGGCCTTTCCTCGAGTCTCCCACACCCCGGGGGACGGGTCTCAGCGCTCCCGTACCGACCGGTGACGACGCTGCCGCGGGCTAGGCTGACGCCTATGACCGGCAGTCCTGCGTCCCCGGCGGACCCGGCGCGCACCGGCCCACCGCCGTTGCCGCCGGTCCACAGCGGCGTCGCCCGTATCGTCGTGCCGGGTACGGCGGTGTGGTTCGTGGCCTTCGTGGTGTTGCTGTTCGTGACCGACTTCCTCCGCGCCCACCAGGCCATGATCTGGCTGTGGACCTGCCTGGCCGGCTGGATCCTCGGTCTCACCGGGCTGGCTCTGCAGGCCTGGCAGCGCAGCGCCGCCCGCCGCGGGCGACGAGGCGCACAGACCAGTGCGCTGAACTGACCTGATCCCGACCCGCCCGGGGCGGGGCGGGGCGTGGGTCCCCCCGTCAGTGGCGCTCCGGTTCGTCACTGTCACTGTCACTGTCGTCGGTCGCCAGAATCGCCGTCACCGCGTGCAGGTGGTGAGCGGCGGAGGCGAACTCCGCGAGCACGTCGGCGACCGGTCGCTCGCTCTCGACCAGACCCGCCGCCTGACCGACGTACACCGGCGCGTAACGGATGTCGTCGGCCTGCTGGGCCGCCCGGACCTGATCCGACGCCGCCACCGCGGCCGGGGTGCCGGCCGCCAGTTCGCTCTCGCGGTGCAGCCAGATCTCGGTGAACCGGTTGCGCAGCGCCCTGCCCCCGTACTGCGCCGGCCACGGCACCTGCTGGGCGATGTCGAAGATGCTGCCGTACACGGTGTCCCCCAGCTGCGCCCGCACGATCGCCTCCTGGGCCTCGATCGATGTGTCGGCCTCCGGGCAGCAGGTGAACGCGGTGCCGACCCACGCGCCGGCCGCGCCGGCGGCCAGCACCGCCGCGAGACCTCGTCCGGTGGCGATCCCACCGGCGGCCAGTACGGGAACGTCCACTTCGTCCAGGACGGCTTGCAGCAGCGGCAGGGTGGCCACCTCGTTACGGCCGTGGCCGCCGCCCTCCCCGCCGCGGACGACGAGGAAGTCGACGCCCATGTCCTCGAGTGCGAACGCCTCCAGCAGGTTTCCGGCCTGCGCGGTCAGCGCGATCCCTGAGTCGTGCAACGGAGCCACCCAGCGTTCGACCTCCCCGAAGCTCACCGACACGAGGTCCGGACGAGCCTGGATCACCTGGTGCATGTGTGCATCGGACAGCTCCAGCGCCCAGCCGAGCATGCCCACGCCGTACGGCCGCCCGGACTCCGCGGCCAGCTCCAGTTGGCTCCGCAGCCAGCCGGTCGACGCGGCCGGGGACACCCCGATCATCCCCAGGGCACCACCGGCCGACACCGACGCCGCGAGGCGCCCACCGGACACCCCCGCCATCGGGGCACTGATCACCGGCAGGCTCAGGTCGAACTGTTCGGTCAGCCAGGTACGCACAGGACCTCGATACTCCTCAGCACTCGTTCACACCAACATGGTCCAGGGGACCGGGACCGGGCCGAACATGCTTCAGCCGGCCGGTCCCCATCCATCCTCGACCACCCCGGCGCCGGCGCCGACCACCCAGGCGGTGGCGGTATGCCGCCGCGACCAGTCACCGAGGGTCCAGGCGACGAGCCGCCCCCAGCCGGCGGGTGACCCGTCAACCCAGCGTCGGTCACCGGCCACCCACCAGGGCACCCGGTGCTCGGTGTCGTCCAGGGTGACCCGGAGACCGACGTCGACCCGGACGCCGGCCATGGCGTCCGCCGGGAGGCCCAGGGCCGCCAGCGCGGTGAGCACCGCCACCGGGAGCTCCGGCGGGGCGGCAGGCGGCCCGGCGGGCGGGTTGACCGGGTGACGCTCCGACGCGAGTTCGAGGTCCAGCAGCGCAGCGACCGCGGCCGGGTCGACGCCGCCCGGCACCACCCGGCCGGGCTCGAGCACGGCAGCGTACCAGGGCAGATCCAGCACGACGGCGTCGTCGGCGTCCACCACCGCACCGGACAGCACCCGAACCCCGGACGGCAGCGGGTCGAGCCGGACGTCGGTCAGCGCCACCACCAGGGCCGCCGTCAACCCCGGGACCCTGGCCGCAGCGACCTCCCTGAACGGGTCGGTGAACCGGCGCAGGAGCTCGACGGGGTCGTCGGCGAGCACGTCGGCCACCCCGGTCCGCACCCCGATCGCGGTCGCCAGAACCTCGGTCAGCACCACTGGTAGCGGGTCATACAGGCCGGCCAGATCGGTGGCCCCCGACAGTCGCCACGCCGTCGGCGGCCGGCCGTGGAGGAGGGCGAAGCGGCGGATCCACCACCCCGTGTAGCTCGGCCGGCCGTCGACCGGGGACAGCGCGTCGAGGGCCGCCCGGTCGTCCCCGATCAACGCCAGGGCGGCCGGCCACCGGTCGTCGGCGACCAGGTCCAGATCGGCCACCGCGGCGAAGTACGTCGGTGGCGGGCCGTCGCCGACCACGTCGTCCCACCAGGCCTCCTCGTCGGGGAGATCGTGATCAGGTCCGATCGCCGCGCTGTCCTCCACCACCCGGAAGCCGACGAGCACCCCGGCCCGATGCAGCACCTCCGTCGGGTAGGCCGACACCCAGGACGGCCCGACCTCCTCCAGGTCGGCGTCGACCAGCAGGTCGACCAGCGGCGATCCTGGGAGCGTGAGTGCGGTGACCGGCCACGGCTCGTCGTCGGCAGTGGTCAGCAGCAGCCCCGCGACCAGCTCCGGCGACGGTGACCCGCCGGCCTCGATCAGGTCCAGTACCGCGGCCCCCAGACCGACGACCCGGTCGGCCGGCACATCGGCGTCGTCGAGATCCTCCCGCAACTCGGCCACCGCGCGTCGGAACCCGGGATCGTCCAGCACCCCGGTCGGGTCCGCGGTGATCGCGCCGATCCGCATCAGCAGACGACGGGACGCCGCCGCTGTGGTGGCCTCGGAATGGATGATGCGCAACCCCGGTACAGCGTCGGTTGCCGCCTCCAGCCAGGGCGCGCCGGCATCGACGACCAGGCAGCCACGGGCGCCGAGTACCGTCCGCCCGCCGGCCAGGACCATCGGAAGGTCGGCGAGATCGTCTGCGGCAACTCCGGTCTCGTCCAGCGCGGCGTAGAGCCGCCCCCAGAAGGCGGGCTCCCGGCCCAGCGAACCCAGGGCGGTGGACAGCTCCGCGATGGTCAGCGTCCGCACCCCGAGAGACCGCAACGCCTCGCGTTCGACGGAGTCCCGCGGGACCGGCAGCAGTCCGGGCACGGCGTCGGCGGCCAGCCCGACCAGGTCCGTCCCGACTCCGGAGAGCACCACCGCGCGGTCCGGACGAACGGCCTCACCGGCCGCGCCGACCAACAGCGGGGCGGTCCGGACGGCGTCGGTGATGTCCCGCCGCAGCCGGTGGTCCAGCTCGCTGCGGCCGAGGTCGGCCACCGGGAGCAGGCCGAGTCGATCGGCGGGCTCGGTGGCGGCCATCAGGTCCAGGTAGCCGGCGACGGCTTCAGCCAGCAGCGCGTCGGTCAACGGACCGACCGCGACGTGCCGGCGGGTGTCGTCGACCGGAAAACTGCCGATCAGCCGGGCCGGCAACCCGAGCAGTTCGTCGGTCGGGGTCGGGGCGTAGAGCACCTCCGGGGCCAGCGGCCGGTTGACCGGGTGCGCCCAGGTGACCCGCCACCGCGGTCGACGGCGCTGCTCGGTGGGCAGCGCCGCGAGCTGGTCCGGCGCCCAGGTCCCGGTACGCGTCGCGAGGCGCCACCGGGTGACCACCGCGGTCGCGCTGTCGGCGAGGGTCACCGTGTCGTCGTCGGGTGGCAGCCGCGTCAGGATCCGGTCGTCGACCTGCAGACGTTCGACAGCAGGCAGCGCGAGCAGCAGGTGGTCGCCGACCTCGGCCAGCACATCGGCCGCGAGGATCCCGGGTCGCAGCGGCAGCCGTACTTCGGTGGCGTAGCCCGCCGGCGGGCGGCCGTCGGTCGGCCAGGGCAGACGCAGTACCGGCACGTGCCCGTCCCGATCGGCGGCGGTCGCGTCCAGCGCCGGGTCGTGCAGCTCGGCGATCGCCGCGGCGGTGGCCGGGCCGTCGAAGCGGATCGAGCCCGATGTCGATAGCACCGACGGGGTGTCGGAGATGGCCAGGACGGCCGTGAAACCGACTCCGAAATGACCCACCCCGGCATCGGAACCGACTTTGGCCGACGCCCGCAACGAGGCCAGCGATGCGACCCCGGCCGCGGTCAGCGCGGCACCGGTGTTGGCCACCCTGATCTCGTGGCCGGTGGTGGTGATCCGGATGTCCGCCGGCTGTTCGGCGGCCATCGCGGCATCGGCGGCGTTGGCGATCAACTCGACGAGGACCCGCCCGGCGTAACCGACCAGCGCGAGGGACTCCTCCGCGTTCGCGTCCTCCCGCAACCGGGCCGGTGAGCGACGCCAGATGTCCAGCACCGCAGCGCGCAACGCGGCGGTGTCGAACGGATCGGTGACCGGCGGCGCGGCCTCCTGACCACCGGAGCCGGCAGGCCCCTCAGGCGTCGGCATCGCCCGGGGTGGACTCCTCGGCGGCGGACGCCCCCACCTCGGCCTCGACCTCGACCGGCGGTTCCGGGGAGATCCCGGTGTCGCCGTCGGTCACCCGCGCCGGCTGGACCTCGAGTTCGCTGTCGTCCTCACCCAGGAAGGCCGCTGCGCCGGCGATGAGCGCGGACGCCGAGGGCACCGGCGTCCGTGGGTGCACGTCCAGTACGGAATCGTCGATGTGCGACGGTCGGAATCCGGTCGGTACCGGCTCGATGACGTTCTCCGAGTGCGCGCCGCAGCCGTAGCCGAGCTCGACGATCCGGCCGTCGGCGGGCGACATCTCGTTCCCGCAGGCCCCGAACCGGCTACCCAACGATCCGGCCAACGGGAGGAAGAAAGCGCACATCACGCACTGCAGCGGGGCCTGCTTGGCCATGTCGCCGGTCGGCCCGAAGGCGCTGTCGAGCCAGCGTTCGGCGGTGTCGGTCCGGCCGGCCCGGCTCATCACCCGGACCCGGCCGATGCCGAGCTCGTGGGCGACGTCCTCGACCGCCGGGTCGTCGGACTCCAGGTAGGCCGGCACCAGCCGCGGGTCGTCCTCGGTCGGCGCGAGCAGCAGATCACCGGGCCCGAGATCGCCGGGGCGGATCCGCTCGCTCCAGGGCAGCCACGGCGGTGGCAGCAACGAGTCCGGCCCGGGCAGCAGGACGACCTCGCTGACGGTGGGCTGATCAGGGTCGACCAGCGCCACCGTGACGCACCAGGTCCAGCCCGTGTAGGCGATGTCGGTGGTGGCGAAGCGCAGGGTCAGGGCGACGTCGTCCTCGGACACCGCGTCGACGAAACCACCGACCAGGCCGGGCACGCCGGCATCCTGACGGGCGGCGCGGCGGGCCACCTCGACCACCCCGGCGGCGGGTTCGACCACCCCCGGCGCGGCGTCGGCCTCGGTGCGAATCGTCGGTGTCGCTGCATTCACGTCCTTCATCTTGCCGCACGTGCGGGCCGAGGGTTCCCAGTCGACGGCCCGAGCCCGGCCCGGCGGCCCGAAACGGGACGCGCAGATGCGGCGAGGCCGGTCCGGTGCGGCAGGATAGGGGCCGTGACGGTTCCGGGCGGCGAGCACGACCGCGCTGACGGGCGCGACCACCGACCCGACCCGACTCCCCTGATCGGCCCCGGGCCGCCGGTGCCGGCGGCCACCGATCCGCGTCCGCGCCACGACCGGCCCGACGTCGACCGCGACGGCACCCGACCCACCGATGTCCTGCCCCGGCACCCGCCGGCCGTCGAGCAGCCGACCACGGTGCTCCCCCGCCGCCCCGTGCCGCCCCCGCCGGCCTGGATGCAGGACCTGCCCGCCACGCCGATCGCCGCCGCGCCACCCCCCGGTGCGACCTACCGCAGCCGACTGCCACCGCTCCCCACCCACCGCAGCAATCCGTACGCCGTCGACCCGGCCGCCGGTCGCGACCGGTACGGGCGGCCGCTGCCGGCACTGCCGCCCCAGGGGACGCACCTGCCGCCGTACCGCGAGCCGCTCGGCGGCGGCGCCCTCCCGACCGACGGGCCGACCACCCCGCTCGCCCCCGGTGGGCGGCCGCTGCGCAAGATCACCGTCACCCGGGTCGCGGCGGCCCGGAGCCGCGAGCTGACCCTGCGCGGGGTGGATCTGTTCCGCCGGGCCACCACCGCCGACGGCGCCGACCGCTCCGGGCTCGCCCACCTCACGTACGCCCAGATGGCCAACTACGCCTGCGACGCCGCCCTCGCCGTCGCGCTGGCCAACACCCTGTTCCTGGTCAGGCCCGAGGAGGGCGTCGGCCGGGTACTGCTGTACCTGTTGATCACGGTGGCGCCGTTCACCCTCGTCGCGCCCCTGATCGGACCGTTCCTGGACCGGCTGCAGACCGGGCGGCGGCTGGCCCTGGCCCTGTCGATGGCCGGCCGCGGTCTGCTGGCCGTGCCGATGATCTTCACCTTTTCCGGCGCGGACGCCAGCTGGGTGCTCTATCCCTGCGCGCTCGGGTCGCTGGTGCTGAGCAAGTCCTTCGGTGTGCTCAAGGCGTCTCTGACGCCCCGGGTGTTGCCGGCCCAGATCACCCTGGTCGCGACCAACTCGCGGCTGACCGTCTTCGGGTTGATCGCCGGCGGCGTGGCCGGCACCATCGCCGCCGGGCTGACGTGGGTCTTCGGGTCGCCGGGCGCGCTGGTCTTCACCGCACTGCTCGGCCTCTCCGGGGCCTGGCTGTGTCTGCAGATCCCGGCCTGGGTGGAGTCGACCGAGGGCGAGGTGCCGGTGCACCTGACTCCGCGCGCCACCCGCAACGCGCCCGCCCAGCTCTCCGTCGACGTCCGGGTCACCCTCTGGGCGAACAGCGCGATCCGGATCGAGACCGGGTTCCTGGCGATGTTCATCGCCTTCGTGGTGATGAAGGAGTACGCCGCCGAGACCGGCTTCTACAAGCTGATGCTGCTCGGCCTGGTCGGCGGGGCTGCCGGGGTCGGCGGCTTCGTCGGCAACGCGCTCGGCGCCAAGCTGAATCTCCGCTCACCCGAGATGATCGCCACCATCGGCGTTGTCGTCACCATCCTCACCACGCTGTTCGCCGCCCTCACCCCGGGATTGGCGATGGCCGCCGTCGTCGGTTTCGTCGGATCGACGGCGTCGTCGCTGGCCAAGGTCTGCCTCGATTCGGCTGTCCAGCGTGACATGCCCGAGGTCAGCCGGGCCTCGGCGTTCGGCCGGTCGGAAACCGCACTGCAGCTCAGCTGGGTGTTCGGCGGGGTCGTCGGCCTGCTCATCGGCGGGTTGCTGGAGCTCAGCCACGACGCGGTCTACAGGATCGGCTTCGGGACGGTGACCGGGCTGGTGGCGCTCGGGCTGGTCCAGACCTGGCTGTCCCGATCGGGGCGGTCGTTGTTCCCCAGCATCCGGTTCCCGAGACGCCGCGCGGCCCGCTCGTCGCGCTCAGCCCAGGATTCGGCCGCAGAGCCGGCCACCGACCCGACCACTGCGGTCCGGCCCGCCGCGGCCGGCGTTCCGGTCGACCCCCCCGACCAGCGACCGCGCCGCCGTCCTCGGGACGCCCGCCGATCCCGCGGCCAATGAACACCCACCACCACCACCACCACCGAGCAGAGCGGCCAGCGCAGATGACGCACCCCACGCCCTCCGAAGCCCCCGGTCGCCGCGTCCGGCCCCGCGGCCTACTCGCGGTCGGCGCCCTGCTGGCGGGGCTGGCCCTGACCGCCTGCACGGCTCCCACTCCGACCATCACCTGGTACGGCAACGGGAACTCGACCCACGCCGGGCCGGTGGTGTACTGCGAGCTGACCGCCGAGGCTGCCCCGAACTGCCGGGAGACCGAGGGGCCGACGGCCAGGCTCACGCTGACCCCGGGCGATTTCGTCCAGGTCAACATCCCCGGCGAGGTCGCCGCCCAACCGTGGGTGCTGGTGTGGAACTACACCGACAGTGACGCCACCCAGACGTCGGAGCGCAGCCCGGTCAACACCGACGGCCGCACCCTGAGCTACGTCATCCGGCCCGCGGAGGGCAAGTTGCTCGCCCAGGTGGACCTGCAGGTGTTGACCATCGTCGCCGGCGCTTCCGCTCCGGAGTACGCACCGCTGTCGGTGTGGCGGCTGCAGGTCGACCAGCCCTGACGAACGCACCCCGAACGCCGAACGGGGCGGGTTTCTCTCACCTGCGCGAGAAACCCGCCCCGTTCGGGCTACTGGGAGGACTAGCTGCCGAGGTCCAGCTCGGAGGCGACCGCCCGCAGGACGTCACCGATCCGCTTGCCGGTGGCCCTGTCCGGGTACCGGCCGCGGCTCAGCTCCGGCAGGATCTTCGCGTCGATGAGCTTGATGACGTCCTCCAGGACGCCGTGCAGCTCGTCGGGGGAACGGCGGTTCGCCGCGGCTACGTTGACCGCCACCGACGGCGGCACCTCGACCAGCCAGAGCTGCATCGCCTGCGGACCGCGACGTCCCTCGGCGACGCTGAACTCGACCCGCTGGCCGGTCTTCAACGCCAGCACGCCGGCCGGCAGCGCCGAGGCCCGCACGTGGACGTCGTCGCCGTTCTCCTGGGACACGAAGCCGAAGCCCTTGTCCGCGTCGTACCACTTCACTCGACCGCTTGGCACGGTACTCACCTGTTCTCGTCGCGACGAAGCGGGCGCACCCGCCGGGGCCGACCAACCTCACCCACGACACCCCAGAGTAACGGTGATCGCCCACCCCATCGACACGGTTACGCTGGACCGTCGTGACTTCCGCCAACCCGACCGAACCGTCGAACGCCGGCCTTCCCGACTCCCGGGCGCGCCGTCCGGCAGCCGGTCCGTGGGCCAGGGTCGGGATGGTGTTGTTCGCGATCGGACTGCTGGCCATCCTCGCCGATCTCCTCCTGTTCGCCACCGGCTCACGCAACCTGCCGGTCTGGCTCAACGTGGCCTGCATGATGGCCCCGGTCGGACTCGGGGTGGGCCTGATCGGGGTCGTCCGGCAGGCCCGGGCGGATGGCCGGGCCCGCGCGGCCCGGGTCAGCCGGGACACCGCTCCGGAGTGACCCGACGGCGACGTCGGCTAGTGGACCGTCGCCAGCAGGTAGGACGAGAGCCAGGCCGGGAACTCGGTGAGATCGTTGAGCACCACGTCCGCGCCGGCCTCGGCCAGGGCCGCGACGCTGATCGGGCCGGTCGCCACCGCCACCGCCATCGCGTCGGCCTCCCGGGCCGCGACGACGTCACCGGTGTGGTCCCCTACGTAGACCTCGGCGCGGTGCTCGCGCAGCGCGACCGCCTTGCCGCCCGCCCACAGCTGGCCCACGACCGCAGTGACCCCGACCGGTAGCGCCGCCAGGTGCGCGACGGCGTTCGGGCCGTACTTGCCGGTGACCACGACGACGTCACCGCCACGTTCCGCGACCGCCTCGATGGCCTCAATGGCGCCGGGCAGCGCGACCGTCACCGGGATGACGACCTCCTGGTACAGCTCTCGGAAGCGGGCCACCAGCATCGTCGAGGTGCGCACGTCCAGCCCGTAGCGGGCGAACTCCTGCTCCAGCGGCGGGCCCAGCCGGTTACCGAAAGCGACCCCGTCCAGCGGGACCCCGGACTCCGTCGCCAGGATGTCGAACAGCGTGATCAGGCCCGCACGCGGGTCGATCAGGGTCATGTCGAGGTCGAAGCCGACGGTGAAGCTCATCCGGCGACGATAACGCGATGAGCTGTGCGTCCTCTGCGAGGATCCGAGGTCGAGGCTCTACGGTGACCGACTTGTGACTATCTGCCACCAAAAGGGTGACGGCCCTACACTCCCGACCCCGGATGCGCGGGCCCGACCACGGGCCCATCCACCCGTCGGGGCCACCCCGCCGGCACGGCCACGACTCAGAACGCCGGGGTGGCACCGAAGGGGTCAGCGGTGCGGCCCAGCAGGTCGGCGACCGACTCCAGCACCAACCGCGGGCGGTACGGGTACAGCTCGATGCTGGTCGGGGTGGAAATACCGGTCAGCACCAGGATGGTCTGCAGTCCGGCCTCCATGCCGGCGACGACGTCGGTGTCCATCCGGTCGCCGATCATCACGGTGTTCTCCGAGTGCGCCCCGATTGCGCGCAGCGCCGAGCGCATCATCAACGGATTCGGCTTTCCGACGAAGTAGGGACGTCGCTGGGTCGCCGTCTCGATGAGTGACGCGATCGATCCGACGGAGGGCAGCACGCCGTACGGGCTCGGGCCGGTGGCGTCCGGGTGGGTGGCGACGAAGCGGGCGCCGGCGAGGATCAACCGAATGGCCGTGGTGATCTGCTCGAACGAGTAGTTGCGGGTCTCGCCGAGGACGACATAGTCGGGGTCGCGCTCGGTGAGGATGTAGCCGACCTCGTGCAGTGCGGTGGTCAGACCGGACTCGCCGATCACGTAGGCGGTCCCCTCCGGACGCTGGCTGTGCAGGAACTGGGCGGTGGCCAGCGCCGAGGTCCAGATCCGGTCCTCCGGGATGTCCAGGCCGCCGGCCAGCAGCCGGGCCCGCAGGTCGCGGCGGGTGAAGAGCGGGTTGTTGGTGACGACCACGAAGTTGATGCCGTTGGTGGTCAGCTCGGCGATGAATTCACCCGCCCCGGGGATCGCGTGCTCCTCGCGGACCAGCACTCCGTCCATGTCCATCAGGTACGACCACGGGGCGTCGACGTCGGTCGGCGGGGCCGGGGAGAGCGCGGTGTCAGTCACCCCCTCATGATCGCGTACCCGGGGTGGTACGAGGTACTACGGTGTGCGTCGTGACGATCCGATTCGGTGTGTTCGTTCCCCAGGGCTGGCGCCTCGACCTGGTCGGCATCGACCCGGCCGAGCAGTGGGCCACGATGAAGCGGCTGGCCCAGCACGCCGACGAGGGGCCCTGGGAGTCGTTGTGGGTATACGACCACTTCCACACGGTGCCCGAGCCGACCGAGGAGGCCACCCACGAGGCGTGGACGTTGATGGCCGCCTTCGCGGCCGTCACCGAGCGCATCCGCCTCGGCCAGATGTGCACCTGCATGGCCTACCGCAATCCGATGTACCTGGCCAAGGTTGCGGCGACCTGCGACCTGATCTCCGGTGGGCGGGTCGAGATGGGCATCGGCGGCGGCTGGTACGAGCACGAGTGGCGCGCCTACGGGTACGGCTTCCCCACCGCCGGTGAGCGGCTGCGCCGGCTGGACGAGGGCGTGCAGATCATGAGGCAGGCCTGGACCACCGGAACCGCCACCCTGGACGGTCGGCACTACCAGGTGAACGGCGCCCGCTGCTACCAACTTCCGCTGCAGGACAACGGGATCCCGCTGTGGATTGCCGGTGGCGGCGAGAAGGTCACGCTGAAGATCGCCGCGAAGTACGCGCAGTACACCAACTTTGACGGCACCCTCGAGACCTTCACCCACAAGTCCGACCTGCTGCGCGGCCACTGTGTCGACGTGGGAACCGATTTCGACGCGATCACCCGCTCGGCGAACTACAACGTGGTCATCGGCCACACCGAGGCCGAGGTCGAGGATCGGCTGGCCCAGCTGGCCGACCGACTCAGCGGCACGTTGTCGCCGGCGACGGTCGAGGCGACGGTGAACAGCTTCCGCGGGATGCCCGCCGTCGGCACCCCGGAGCAGATCGTGGAGAACCTCCGCGGCTTGGAGAAGGCCGGGATGACCTACGCCATCACCTATTTCGCCGAAGCGGCGTACGACACCTCCGGCATCGACCTGTTCGCCACCGAGGTCATCCCCGCGCTGAGCTGAGCGTCGCGCGGCAGCAGCGGGCGAGAACCAGGGTCACGGGCGCAGGGTTGCGCTTTCCGGCGTCGCCGACTCCGACTCGTCGGTCAGGCGAGCGTGGTGGATCGGCCCGGTCAGCTCGGACAGGGGTCGTCCGCGGCCGCGCCACTGCCGCGCGATGATCTCCGCGGCGATCGAGATCGCCGTCTCCGCCGGGGTTCTCGCCCCGAGGTCGAGACCGATCGGGGCCGACAGCCGACTCAGCTGAGCCTCGGTGAGTCCGAGCTCGCGGAGCTTCGCCAACCGGTCGGTGTGGGTCCGGCGCGATCCCATCGCCCCGACGTAGCCCACCGGTAGCCGCAGCGCGACGGCCAGCAGCGGGATGTCGAACTTCGGGTCGTGGGTCAGCACGCAGAGCACCGTGCGCTCGTCGAGCGCACCGATGGCGACCTGACCGGCGAGGTAGCGGTGCGGCCAGTCGACCACGAGCTCGTCGACATCGGGGAACCGACGGTCGGTGGCGAACACCGGCCGGGCGTCGCAGACCGTCACCCGGTACCCGAGGAACGAGCCCACCCCGGCCACGGCGGCGGCGAAGTCGATGGCGCCGAACACGATCATCCGGGGCGGTGGGGCGAACGAGTCGACGAACACCTCGAGCCCCTCACCGCGGCGCTCGCCGTCCCGGCCGTACTCCAGGACCACCGACTGCCCCTGGCTCAACAGACCCAGGGCGTCGTCGGTGACGGCGTCGTCCAAGCGCGCGGTGCCGAGGGTGCCGTGGCGTCGTCGCGGCTCGCCGGGGGTCTCGCCGTAGACCAGCAGATGCCCGCCGGCCCGGTCGCCGGAGATCACGGTGGCCAGGGCGACCGGCTCACCGGCTTCCACGGCCGCCACCAGCTCGCCGAACTCCGGGAACGTGGTGCGGTCGACGCGGTCGACGAAGACCTCGATGATCCCGCCGCAGCTGACACCGACACTCTCGGCCAGCGAATCGGAGATGCCGTACCTCTCCCGCGTCGGGCCCGCGCCGTCCCGGACCGCCGTGGCGACGTCGTAGACCGCGCCCTCGACACAGCCGCCGGACACCGATCCGACGGCCGATCCGTCCGGACCGACGAGCATGACCGCACCGGCCGGCCGGGGTGCGGAGTGGTACGTGCGCACCACGGTCGCGACGCCGACGCTGTCTCCGCCGGTCCACCACGTCGCCAGGTCGGTCAGCGCCTCACGCATCTCGGCTGGAATCCATCAGCTCCCCGAGAGCGGTCAGCGCGTCCCCCGCGAGCAGGTGATCGCAGAACGGGCGCACCGCGAGCAGGCCGCGGGTGGCGGGCGCGCGGCCGTCGACCGCCGGGTGCGGATTGATCCAGAGGAACAACCGGCTGACCCGGCCCAACCGCCGGGCCTGCTCGATGAGCAGCTGCGAGCTCCCACGGTCGCAGCCGTCGGACACCACGATGACCACCGCACCCCGGACGAGCCGCCGGTGGCCGTGCTCGTCGAGGAACCGGTTGAGGGCCTGGCCGAGCGTGTCGTTCCCGGTCCAGCCCGGCAGCAGTGCTTCGACGGCGGCGGCGGCGTCGGTTGGATCGGGATCGTCCAGCGCCTCGGACAGCGAGATCTCCGGGCGGCCGATGCTGTGCACCTCGCATCCGGCACCCAGCGCCCGACGGGCAGCGTGCGCGAAGGCGAGTACGGGCGCCGCGTGCGGGGCCATCGTGTCGGAGACGTCGACCAGCACGACCACCGAGCGAGGCCGGGTCCCCAGCCGGAGCCCCGGGCCGTCCGTGCTGTCAGTCCGGAACACCGACCGCAACGACCGGATGGCGTCGGCACGCGTCCCACGGCGGCCGGGTGTGACCGGCTCCAGCAGGCGGATCAGCGCGGTCAGCTCGACGAGCTCGTCCTCGGACAGCTCGGCGAGGTCGTCGTGCGGGATCATCTCAGGTTCCGGGCGGGGACCGTCGGGGAACAGCACGTGATCACCCTCGAAATGCTGATCGCGGGTGTGGTGATCCCGGGGGTGGGCATCGCGGGTGTGGGCATCGCGGGTGTGGGCATCGCCAGGAGCGACGTCGTCGGCGGTGACCAACCGGAAGACCGACCGCCGGCCGGCCGGCCGGGGCGCCCGGACGGGAACTTCCCGGCGGAAGAACCAGTTGAACGTTTCGTCGTAGATGTCGCCGTCACCGGCACCATCGCACAGTGTCCGACGCCCCGCCCAGTACAGCTGGACGTGGTCGTGGGACTCCAGCTCGGCCACCTCACGGAGGAACGACATCGAACCCTCGATGGTCACGGCGACACCGGCCAGCCGCAGCGCGAAGGTGAAGTCGGTGAGCTCGGCGACGCGCTCCGGGCCGACCGCGTCGTAGGTCGGATCAACCATCGGCGACGATCCTCCGTCGCCGGTCGTCGCCGCACACATCCGCCATCACGTCAACGAACCCCTTGTCTCGGACGGCCGGTCGAGTGTGCGCGAGCCGGTTCCACACCCCTGCCACGCTAGCGCGCTTTCCGTCGATGTGTGATGCCGCACCTCACGGAGGCAGGGCCGCCGACGACACGCAGCTACCCTGGCGCTATGACCGCCGTGCCGCTGGGCCTGCCCCGACTGGGTCCGGCCCGATCCGGATCCGCGCCCGGTCCCGCCGGAGCAACGCCCACCGATGCCGCGGACCGTCCCGACCTCCCTGGATTGATCGACCGTTTCGGTCGGGCCGCCACCGACCTGCGGGTCTCGCTGACCGACCGCTGCAACCTGCGCTGCACCTACTGCATGCCGGCGGAGGGCCTGGACTGGCTGCCGTCGGCGGAGCTGCTCACCGACGACGAGCTGCTGCGGCTGATCCGGATCGGCACCGAGGACCTCGGCATCGACGAGGTCCGTTTCACCGGCGGCGAGCCGCTGCTTCGGCGCGGAATCGTCGAACTGATCGGCCGGGTCGCCGCGCTCCCGCGCCGGCCCCGACAGTCGCTGACGACCAATGGACTCGGTCTGGTCCGAAAGGCCACGGCGCTGGCTGCGGCCGGACTGGACCGGATCAACGTCTCGTTGGACACCATGGATCCGGTGGTGTTCGACCGTCTCACCCGCCGCGACCGCCACTCCGACGTCGTCGCCTCCCTCGCCGCGGCCGCCGCCGCCGGCCTGACCCCGGTCAAGATCAACACCGTTCTGATGCGCGGCGTCAACGACCACGAGGCGCCCGCACTGCTGACGTTCGCGTTGGCGAACGGCTACCAGCTGCGGTTCATCGAGCAGATGCCGCTGGACGCCCAGCACAGCTGGGAGCGCACCCAGATGATCACCGCCGACGAGATCCTGGCGATGCTGTCCGCGACCTTCACCCTGAGCCCGCACGCGGCGCCCCGGGCCGGCGCCCCGGCCGAGCTGTTCGACGCGGTCGGACCGGACGGTGCCCGTGGTCAGGTCGGCATCATCGCGTCGGTCACCCGGCCGTTCTGCGGCGACTGCGACCGGACCCGGCTGACCGCCGACGGTCAGATCCGCAACTGCCTGTTCTCCGCGACCGAGACCGACCTCCGTGGGCTGCTCCGGGGGGGCGCGGGCGACGCCGAGATCGCCGACACCTGGCGCGCGGCGATGTGGGTGAAGCTCCCGGGACACGGCATCAACGACCCGTCGTTCCTGCAGCCCGACCGGCCGATGTCGGCGATCGGAGGCTGACATGACCGAAGTCGCCACCCGCACCGTCACCGTCACCGTCAGGTACTACGCGGCTGCGGCCGCCGCAGCCGGCCGCGAGGAGGAGCAGATCGAGGCCGTCGTCCCGGCCACCGTCCGTTCGGTCCTGGACAGCTGCACCGACCGGTTCGGCCCTGAGTTCGGCGACGTCCTGCGGCGTTGCAGCTACCTGCTCGACGAGGTCGCGGTGCACGACACCGACCGTGCGCTGCGCGACGGCGCCCAGCTGGACGTGCTGCCGCCGTTCGCCGGCGGCTGATCGCTGCGGCCGTTCGTCGGCTCCCCGGCTCACTGCGGCGCCTCCATGGCGCGATCGAGGTTCAGGACTACCCTCAGCACGCAGCTGCGTCATGGCCACGACCGCCCGACCTGACCCATCGCTTCGCCCGTCCTTGGAGGATGCAGTGACCCAGCCCCCGTCGGAACCAGAAGCCACCGCACCGAACGACCAACCTGCGCCGGACGCAAGGGACGCACCGGACGCACCGGACGCACCGGACGCACCGCCGCCCGGTTTCCCGTCGACGGCGCCCCGGGAGGGCGGTTACAGCCAGCAGGGCGGTTACAGCCAGCAGGGTGGATACGGCCAGCAGGGTGGATACGGCCAGCAGGGCGGATACGGCCAGCAGGGCGGATACGGCCCGCCCGAGCAGGCGTCGTCCGAACCGCCGGCAGGTGACGGGTCGGGCTCGGGCCAGCAGGGCGGCTACAGCCAAGGCTTCCCGCCGCCGCCCCAGCAGGGTTACGATCCCCCGCAAGGATTCCCCCCGCCCCCGCAGCCGCAGCAGCAAGGCGGCTACGGCCCTCCGCAGGGATTCCCGCCGCCGCCCCAGCAGGGCTACGGTCCCCCGCAACAGCCGGGCGGCTACGGCCCCACAC
>JBDSLP010000192.1:0-6157 GCA_039916325.1 Nakamurella sp. | reverse complement strand
CCAGAAAACCTCGGCGGCCTGGGCGGCGGGCCCGAGATCGGCTCGGCCCCGCAGTCCGGTCGGGTGCACCAGCCCGTCCTGGGCGGCGTAGGCGACGTTGAGGGCGGCCTCGGCGTCCAGACGGGCGTAGGCGTACGCCCACGGCAGCACCAGCATCGTGGGAGCGAAGCGGTGGCCGCCCAGGTGACTGATCTCCACCACCGACGGAGCCTCGTCGGGGTCGTCCAATGCGTGGTGCAGCCGAGCGGCCAGGTCGCGGCCCTTGACGGCGCAGCAGCGGTCTCGGGATCCGTTCGTGCAGACCGCGAACAGCGGTGAGATCGCGGAAGCACGCGCGGTGTCCAGAGCGAACAGATCCTGCGACGTCGGCCGGGTGGCGGTCGGCTGCAGCACCGCATCCACGCCGACCCGGCCGATCCAGCGGACCTGGCTGTCCGGCCCGTCCGTCCGGCCGACCGGGCGGATCGCGAACGGCCGCAGCCCGGGGACGGCGGTGATCTCGGAGCTCGCCTGCCCGTAGACCGCGCGCAGGGCATCGTCGCCGGCCTCGCGACCGAATCCGGACAGACGCTCGATCAGCAGGAATCGGGTGAACTCGGCGGCGGAGCCGCGCGGGTCGTCACGGGCGGCCAGGTCGGCGTCGGAGCAGAGCATCCGCGTGGCGAGCTCGGGTTCAACGTGAATGGGGCCGGGGAGCGCAGGTTCGGGGAGGGGCACTCGTCCCATCCTGCCGGTAGGGTTCTCCGCGTGCGTCTGGTCATTGCCCGTTGTTCCGTCGACTACGTCGGGCGGCTCACCGCCCATCTCGGCGAAGCCACCCGCCTACTGCTCATCAAGGCGGACGGATCGGTGTCCATCCACGCCGACGATCGCGCCTACAAACCTCTGAACTGGATGAGCCCGCCGTGCTGGCTCACCGAGGAAGCCCCGGAGTTGTGGCGCGTGCAGAACAAGGCCGGCGAGCAGCTCGTCATCACGCTGCACGAGGTGATGCACGACACCCGGCACGAGCTCGGCGTGGATCCGGGTCTGGTCAAGGACGGGGTCGAGGCGCACCTGCAGGAATTGTTGGCCGACCAGGTGCAGCTTCTCGGCGACGGTTTCACGTTGGTGCGTCGGGAGTACCCGACGCCTATCGGACCCGTCGATCTGCTCTGTCGGGACGCGACCCACCGCGTGGTCGCGGTGGAGATCAAGCGGCGCGGCGAGATCGACGGCGTCGAGCAGCTGACCCGGTATCTGGACCTGCTAGGGCGGGATCCATTGCTCACCGGTATCACCGGTGTCTTTGCGGCGCAGCAGATCAAGCCCCAGGCCCGCACGCTGGCCGAGGACCGCGGGATCCGGTGTGTCGTCCTGGACTACGAATCCATGCGTGGGCTGGTTCGCGACGACGTCCTGTTCTGATCAGGCCGGGCACCGCCACTGATGCGTCGCTCGGTGGGGTGGTGCGACCGGCTGATGGGCCGTGCCTTTCACCATCAGCGCAACCCCGGCCGGCCGGCTGGGGTGACCCGCTCCGCTAGCCTTGCTGACAGCCGGCCCATGGGGGCCGGGGTAGCTGCTGATGGAGGCCTTCACCGTGGACGTCAGGATCGGTGTCTCGGACACCGCACGTGAGCTCGTGGTCAATTCGGCGTCGCAGCCGGACGAGATCGAGGCCCAGGTGGTCGAAGCGTTCAAGGACCCGAAGTCGACCCTGACATTGGTCGACGAGAAGGGTCGTCGGGTTTTGGTGCCCGCCGCCAAGATCGCCTATGTGGAGATCGCGCCGGCCGACGGTCGTCGCGTCGGCTTCATGTTGGCCGACTGAGCCCAGGACATCCTCGACCGCACGGCCCCCGGGTCGTGCGGTCGAGGCGTTTCCGGGCCAGGGTGGTGGTCTGCGGGCTTCAGTGCGGTTGGCGCGGGAAGCGTGAAATGCCACGCCAGGCCAGGGTGTGGACCAACTCGACCGCCTCGGACAGCGGCACCACCGACTTCTGGGCGAGCCAGTACCGGGCGCTGACCTGGGAGACGCCGACCAGCCCGGCCGCGAGTAGTAGGCCGCGGGCGCGGTCGACCCCGGTGTCGTTGATGATGGGCTCGGCAATCGCCTCGATGCAGCCCTGGGTCATCATCTCGACGATCCGGCCGACCTCGGCGTTGCCGGACAGGTCTGACTCGAAGACGAGTCGATGCACCTGGTCGGTGCCACCGACGAAGCCGAAGATCGCCTCGACGGCGCGGTGGACGCGGACGTCGTTGTCGGCGGTCGACGCGATGGCCGTTCGCACCTGTAGGACGAGGTCCGCGGCGGCTTCCCCGACCAGTGCGAGGTACAGCTCCAGCTTGGACGGGAAGTGTTGGTAGAGAACGGGTTTGGAGACTCCTGCGCGCTCGGCGATGTCATCCATGGCGGCGGCGTGGTAACCCTGGTCGACGAAGGCCGACCGGGCGGCGGTCAGGAGCTGGGTTCGACGCACCGCACGGCTGAGCCGTGGTGTCTGGATGCTCGCCGCGTCCGCCATTCCGGATCCTCGTTTCTGATCTGCCTGCTGACTCTATCGCCGCCCGGCTGTCAGCCATCGGGCCCGCGTCCGGGCCATTGTCGTTGGGTGAGCGCGGGTGCCCGGATGCGCCGGCCGCCCGGCCGGCGGTGGTGGTCCTGCCCGATCCGGTCGGTGGCAGGTGTGCTGTCGACCTCTCCGGCAAGATGGGCGGGGTGACGTCACCGATCGTGTTCGCAGGCCCGGCGCCTCGCGATGAGCTCTCAGCGTGGACGACTGCGGATATGGGGCCCGAGTTCGCGGTGGCTGCGCTTCCGATGTCGGCGCTGCCTTGGCCGGGCCGACTCGTGGTACCGGGCGATCCTGGCGGCGGCGAGCAGGCCGTCTTCGTGCGCACGTCGCGGTCGACGGAGGTACCCGGGCCGGCGGACGAGGCGGTGTACGTGCACGGCCTGGCGGGGGCCTCGGCCAACTGGACGTCCTTGGCCGGGTTGCTGGCTCCGACGGCGTCCGGGTACGCGGTCGATCTCCCGGGTTGCGGCCGGTCCGATCCGCCGCGGCAGGGTGACTACTCGGTCAAGGAGCAGGTCAGGGTGTTGGCCGCAGTGATCAGCGAGGTGGCGCGCGGACCGGTGCATTTGGTCGGCAATTCGCTCGGGGGTTATGTCTGCACGATGTTGTCCGCTCGTCATCCGGAGCTGGTCCGGTCGTTGACGTTGATCTCCCCGGCGGTGCCGGATTTCCGGTTGACCAGGGATCGCGGAGCCGATGCGCGCCTCGCCGCACTGCTGGCACCAGGGTTGGGAAGGTGGGTGGAGCCACGGATGCGGGCCATCCCGGCCGACCAGCGGGTGCGCGGAATGGTGGCGCTCTGTTTCGGTGACCCGTCGGTGGTGACGGACGAGGACAGCGCGAGCGCGGCGGTCGAGTACGCCTGGCGTTCGGAGCTGCCGTGGAGTCAGCGGGCGGTTCTGGAGCAGCTGCGCGAGTTGATGAAGGGCTATCTGGCGCCGACGTACCGGTCGTTCTGGGCGGCGGCCGCCTGCGTCACGGTGCCGACGCTGGTGGTGTGGGGAACGCGCGACCGGCTGGTGGACGTCCGGCTGGCGCAGCGGACCGCCAAGGTGTTCCCGTCGAGTCGGGTGCTGGTGTTGGCGGGGGTGGGGCACGTCGCCCAGATGGAAGCCCCGGGTCCGGTGGCGCGAGCGGTGAGAGCCCTGTGGTCGGAATGCGAAGGCTGATCTGTCGCCGGTCGGTCTTCCCGCCGCCGACACCGGAGCGTGAGTCCGGTGTCGGAGCCCGGGGGTCTGACGCGGCGGCGCCGAGTGGCTCTAGGGCGCGGCGATGGGAGCCGCGGCAGGCCCTGTGGCACGCTACTCAGCGTGAGCAGCCTCGGCCGTGACCGTCCACTCCGCAGCGGGGCATCCTCGCGTCAGCCCACCGCCAGTTCGCGGAATGCCGGGTTCGGAATGCCCCGCGGTGAGGCCGCCCGGGTCTCCGGCACGGCGCGGTCGTCGGCCCCGCATCATGCGGCGGAGCCGCGTCCGGGTGGCGGTGGAACCCGGCCGGTCCGCAGCCCGGTTGCAGACGGTGGCCGACGCGATCGTGTCGACCATGAATACACCGGGGCGTCGAGCGTGCGGCCGGTGTCCAACAGCGCCCTCTGGGCTGGAGGGCGCGAACCGACGCCTCGCGGACGCCGGCTGCGACCCGGGGGTGAATCGGTGGGACGCGGTGGCCCCCTGATCCCGGCGGTGACGATCCCGGCTACGTGGCAGGCCAGGGTTCGCCACCGGTACGGCTGGCGGTTGGTGGCGATGCCGTTCCTGATCGTGCTCACCCTGGTGACCGTCGTGCTCATCGCGCAGTCGCCGGTCACCCCAGCGGACGGACCCGATGTCGCCACCCTCGAGGCACGTGCGCCCTTGCCCGGGCCCGTCCAGGGCGATCCGCGACAGGTCGCCGCCGGCACCCCGGCGGTAGCCGCCGGGGTGAGCGCTGAGCGGGAGGCGGCGTCGGCGTCGGCGTCGGCGTCGGCGTCGGCCGTTGAGGTGGCCGCCGGGTCGGTCGCCACGCACACCCAGGCCGCCGTCTCGGCGCCCGCCACGGATCCGGCCGAGGTGTTGACACCGAACCTCGCGGTGGGCGCATTGCCGGCCGGCCAGCCGTATACCGTCGCCGGCGACGGCACCTACCGGGTGGTGGCTGGTGCCGGAGCCCCAGCGGGATCGTCCCCGACGGTTGTGACCTACACCGTCGAGATCGAGGACGGGGTGGTCACGGCCGAGGGCGACGACGAATTCGCCCGGTTCGTCGACCGGACACTGGCCGACCCGCGCAGCTGGATCACCGTCAAGGGCGTCACGCTCCAGCGGGTCGATGCCGCCGCCGATGTCACCCCCGACTTCCGGGTGACCCTGACCAGCCAGCAGACGGTCCGGGACATGTGCGGGTTCAGCGTGCCGTTGGAATCGTCCTGTTACACCCGGGCCGCGGGTCGGGTGTTCATCAACGACGCCCGTTGGGTGCGTGGCTCGCTGACGTACGGCACAGACCTCAACTCCTACCGCCAGTACGCGATCAATCATGAAGTCGGCCACGCTCTGGGCTACGGGCATCAGCCGTGCGGGCAGGACCGAGCGCTCGCGCCCGTCATGATGCAGCAGTCCTGGAGCACCTCGAACGACGCCTTGGCCGGCATCAACGGGTCCACCGTCGCTGACGGTAAGGCCTGCCTGCCGAACCCGTGGCCGGAACCCGCCGGCGCCGAGGGCGCGGCCACCGCGACCACGGGCTGATCCCACCCGGCGTCGGCGACAAGCCGAAGTAGCGACCTCCGGCAGACTGAGGGGATGACCGTCGTCTCCACCGCAAATCTTGGGCCGCTGGTCGAGCCCGGCCCGCCGCTGTCCCGCGTCGAGCTCGACCGCTACTCGCGGCACGTGTTGCTGCCTGACCTCGGGGAACTCGGTCAGCGGCGGCTGCGTCGCGCGCGGGTGGCCGTCATCGGTGCGGGCGGTCTCGGCGCGCCGGTGCTGACCTACCTCGCCGCAGCCGGTGTGGGCACGATCGGACTCGTCGATTTCGACGTCGTGGAGGCCTCCAACCTGCAGCGCCAGACGATCCACGGGGTCGCCGACATCGGTCGGCCGAAGGTGGACTCCGCCGTCGACACGGTGGCCCTGCTGGACCCTTCGGTGGTCGTCCACCCGATGGCCGCCCGACTCGACGCCGACAACGTCCTGGGGCTGCTCGCGTCCTACGACCTGGTCATCGACGGGACCGACAATTTCGCGACCCGTTATCTGGTCAACGACGCCTGCGTCCTGCTCGGGATCCCGTACGTCTGGGGGTCCGTGTTCCGTTTCGAGGGTCAGGTCAGCGTGTTCTGGGCCGAGCACGGGCCCCAGTACCGCGACCTGTTTCCCGTGCCACCGCCACCGGGTTCGGTGCCGTCCTGCGGCGAAGGGGGTGTACTGGGCGTCGTCTGTGGTGTGATCGGCTCGATCATGGCCACCGAGGCAATGAAGTTGATCAGCGGGGTCGGTCGGCCGCTCCTCGGTCGGGTGTTGGTGTACGACGCGTTGAAGATGAGCTTCCGCACCGTGGCGCTGCGCCGCGATCCGGCGGCGGAGCCAGTCACCGGTCTCGTGGATTACGACGCGTGG